>JAQVEG010000006.1 GCA_028697725.1 Anaerostipes sp.
ACTTTGCTATGCGCTTCCTTCATCTATGTCATTACTGACACCAACTTGCGCTCCGCTACACTTGGCGGTAAATACCCGTGATTAGACTTTCACTGACTAGATTAGTGCCATGCTTGGCACACTTATAAAAAGCCGTATATACATATTGTATACACAGCTTTTTTGTCATCGATCCTGCATACTGATGGAGTCAATTGCAACACTTCCACCACGTACAACTTCAATATTAGTAAAACGGCTTTTAAATACATTCAAAATTGAATTATTCTTTGCTTCTGTACGAATTGCTTCAATTAGAACGCTGTCCTTCCCCATATCTTTTACTAAGAATCGGAAAACTTCTGCCATTTGAAAAATTTCATTTTTATCTCGCTGAGTACAGCTTTTAACCTTGATGAACATAATTTCTTTCATGCGAATTGACATGGTTGTATAATCAATTACTTTAATTACTTCTACGCTGCGGTTTAACTGCTTTTTAATCTGTTCAAAGGTTGCATCATCACTCTCAACTGCAATTGTCATTCTTGATACAGTCTCATCCTCTGTAGGCCCTACTGTTAAGCTTTGAAGATTGTATGATTTTCCTGAAAATAAACCTGAAATTTTTGCTAATACACCAACTCGATTTTCTACATATAAAGATAACCATCTTTTTTCCATTTTATTTTCTCCTTTCTTCTCTGCTCATGATTAAATCAGTAAGGGAACCGCCGCCTTTTACCATTGGCATAACAAGCTCTTCCCGGTCAATTATAAATTCAATTAATGTTGGACCATCTTTTTTTGCTTTTGCCTGGTCAAATGCAGCCTTGATTTCTTCTTTCTTCGTTACTCGTATTCCCTGGGCTCCATAACTCTCTGCTAATTTTATAAAGTCAGGTGTATATGGTGGACAAGTTATACGGTCTGCTTTCCCACAAAAATGTTCACATTCTTTTCTTCTCATCAAACAGGTTCCACCATATCTCTTTTGATAAAATAAATCCTGCCATTGACGAACCATTCCTAAATATCCATTATTCAAAACACACAAAACAACTGGCAATTCCTGAATGACTGCAGTTGCCATCTCCTGAATATTCATTTGCACTCCGCCATCTCCACAGATTGCAACAACTTCGCGGTCAGGATTTCCTATTTGAGCTCCAAGTGCCGCTGGAAAACCATATCCCATGGTGCCTAGTCCCCCTGATGTTAAGAACTGGCTTTTCCCCCATAATTCAACGAACTGTGTTGCCCACATTTGATTTTGACCTACATCTGTCACAACAATTGATTCTTTGAAGTTCTCATTGATAGCTTCGATAATTTCCTGTGGATTCAATTCATTTGTTTCTTCCATCTTGATTGGATGTTTTGCTTTCCAAGCATCCATCATGTCAAGCCATTTTGATGTATCCACTGCTGGATGTTCTTCTGCCACTTTAATTAATTCAACAATCGCTTCCTTGGCATCTGCAACAATTGGAATATCAACCGTTACATTTTTAGAAATAGATGCTGTATCAATATCAATATGTATAATCTTTGCATGAGGAGCAAAAGTTCCAAGTTTTCCAGTAATTCTGTCATTAAATCTTGTTCCAATTGAAAATAATACATCACAATTTGTTACTGCTTCGTTGGCAGCGTAACTTCCATGCATCCCTATATTCCCATAGTATAAAGGATGATTTGTTGGAAGAACACCCCTTCCCATAATCGTAGTAATCACTGGCACTCTTACAAGTTCCGCTAATTTTACCATCTCTTGATGTGCATTGGCAATCTTGGTACCACCACCGATTAAGAATAATGGTTTTTTTGCTTTTAATAGAGTCCGCATGGCTCTACGTACTTGCGGAATATGAACCTTAGTATTTGGTTTGTATCCTCGAATATTTACTTCTTCTGGATAAATATCACTTCCAAGCTCTCCCATTACATCTTTTGGAAGGTCAATTAATACAGGACCTGGACGTCCACTTTTCGCAATGTAAAAGGCTTCTTTTATAATACGGTTTAAGTCGCTTCTCTTACGACAGACAATCACAAACTTGGCAATATTACGTGTTACACCAACAATATCAATCTCTTGAAAACTGTCATTTCCAATGGATGTTAATGGTACTTGTCCTGTGAAACAAACAAGGGGAACACTATCATAATTTGCTGTTGCAATTCCTGTTACTAAATTTGTTGCTCCAGGACCACTTGTAGCAATACAAACACCCACTTTTCCCGTAGATCTGGCATACCCATCTGCTGCATGAACTAAAGCCTGTTCATGACGTGGTAATACTAACTCCATCTCTTCCTGTTTATATAATTCATCAAAAATATCAATAACACAAGCTCCAGGGTATCCAAAGATTTTCTCAACCCCTTCTTTCTGCAATGCTTTTACAAGCATTTGATTTCCCGTAATTTTTCCCATATAGTGCTTCCTTTCTATGTCTACTCTTCTTTTTCTTCCAAAGCGAATATAATTTCCTCCTGTGCCTCCTGTTTAAAATCTTCCACCTGTTCTTTTTCGATTTTAGGTAAATCTTTCATAGATTCCACCCCAAAGGATCGTAAAAATTCCTCTGTAGTTCGAAATAAAATTGGTCTTCCAATTGCATCTAGACGCCCAGCCTCTCGGATTAAATTATAATCTAATAACTTATTAATTGCATGATCGCACTTCACTCCGCGAATCGCCTCTATCTCCTGCTTCGTTACTGGCTGCTTATACGCAATAATTGACAATGTCTCTAACATAACTTCTGTTAATTTTGGTTTTTGTGGATGATTCACAATGGAAATCAGATTCTCATAACATGTTTCCTTTGTACATAATTGATAGGACCCATCCAGCTCTAACAACTTTATTCCACTATCTTTATTATTATATTTTATCTTCAATTGTTCTATTAAATAGAGAAACAGCTCTTCCGAAATATCAAGTGCCTCTATTAATTGCTTCTTTGATACACTTGTCCCCATAGAAAAGAGAATTCCCTCTATAATAGCCTGCTTTTCTTTCATATTATTAATTACTCCAATGCTTGAATTTGAATCTCCTGCCCGATTCCTTCTTGTATAACATTTACTTTTCCAACTTTAATTAACTCCAAAATAGATAAAAAAGTAACAACAACCATCTCTTTTGATTCTTGTCCCTCTAATAACTCCCTAAAAATCAATTGTCTTTTTTGGAAAATCAAATTCTCCACTTCAACAAGCTTGTCCTCTAAACTAATTTCTTCTCTTTTAATTTCTCCAAATTTACTTCGGATAGGATCTAACTTATCCACACGCTTTCGCATAACAAACTGAAATACTTTCTGAAGTTCAAGAAGTGTCAAATCTCCAATGACATCTTTGGGATTCACTTCTTCCCTATACATAAGAACCTCTTCTGGCAGTCTCTTTTGTTTAAAAAATACCTTTGCCGCCTCATATTCTCGGTCTTTTAACTGCATTGATGCATACTTATAAATCTTATATTCAATTAAACGACGAACCAATTCTTCTCTTGGATCATCTTCATCTTCCTCTTCTTCAAGTTTTGGAAGCAGCATCTTCGTCTTAATCTTAAGTAAGGTTGCAGCCATCACGAGGAATTCACTCATAACATCTAAGTCTTCTTCCTCCATAGCCTTCACATATTCCAAATACTGCTCTGTAATCTGAGAAATCGGAATGTCATAAATATCTACTTTATTCTTCTCAATCAAGTGGAGAAGCAAGTCCAAGGGACCTTCAAACGTATTTAACTTAACTTCAATCGCCATGTTCATCCTCTGCTTTTCTTAATGTAATCAAAGAAACTTCTGGTTTATTCCATAAGCGAATCTTAATCGAATGATTTCCCAATCCACGACTTAATATCATCGTTGATTTTCCAATTGTATATTTACCGCTGTCATACTTTGGGAATAGTTGAAATTGTGGAGATATTACACCACCAATCTTAGGAATTCTTACCATTCCACCATGGTAATGTCCACTTAACACTAAATCAGCTCCCCAATTGGCATATTGCTTAAATCCATTGGGATTGTGTGCCAATAGAATCTGAAAAAAGTCTTCTTCTGGAACCCCAATTTTATCAATAATCTGTCGCACCTGAATCGGTGTTGTCTTAAACTTTTTGTACTGTTCAAACTCTAAATCCAATCCTGTAATACGAATTGCATCAATTCCATTGTCTAGGAATGCTCCTTCATCACTTAAATGAATCACTCCTGCTTCTTTTAATCTTGAGACGTATTCTTTATACTTCACTCCGTAAACCTCTTCCATACGGCTTAACCGAAGCTCATGATTCCCATCTCCACAATAAATACGATATTTCTTTGATAGTTTACTCATAAATTCTAGAGTAATCTTTAAATCTTCTTCTGGTCTTCCAACAATCATATCTCCACCAACAACAATAACGTCTGGATGTGCATCATCAATCAATTGATGAAGTCGTTCATTCTCAAAACCAAATTCATTGCTATGAAGATCTGTTAAAAATATAATCTTAAATCCATCAAATGCTTCTGGCAGCTTGCTGGAAACAACATCATATGACTCTAGTTCCAAACTTTGATTCTCTCGAATGCTTAAAATAACAACCGCCAAAAGAATCAGTAGTAGTATTATAATTATATAAATCATATAAACTCGCTTTCTAATACATATATACTTATATATTCTACTAAAATTCTATAAAAAAAGCAAGGACTATGGTCTTACTTTGACCATGGTCCCTGCTTCTAACTTGAAAGTAAAGAAAGACTTATTCAACAATCTTGATTGTGCTTCCTACTTTAAGTTGTGGTAATTCAGCTTTTTCTACACAAATTGATCCTGGCAGACATTCTCCACTTCCGTTGAAAGAATATGTAACATGTCCTAGATTATGTAGGTTTTCCTGTGCAACGTCTCCAACTTGAACAATTTTATGTTCTTCTCCGTCGATTACAAGCTTGCATCCAGCCTTCAATTCTCCTTCTACTGGATTTAAATCTACAATGTAACAAAAATCCTTTAGTGTCTCTGGTGCTTGATTTCCAAATGATACAAAAATTCCTTCTCCAGCAAATGCATTGACATCTGCTCCCATTCCTTTTACTGTTGTTTGATAAATCATGTCTTTCTTTCCTTTCTTTCTTTAACTATTTGCTATATAATCCTGCACTAGCAGCAAATGCAACTAATACTCGAGGGATAGCAATAATGAATCGTGAGTATAATACAGATGGTACACCAACTTCTACCGTTTCTGGTTCTGCGTCTGCAAGTCCAAGTCCAACTGGGATAAAGTCACATGCACATTGAGCATTGATTGCAAATAATGCAGGTAATGCTAAAGATGGTGCAATGTTTCCTTTTCCAATTTCAACACCGATTAATGTACCGATAATTTGAGCAATAACAGCTCCTGGTCCTAATAAACAAGATAATACTGGAATCGCACAGATAAACGATAAAATAACAAGTCCAATAATATTTCCACAAAGTGGTTTTAATAATGCTGCAAACCAGTTACCAAATCCAGATCCTTGGATAATACCAATTAATAATGCTACGAATCCCATGAATGGTAAAATTGTGTGCAATACTGTGTTTACTGATTCTTTTGCAGCTGCGTTAAATGTAGCTACAACTTTACCAGCTCCCATACCAAATTTTTGAATAAAGCTTGACTTTGATGTTTCTCCTAATGTTTCAGAAACTTTCTTATCTGAGCTATATTTAAATTCTCTTTCTGGTTTTGCCTCTTCTTTTGCCTCAGAAGCAATTGGTGCTGTACTTCCATCAGCTGCTTCAATTTGGTTCATTCCAACACCAGATACATAAATATCTTCTGTGATGTATTTTGCCATTGGTCCAGATTTTCCTACTGGATTTACATTGATTGTAGGAATTCTCTTTTGTGGATAAATTCCACATCGAAGAGTTCCACCACAGTCAATAATTACCAAGAAGATTTCTTCTTCAGGTACTGCTGTTTTAAATCCATTGACAGCACGACATCCTGTTAAATCAACAATCTTCTGAACAATATCTGGCTCAGCTCCACCGCCTGTTATAAATAATAATACATCTTTTCCATCTTTTGGGCAAACTGTTAATGGTCCACCAAATCCGCCACTACCTTTTTTTATTGTAATTGAATTATATTCTGCCATTTTTTAATCCTCCTAATTCTTAGTCCAACTCATTACTTAGTTCGATTCCTTGTTGTTTCATAACCATCTTCGTTGTAAAGTCTGTAACCCATCCTGCGAAGAAGTTCATAACTAAACCAACTAATAAATAACGCATGGCTAAGTCTGTCTGATCTAATCCTAATGTTTGAATTCCTGCTGCAATTCCCATGTAAATAAAGATTTCACCTGGGTTAATATGTGGAAAAATACCACTATTTGTATGGCAATGGAATGATGCTGACGCATAATAACTTGGTTTCATTCTTTCTGGTAAGAATTTACCCATTGAAAGCGCCATTGGATTTCCTAGCATAAATGCTGAAAGGAATGGCAATAATCCATATGCTAAAATCACGTTTCCTGAGCATACTTTTGCAAATTTATCAATTCTTTCTTGTCCCACAAGGGCAATAATTGTGTTCATTAAAATAAGTAATAATAATACTTTTGGTACAATACTAGTAACCCAACCTGTAAATGTTGAAGCACCTGTATCAAATAATCCCATAAATCCTGATGCGAATTTTACTATAATCTTCATATATGTTCTCCTTTTCTAACTGCAAGTTTTCTTTGTGTTTCCTTTTCCATAAACCACATTTGCAATACGGGTTAACAGTCCTGGTTTTTCCACAATCTCTCCACCACTCATGGCGGTGTTGTAATTAGAGGATGCATTAACAACAGCTCTTTGTTTTGGCACTCCAATTCCTGCACAATCTTCTTTTGTAAGAGAACCAACAAATCTTCCATTAAATTGGTCAAACTCTTTGAATTTTGCTAGAAATGTCACACCTTCCATACAGCTTCCTGTTATGATTATTCCATTTTCATCAACTGCAAACATAGCAATGCATCCAGCATAAATAATACCTTTGCTTTTTCCAATGGCAACTCGTCCCATTTTTCTAAGTTTTGTGTAGAATGCATTGAAACTTCTCATTTGATACATTGAAAATACAAATTGCAATAGGAAAGCTGCTAATAATGTTCCTGCAATTAATAAATAATATGTCATAATTTCCTCCTTTATATTTATCTAAAAATATTATTTTCCTCTGAAAAATAAATCAACAAGTCTCGGTAACTATCAATATCTCTAAGCTTTTCAACCACGTCTGGTCGATTGGCAATAGAAAGCACATCATCATACAATTGTACTAATATAGAATCATCTTGTAAGGATTCTGGAATTCCTAAAATGATAATCAGCTTAACCCCTTCGCCATTACTGTTTTCTGTCTTCTTATATATTCCAAGTCCAAGGCAGAGGTTTTGTTTGGTAGTTGTTGTGTGAGGAAATGCAATATTTTCATCAAATATCATCGTTGACTCTTCTTCTCTTTTGAGAAGTCGATTTGTAAAATCTTGATCTAAATATCCTTTTTCCACCATGTCATCTGACATTACAATCATGTTCTCCTCATATGAAAGTTCTGAATCTAAAATATAGAATCTGTCTTCATCAATCATATTTAAAAACAATGAATCAAGGCCTTGGCGAACAGGAATATTCATTTCCTTTAGATATTTCACACTTAAAATCTTACTTTTCAATAATTGTTTATCAAAAACCTCATCTGTATAAATTACAGGAATTGAAGTTTGAATCTTTGACTTATTTGTTGTGATGATAAAGTCAAATCGTTCATCATCGGGTACTTTAAAATGCTCGTCATAGTAATACTTTACAATTGGCTCTATTTCAAATATGTTTTTCACTTGATTTGCAATCAAGCGGCCAATGATTTTACCTGATCCACAGACAATTGCAATTTTACAAGGTCTTTGCTCTTTGGTTTGTTCGATTAAGAACACTCCAAAATATGCTGCCAAAAATCCCATCTCGTCTTTTGAAACCTGAATTTCACATGTCTTTTCAATCACTTCTTTTGCAATTTGAGCCATCTTATAGGCTAAGGAATATTCATCTTTTATATCATCCACAATTTCATTCCGTATATGAATTCCATAGTTCAAACGATTAATCATAAAAAATACATGATATACAAAATCATCGAACAATTCATTTACAATCACATCGACTCCTAGTTCATCTTTGATTCGATTTAATATTTCAATAATCAAATCCGCTGCATCCTCAGAAATCGTTATATAATTTTCAATTCCCTTAATATTTGCCGGTGTTCTCATACCCACTAACGGCAGACATAAATATATTTTTTCATATTTAGGAACCAAAATTCCTGTGAGATTTTCAATGTCTAATGATAATTTATATACAATTTTATAGATTGGATTGCCTTCAAGTCTTAGATATTTTTCTCCTAATTCCTTGATGTAATGTTTATTTTGCAGGCGGTCAATCATAATAACAAACGACCGATAAAATAATCCAAAACCTAAGGCATCCAATGAATATTCTTCTTGCATTTTATAAAGCACTCTTCGTAACTTTGCACCAAGTGGAAAGTTTAAATAAATTTGTTCGTAGACGTTCTCAAGAAGATAAAATCTTATATTCAATTCATCTCCATCTAATGTCAATCCCGTATTCGCTCTTCCTACGATATCCAAATCATATTTTCTAATGGACTCACGAAGTTTTTTCAAGTCACTGTTTGTTGTAGTTCTTCCAACTTTCATCTCTTCCGCTAAATCATCAATCAAGTACGGATGTTTTGCATCCATAAGCTGCCAAAATATATAAGCCATACGCGTCTGAGGTGAGTTAAAATACTCCTCTTGCTGGTAAATTCTATCTCGTATTTCTTCGTAACCTGTTTGGTTAAAGACAATTAGTTTATAATCACTTTTTTTGTTACTAATCACAGCATAGCCACCCATTAAACAATTTAATTCTTTAACATCATTACGAATGGTCTTAGAGGAAACATTGATCCGTTCCGCAATTTTTTCAACATCACAAATTCGCTGATTCTCAAGACTCCGCAGTATCATTGCCATTCTGTTCTCTTCACTAAAAAGCTTCATATATTCTATCCTCTTGTTTTACCACCAGCTACATTCACTGTAATTCCATGTACATAAGATGCTCTCTTACTTCCAAGGAATACACACATGTCTCCTACTTCTGATAATTTACCAGATCTTCCAAGTGGTGTGGTTGAAGTCTTGCTGTATCCAGCTCTTAGATCATCCACTGTAATTCCTCTTGTGTATGCTAAGGCTGATTCATATGCTAATGTTCTAAGTCCTGTTGCTTCCATAATTCCTGGTGCAACTCCTACAACTCTGACTCCTTGTTTTCCTAGTTCCTTTGCCCATGATCTTGTCAATGAATTCACTGCATTCTTTGTTGCAGCATATACACTTTGACCTTCTGATCCTTCTAATCCACTTTCAGATGACATGTTAATAATAACACCTTCACCTTTTTCTACTAGGACTCTTCCTACTGCCTGAGCAGCGAAGAACACTCCTTTTAAGTTTACATTGCAAACCTTATCCCATACTTGTTCATCAAGTTCGTATTGACCCTTTGGATCTTTCTTATCTACAAGTAATCTTGGAATGTTAATCCCTGCATTATTTACTAGTACATCTACGGTTCCAAATGTTGCAACGGTTTCTTGTACCATTGCCTCAACTTGTGCTGCATTTGTAACATCTGTCTTTACATAGTGAAATTTTCCGCATTCTTCGTTCATCTCTGGTGCTTCTGGTGCCATATCTGAAACAACTACGTTTGCTCCAGCATCCAAATACCCTTGGGCAACTGCCTTCCCGATTCCAGATGCTCCACCTGTTACAATTACTGTTTTTCCTTCAAGTTCTAGCCATGAATTACTCATCTTAATTCCTCCTTAAATTTGCTTTCATGTTTAACATGTTTTTATTATAAGGGGGAAGTTATAAAAATTTAATTCTTTCTTTTTCTTCTTTTTAGAAATTCAATGTTTTAATACACTGTTTTTCTCTTCCTCGGAAAAACAGCGAATGAATTTAAATATATTGATTTATAATTTTCTTTAAATAATCTAGGTAATATGCCTTGTCAACAGACTGTATCGCAAGAATTTTTTGTGTATGTATTATCTTGTTTTTCTGTTTAAAAATAATATAACCTATAACATCTCCTTTTTTTACTGGTGCTATTAGTGTTTTCTTTTTTATTATTTTTTTTAGGTCATTTGAATTTTCAGAGTGAAAGACTACAAAGTTAGAAACTAATTCAGGTTTACTTTGTATGAAATCTTCATTTCCTTTTTCTACTTTAAAGTTTCCAATCTCATTTGATTTGGTAACCCTTTTTATTTTCTGACAAATAGAAAAACCATAATCTAATAACTTACTTGTATCTTTTATTCTCTCTTTGGAAGAATCACTTCCCATAACAACAGCAATTAATGAAATACCATTTCTCTTTGCTGTAGCACTTAGGCAAAATTTTGCTTTTCCAGTGCTTCCAGTTTTCAATCCATTGCAACCATTATATTGTCGAATCATTTTGTTGGTGTTACTTAATCCAAACTCTTTCTTTCCTTTACTTGTAATGTGGGTAATCGTATCCATCCATATTTTCGTGTAATTTAAAACCTCTGGATACTTTTGAATTAACGCTCTAGACATAAGCGCTATGTCATAAGATGAAGTATAATGCTGGTCTGTATCCAATCCACAACAGTTTTTAAACCTTGTATGTTTCATACCAAGTTGTTTTGCTTTCTGGTTCATCCGCTTTACAAAAGCAGTTTCACTTCCAGCAACTTTTTCAGCCATGGCTACAGTAGCATCATTTGCACTTGATATTATCATACATTTTAGTAAATCGTCTACCTTTTGTTTTTCTCCTGTTTCTAAGAATACTTGTGAACCGCCCATAGATGCTGCATGTTCACTGACAGAAACTATATCTGTTTTTTTTATCTGCCCCTGATCTAGTGCTTCAAAAATTAATAAAAGAGACATTACTTTTGTAACACTTGCAGGTGGAAGTTCTTCATTTTTCTTCTGTTCAAATAATACTCTCCCAGAACTTTCTTCCATGACGATAGCAGATTTTGCTGTTAAATTCATATCTTTTGTTTCAGACGCATAAATAGATATTGGAGTATATCCTTGTGAAAAAATAAGTGAAATAAGAATCGTACATACCATAACATATTGTTTCATATGAACTCTCTTAACCATCTTTTTTATATTGTATTATGTTTTTAAAAGAATTATGTATTGTCACATGCTGTATCACAAGGAGTTGTTTTACAAGAGCAAAGAAGAACCATGCCTTAACATGATTCTTCTTTGTCTTTCTTTCCGTATTCTTTCCTTGAATGGTTTCCCCACTGATCCTTAGACTTTAATTGTTTATATTCATCATATGCCTTTTTTAAAATCTCTTTCTCATTGGGAAACTTTAATAAGTGGTAAGCCTCGTGAAATTTGTAGTACCCAGAGTCGACGAAGAACTCTTCCTTTTGCGGTTTTGAATGATAACTATCAGACTCCATCAAATACCAATGAACACTCTTTACAATCTGCTCATGAAATGAATAAAATGTATACTCGCTTTTCCCTACGTACTTGATAATTGTCCCATCAATATCAGACTCTTCCTTTACCTCACGTAATGCTGTCTCTTCGTGAGTTTCACCTTCCTCTACTGTACCCTTTGGAAGCACCCATCCATCATATCGGTTCCTATAACTCTTATATAATAGAAGAATCTTCCCTCTAAATATTACGACACCTCCACAGCTTGTTGCCTCCGTCATATAAGCCTCCCATCGTAGCTCCTTCGTGTCTTGTCGCTTCCTTGGTAATATTATAGCTCTATTAATATATGATTTCAAGAGAGGATTCTTATTGATTAAAATAAGCGTCAAAAATATCTTTTGCAATTGGTGCGGCAACTTTTCCTCCAGAGCCACCTCCTTCTACAATTACACTGACTACTAATTTTTTTCCATTATATTCTGCCCCTCCAATATACCACGCATGAGAATCTTTATCTGAATTGTATTCTGCTGATCCTGTTTTCCCATAAGAATAGTATTTGGAAGAGTATGCTTTACTTCCAGTACCCTTAGTTACCACTTTTCGCAGCATTTTCTTTAATGCTGTACTCTCTGATTTTGTCATAGGACTACTCAGCTCTTTTGTTTTCGTTTCTTTGATAACACCATTATCTGAATTCTTCACCTGAGAAACAAGATATGGCTCCATCATAGTTCCTCCATTTGCAATGGCTGCAATCACCATGCAATTTTGCAATGGTGTTATTAATGTACTTCCCTGTCCAATTGCAATTTGAGGAATTGCACTATCCGCTGATTTTTTGTTAAATGAAAATCTGCTGGCATTTGCAGCAATATTAATTGGTATTTTTGAATCAAACATCAAGTCTGTTGCAAGGGATGCCAATTTCCCTTTATTTAATTGAGATGCCATATGAACAATTGCAGTGTTACAAGACTTCTCTATCGCTTCTTCCATATTGACAGTTCCATGGGCTTCTCCGCCATAGCAATGAATTTTAACGTTATTTATCTTGGTATACCCTGTACATTCGTATTTAAAATCATTATCTACTCCATACTCTCTCATGTATTCTAACGCTGTAACCACCTTAAATGTAGAACCTGGTGGATATAATCCTTGTGTTGCACGATTTACAAGCATGGCATCACTGTCTGTATTCAATTCCTGCCAATTCTTTGCGACCTTACCAGGACGAAAATCTGGCTTTGAAACCATGGCAACCACTGCACCCGTTTGTGGATCCATAGCAACTACTGCACCCTTTTCTCCACTTAAGGCATTGTATGCCGCCTTTTGAACAGAAGTATCTAATGTAGTATAAACGTCATCTCCTAAATTCTTTCCTCCACTTAAATCTGTGGAAATTTGTGTGAAAATATTAGAATTAGATGTTAATAGTTCAAAATTCCATTTGGATTCAATTCCAGACTTTCCTTTATCGTTATATCCAACTACATGTGCAAACATTCTTCCATATGGATAATAACGTTCTTCATTTCCAGAATCATCTGACACCGTTTGAGCTAGCACTTTACCATCACTACTTATAATCTTTCCACGCACAACATTTTTTTCTAATGCACTTAATCTTCGATTATGTGAATCTGTAATTACAGACCTGCTCTCCACTGCAACAAAATAAATTATATATCCCACAAGTGCCAAAAATAGAGCCACGAAAATATACGTAATCTGTAAGATTTGACGATTAGCGCGTTTTTTCTTCTTTAATGACTGGTTTTGTCCGAACTCTAGTGGTTGGTTGTTCTCCAGAGACTTCTTGTCCTTTTTTCTCTTGTTCCATACGCTCATTTTCTTCTTCCTCACTATCTACTAACATATATAATCCTTGGATTACACTAATAAGTATCATGGTACTTGCAACAGATGTTCCTCCATAACTCACAAAGGGAATGGTAACTCCTGTGGATGGAATAAATTTTGTAACGCCGCCAACACTTAGGAATACTTGAGACAAAAAGCACACACCAAATCCAACACACAAAAGCTTATTAAATAGTCCTCTGCTTCTTGTCGCTGTATCCATAAATAAAATAAAGCAGCTGATTAAAATAAAGATAATACAAATTCCAAATACAACGCCAAACTCTTCACTGATAGCTGAGAAGATAAAATCTGATTCGCTAACTGGAACATCATATGGTCTTCCTTGTCCTAGTCCTAGTCCAAACCATCCTCCAGTTCCAATGGCAAAGAGTGATTGACAAACCTGAAGTCCTCTTCCCTCAATCATTGAAAAAGGATCCTTCCACGCTGCAACACGCACTTGCACATGGCTAAACACATGATATGCAACAACGGCTGCAACTGAACCTCCCCCCATTCCTCCAAAAAGGTATTTTACTTTTCCAGTGGCAACATACAACATCATAAGATATGTCATGAAATATAGAAGTGCTCCTCCTAAATCCTTTTCTGCAACTAAGACAAGTACATATAACCCTGCAATAATGGTTATCTTAACCAAGTCCTTAAATTCTTTTGCTTTGCTGAGCATGGCCGCTATAAAAAATATAAAAACAATTTTTACGAATTCTGACGGCTGAAATGATACTGGTCCAATCTTAACCCAGTTATATGCCCCATTTTTTTGAACTCCCACAATAAAAACAGATGCTAATAGTCCAAGTCCACCAAAGGCATACAGCCAACCTAACTTGTGCCAAAACTTTAATTTATGCATCATAAGTGGAATCAATCCAGTTGCTACTACACTCACTGCCACAATTCCAAACTGTCTCATAGCAAGTTCAAATGACAACCTTGTTAAAATAACAAATCCAACACCTAATAGAAAACACATATTATTAATTAACAACCTTGAACATCTCTTATATATTTTAGGATATAAAATCATAACAATTTCAAAAAACACTACTTGAGCTGCAAAGAAAATCAAAATTTTAAAATCTAATGTGTGTAAAAATAAAACAAAATTACAAAGAAACAAAAAGATAAACATATAAATTACTTGATTGTCTAATAATGCTTCTCGCTTTTGTTTATTTCTCTTACGAAACATATTAAAACATGAAAATGTATAGATTAAACACATAATCAATATTAAATATTTCGCAATAATCGAGGCTAATTGTATCATAATATCACCTATAGTATTCCTCTCTTGAAATGTCCTTTCGTATATTCTCCCATGTCCACATGGTTTGTCTGTCCTGAAATAATTGCAGCGGTTTTATCAATGACTTCATTGATTTCCTCTACTGTTTCAATTGTAAAATGAAGTCTTACATACTCTGGATTTAGCTTCATAACATCCTGATTGTCATTCCCAAGCCATGTACAAACTCCGTTTAAGATTTCATTATAACAAAGTTTACAATGATTTTTCACATAGAAATCTTGATTCTTTCTATCTTTTAACCTTAAGACCGTAGGTTTATGATCACATCCTAACATGTCCTTTTTTTGACACTGGACAGATATCATCACTGGAAAATGTCCATAATAATAGATTTCTCCATTGTTAATTCCCAGATTCTCCATCTCCTCTAAGTTACATTCTGCTGGAAATGTAAAACTCACTTGTTCTCCAAGAAGTTCTTGATAAAATCTTACACTTCTTTGATTATAATTATATACATTGTAATTGAGCATCATATGTTTGTCTATATGATGTCTCATGAGCCAGTGAATCTGATCCATACTTTGAACCAAAAATCCACGAACCCCATCTTGTTTCATAAGCTCTATATTTTCTTCAAACAACTTCAAAGTCTGTTCTCTTGTCACTTGTGGCAGTGTAAGAAAAACTTCTTTTGATACATGATCTAATTTCTTCCACATTTCTTTTCTTTGAATGAATTCTAAAAATGAAACATAAATACGAGAAACACTTTCCTTTTCCACAGCAAGATCAAAGTATTTCATTTCGTCTATGGCAACACTTATTTTCACTGCCGAATGCTCCTTGTTGCTTTTTTCATCTTTCCCCTGAAATACATCCTGATATTCTCTGTGATACTTTTTAGCTGTAGCTTCTTCCAATGCATCAAATGCTTTTCGCCGTAAATCTTTTAACGCCTTTACTGGAAGAAAACCTGCCCCTTGAACTTCCACTTCTAAAGATTCAAAAACATAATCTGTTTCGCCTGTCTTCTTTAACTGCTTTGCAATCTGTGCTTTATCCATAGGTCGGTTCTGTGCCACATCTACCATAGCACCTTCTACAAAAATATCTTCTTGTGTGGAGCATATCTCTAGGGTAACAGGTTTTCCAACTAAAAACTTGACTTTTCCCTTAAGTTTTTCTTTATTTTTAGTTTTCAAGTGTTCCTCTAGCTCACTGCGAAGCTTTTGATTTTTGGTACGATAAATAGGCATCCCAAGTTTCAGCTTGCGAAGCTTTTGACCATTTAAGGTAACCATATTCCCCTTTTTTTCTTCTAACGGAGAAGTTAATTCCACACAATCTGTATCATGAATGGATATTTCAAGGATATCTCCCTTATGAAGATTCTCTTCTAGTTTAAAACTTAGAGTTCCACCTTTTAATTTTTCAATAACACCAATCTTAATCCCTTGATGGTTGGGACGGTGCATTGCCATCATATCTTTCCCATTATGCTGCTTATAATAACCTTTGGTAAACCCACCACGATTAAATAATTCTAACAAAATTAATCGATCATTTTCATCCACCTTATAAGGCTTCTGACTCAAATATAAATCTGTATATTTCCGATAAATACGAGTAACTTCTCCCACATATTCTGGATTCTTCATTCTTCCTTCAATTTTTAGAGAATCAACTCCTGCCTCTATGATCTCAGGTAAAATATCAATGGTGCATAAATCCTTCTGACTTAACAAATACTTCTGTCCTTGATTTTGAATTCTTTGATTCCCATCATAAATATCAAATGGTAATCTACAAGTTCCTGCACATCTTCCTCGGTTTCCACTTCTTCCACCAATCATACTACTCATAAAACACTGGCCTGAATAACAGTAACAAAGGGCTCCATGTACAAAACACTCAACATCAAGATTCGTTTCATCTTTTATCTTTTTTATTTCATTCAAAGATAATTCTCTTGCTGGAACTACACGCTTCATTCCCAACTTTTTAAGTTCCATAGCACTTTCTACCGTAGTAACTGTCATCTGTGTACTTGCATGAAGTTCCAAATCTGGAAAATGCTCTTTCACTATCATCAACACACCTAAGTCTTGTATTAGTACCGCATCAAGTCCCGCTTCATAATAAGGTCTTAAATATGAAACAACATCTTTTATTTCAGATTCTTTTACCAGTGTGTTTATAGTTAAATATATCTTCTTATGAAACTTGTGTGCATATTCAATTGCCTGAATTAATTCTTCTTGTGAAAAATTGTTGGCATAGGCTCTTGCTCCAAATAATTCTCCACCTAAGTATACCGCATCTGCTCCATTTAAAAAGGCTGCCTTTAAACTCTCCATAGATCCTGCAGGTGCTAATACTTCTATTTGTCTCGTCATTAAATCTGATCCTTTTCTAATTCTTGTACTTTTTTACGATATTCATCCAACTGTTTTTCTAAAGATTCTCTTTTGATTTGAAGCTGCACCAATTGCTGTTTCATCTCATATAAAGAACTTTCTTTCTGTTCTAACTGCTGTTCTAATTCATCATTCTCTTGTGCCTGTCTCATGTAATCATCTGCAACACTAAGAGCCAAATGAAAACTCTGCATATCTGGCGGCAATTTACGATAATTGTCCGCAGATTTTAATTCTCTCGTTTTATGATTAAGATAGGAAGCAACTTTATGCATATATTCCTCAGATTCTTCTCCTCCAAGGTAAAATATCTTCCCATCTATAATCACTTCCACAATATCCCTTGCCATATAATGTCCTCCTATTCTGACTGTGTTAAGCCAAAATGCCTATACGCCGCCTCTGTTGCCATTCTTCCTCTTGGTGTCCTTTGAATTAAGCCATTTTGAATTAAGAATGGTTCATACACTTCTTCTATGGTTCCTGAATCTTCGCCAATTGCTGCAGCTAATGTATCTAGTCCAACTGGTTTTCCCTGAAATGTTTCCATCATAGTTTTTAAAATAGTACGATCTACGTTATCTAATCCAAGGGTATCTACTTCCAAGTGATTCAGTGCGTTCATGGCAACTTCTTTTGTAATCTTCCCATCAAATTGAACCTGAGCAAAATCTCTAACCCTCTTTAGCAAACGGTTTGCAAGCCTTGGGGTTCCTCTAGAACGTCGTCCAATCTCCAAGGCTCCATCCTCATCAATCTCAATATCCAGCACGACTGCAGACTTCTCTACAATGGTCTGAAGTTCCCCATTGGTATAGAAATTCAATCGATTGACAACTCCAAATCGGTCACGAAGAGGTGCGGTCAGCATTCCTGCTCTTGTTGTTGCACCAATCAAAGTAAACTGTGGAAGTTCCAAGCGTATGGATCTTGCTGCTTGTCCTTTCCCAACTAGGATGTCAATGGCAAAATCCTCCATAGCCGGATACAAGACTTCTTCTACCTGTCGATTCAATCTATGAATCTCATCAATAAATAACACATCGCCTTCTTGAAGATTATTTAACAACGCTGCTATCTCTCCTGGCTTCTCAATGGCTGGACCACTTGTAATCTTTAAATTAACACCCATCTCATTGGCAACAATACCGGCTAAGGTTGTCTTTCCAAGTCCTGGAGGTCCATACAATAAAACATGGTCTAAAGATTCATTTCTTCCCTTTGCGGCTTCAATAAAAATCTCCAAATTCCGTTTTACCTTCTCTTGTCCAATATAATCATCTAAAGTCTGTGGCCGTAAATGGTTCTCAATGGTCACATCCTCATCTATTAATTCTGTTGAAATCATTCTATCTAACATATCTGTCCCCATTATATTAACTTGCGTAATGCTTGTTTTAACAGTTCTTCTGGAGTATAAGTATCTGCATTCTCCACTTTGCGAATTGCCCCAATTGCCTCTGCCTTTGAATATCCTAAACTTGTAAGTCCTGATGCTGTAAGAGAAATCACATCATCTGAAACATCCGAAACATCTCCAATCTCACCTTCTCCACCAAGCATATCATCAAAATCGAACTTATCCTTTAACTCTAAGATTAGCTTTTTGGCACCTTTTGGTCCAAGCCCTGGTGTTGTTGCTATTGTTTTTGCATCATCACTTAAAATAGCCATCTTTAAATCTACAACCGATAATGTTGCAAGTAGTGAAAGAGCTACTTTAGGTCCAATTCCATTCACTCCAATTAGTAGTTCAAATATCTCTTTTTCATCCTGTGATGAAAATCCAAATAAGCTAATATCATCTTCTCTCACGTGCATATGTGTAAATACCTGGCGTGTTGTTCCGACCCACCTTGCCCATGTATCAATTGCTGGAACCATGATTCCATAACCCATTCCTTGATTTTCAACTATGATATGATTATGATCAATCCCTGTTATTATTCCTTTTATATATGAAATCACAATATCCTCCTAAAAATTATTTGGTACTAGTATATCATATAATCATTTTTCTTTAAAATAGATTGATTATATTTTTCATGGGAACTATAATAAAATTGAAATTATGAAAAGGAAGAGAGGATGTTATGAACTCAAATACTATTTTTATTGATATAGAAACTACAGGACTTTCTCCCGAAACATCTGCTCTTACTATCTTAGGAGCTAAAACACTTCACGGAGACGTGAGACAATGGTTCAATGAAACTGGAAGAGAACAAAAAGAAATTTTATCTGAATTTCTCACTTTTATTTCTTCTTATGATGAGATTGTCACTTTTAATGGAACTACTTTTGACCTTCCATATTTAGCTCATAAATGCAGTGACTACAATCTTTCTCCTGTTTGGAAAGAAAAGAAACATGTTGATTTGTATCAAAAACTTAAAAAAATAAAACACCTATTCCCATGGAAAAACTTAAAACAAAAAACATTAGAATCCTATCTAAACATTTCACGAAAGGATAAACTTTCCAGCCGGGCAATGATAAAAACCTATCAGGATTTCCTTGACTCCAAAGATGATTTCATGAAAGAGAAACTGCTCCTTCATAATCAAGAAGATTTAATTGGATTGGAGGCTATCTATTCTTTGTTATCCTTTCAGGCTCTTCTGGATGGGAATTTTAAGATTATCTCATCTTCTTTTGCTGACAGTCTGGATATACATTTTAAATTAGATACTTGTGTTCCAATCAATTTATCTGTTAGAAAAGACAATATGACTCTATGTATTACACATGAAACTGGCATTTTTTCCTGTCCTGTATTAAATGGACAAGTATATCATTACTATCCTGACACAAAGGACTATTATTATTTAGACGATGGGAATGTACTCCTTCCAAAAGCAATGGGACACACGATTCCAAGGTCACAGAGACATCATCCCACCCCAGATCAGTGCCGCACATACTTTTGCCCTACAACAGAATTTTTATCCCAAACTCAACAGCTTTATACCCTTTGTGCTCATAATATTACATATATTTTGCGAAAGGATACAACGAAAGAAATAGAGATATTATAAAAGGACAAGCCATGACGGTGGATACGACAAAGATATAACTGTACTCAACTGAAATACATTTTCTCTATCCTTGTCAAAAGTTGGAATCATTAAAGTATAAAAATCCACCACCTTTTGTAGTTGTCTGTAACCACAAAGAAAGATTGATTTTTTTAGCTTCTCCCTCATCACAGATATATGCCCAAGCTTCACTCTTATTTTCATTATATTCCAATGAATAAATGGTTACCCAATGCCATCGTTCCAAATTCCATACCTCTCCATTACACAAATTTAAGAATGCAATTGGTTTGTCCTGTCCAATCCCACTGACAATAAAATCTATAACTTCTGATATGTTTTTTCGTCGTTCTTTATTTTCACAAATATTAATACTAAAATACCGATAAACTCTATCCTGTTTTTTTGCATACACTTCCATTCCAGCTATAAACATATTTGTACTTGGAATCCCATCTTCTTTTGGTGTAACAAACCTCCAGATTTCTTCCATTAAAGACAAAAGGCATTTCTTATCACATTCCTCTCCACTCATATCCTGTTTTCTATTATCATAAAGCAGTAGATTAGCTGCTGTAGATGGTCCACAACCAGTTAATCTCTGCCTCCTGGCAGAATACCATTCCTGATCACTACCACAATAAATCATTCCTGATAAATGATCCTGTACCTTAAAAAGATTTATATTTGATAAAGAAACGCTATGATCCATATGAATATCTCCTCTTTTCCCATTTCATTTTAATGGGTTTTATTTTTCTTGTTTATCTCTGTGTTTTTCGCTATTTTATATACTCTCACAAACCTTTGGAATACTATTTGCATCTTTTTCAAAGATTTTACAAATCTCCGGTGCAATTGCCAAAATAAAATACTCTTTTTCTTTATTACTGAGTGCAACAAACTCATTAATCAAGTTTTCCATCTTTTCCCCCTTAATCTACACAGGTCATGATACATAGAATTTCTTTATCTGTATCTCGCATCCCATTTTTTCCAAGACGTCCAATATTTTTAATAGTATTCTCGACACTATCTGAAACAACACCTTCTCCACTATAAAATTGCTGACCTTGCAAATACATCTCATAACCAAATATTCCGGCATCAACTGCTGTCGCAATTTTAGCTGCACAGGATGCTTTTGCACCATCACAGATGATTCCTGAAGTAATGGCAAGTGCATTTATAATAGTGTGTGCTATTTCCCCATATTCTCCACCTCTAAGATATGCAATTCCTGCTCCGGCTGCTGCACCTGCACTGACTGCTCCACAATAAGCAGACAGATAACCAATTCCTGTTTTCTGGTGAATCGCCGTCAAATTTGAAATAATTAAAGCTCTATAAAGTTTATCCTTCCCTATATCAAGTTCTTTCGCATATTCTATTACAGGTAATGACACCGCCATCCCTTGATTTCCACTACCCGAATTTATGACAACTGGACATTCACATCCATTCATTCTGGCATCCGAACCAGCCGCCGCCTTAGCTTTTGCACGTGTTCTCACTTCATTGTCATATACACTTAATATTACTGATCCTATGTTAGCTCCATAGTCTTCTTTCAACCCTTCTTCGGAGATTATTGAATTATATTGAATTTGCCTTTCTATTACATCGCTTATTTCATCTAGATTTACCATCTGTGCAAACTCATAGATTCCCATCACAGATAATAACTGATAATTAAGAAGCTCTGTCTGATTTTGTGTTTCAACTTCTTTATTTAAAATAACTTGCCCATTTTTTTCAATATATACAACATTTGCATGAGCATTGGCAATTCGAACAACTGCACTCTCATCCTCACTATATACCCTCACAATAATGTCCAAAAGCAAATCACTTTCTGCCTGTTTTACATAAAATTCTGTGTTATCTAAATATTGCACAAATTCCTGCTTCTGCTTCTTTGTAACATTTTGTAAGACTTCTAAACCTAACTTTTCATTGCCTGCAACAATTCCAATGGCCGCTGCTGCTTCCATTCCTTTTTTTCCATTTGTATTTGGTACAATTACACTCTTGACATTTTTAATAATATTTCCGCTGGCTTCTATTTCAACTTTCTGGGGTAATTTTCCCAATACACTTCTTGCTGTAGCTGCACATAGTGCAAGGGATGTCGGCTCCGTACATCCCATTGATGGAACAAGTTCCTTTTTTAATATGTCTACATATGTTTGATACTGCTTATCATGTCTTTTCAAATTTATCCACCTTTCCATACACTTCTTTATTTAGGTGGCAAACAGTTAGATACCGCTTACCACCTTATTTCTTAGTCTAATATAATTTCATTTTTTTCACTGGTTGTCTCCTTTGGAAACCAATATGTTGTTTTATTTGCTATTTTCACCATAGTAAGCATTACAGGCACTTCAACCAATACTCCTACCGTTACAGCAAGAACAACTGGAGAAGATGCTCCAAACAATGCAATCGCAACTGCAACCGCAAATTCAAAAAAGTTCGAAGCGCCAACTAACCCTGCAGGTGCCGCAATATTGTGTGACAACTTTAACATTTTTGCTGCAAAATACGAAACAAAAAATATGAAGAAAGATTGAAGAACCATAGGTATTGCCAAGAGCAGAATATGTATTGGATTTTCAATAATCATATGACCTTGGTATGAAAAAATAATAACCAGCATCAGTAAAAGTCCAATAAAAATCAACTTATTAAATTTAGGAACAAATTTTTCTTCAAAGTATTCCTTCCCTTTATTTTTAGTCATAAAAATTCTTGTTAAGATACCTGCAACAAGTGGAATAACCACAAACAAAACAATTGAAAGAATCAAGGTGTCCCAAGGGACAGAAAAACCGCCTGTACCAAGTAGAAATACCATGGTAGGTGCATACGCAACTAAAAGAATAAGATCATTACTTGCCACCTGAACCAATGTATGCGCAGCATCACCCTTTGTTAAATGACTCCATACAAATACCATTGCTGTACAAGGTGCTCCTCCCAGCAATACTGCACCTGCGAGATAATTTTTTGCTAAATCAGCAGGAATAATTCCTTTAAATAAAACATAAAGGAAAAAAGCCATTATGCCATACATGGTGAATGGTTTAATTAACCAGTTTGCTACCCATGTAACAATCAATCCCTTAGGATGCTTTCCAACATTTTTTACACTGGCAAAGTCAATCTTAATCATCATGGGATAAACCATAACCCAAATCAGTATCGCTATGGGCAGAGATATCTGTGCATATTGCAGTTTGCCCAAAAATTCAGGTATTGCAGGCACATATTTCGAAATCAGAACACCTACTATCATACAAAGGACAACCCAAACACTAAGATATTTTTCAAGGATTCCTAAGCTTTGTGTATTATTTTTTTCCATGTTTCATTACTCCATTCTTTTTAATCGTTAAGCGACCTCTTTCTACATCAAATATCTTATTTTTTGTCCATCTTTCTGCCTCTTTGTCCATAGATACTTGAATACCATCCACCATCATAGTCTGAATGCCATCTTTTACATTTACCATATCAATCTGTAATGCAGTGCCACAGCAGGATTTATGCAGAAACATTTTTAAAGTATCACACTTCTCTGAAACTAATGAATCTTGTATTAACTTTTTTGCACTTTCTGTAAACTGTACCATTTTGCAACTCCTTTCTTTAATCAATTAATTCCTTTAATTTTTCACCTTTAATCTCATCGGCTTGCCATTTAACCGCCACAAAATTTCCCTTGGAAATTTCGTCTACTTTATTAATCCACTCAACTTCGTGATTAGCTTTTGCTTTCAAAGTAGCATTTGATGGTTCGGTGGCATAAAGTGAAGAATTGATAATCCACCATTTTGTACGGATACCAGCACGCTTTAAATCCTGCTCTAATCTCATCGCTTCATAAACTGGAGTAGTTTCAGCAAGCGTAACTATAATAACTTCTGTTTCCTCACCATTATGTAGCCTTGGCAATAATTGTTTTACTGACTCTGGAATATCTCCCGCTGTATGTGCAATTTCACGATGATAACTCTCAGATGAATCTAACAGTAATAGTGTATGTCCCGTCGGTGCAGTATCAATTACAACAACCTGTTCCTCTGCCTTTTCCACAATATCTGCAAAGGCACGAAATACTGCGATTTCCTGCGTACATGGAGAACGCAGATCCTCTTCCACATATGCGATATCTTCCTTGGACATATTTTTTCTTGCTTTTGTCAGAACTTCCTCTTTGTACTTTTCTAGTTCTGCCTTTTCGTCAATGTGACTCATAGTGATCCGATCTGTATCCTGAATGACGTATTTCAAATGAGCAGCCGGATCAGTTGTAGTCAAATGTACTTTTTCCCCTTTTTCTGCAAGTCCCAATGCAATAGCTGCTGCCATAGTTGTCTTTCCTACTCCACCTTTGCCCATGGTGAAAATAACTTTCTTATTGCTTGTATACAACTCATCAATCATATTTTTCAAACTTGGCACTTCATTTGCATGAAGAATTGCCTTCTCATAGTTCTGATTGTCCGTCACTAAAAGATTTCTTACATTATCAAGACCTGTTACATTGTAAGAACGCAGTGGAATCATATACTGGTCAAAATCCTTCAAACTTTCTGGTGTATTTTCCAGTGCCTTCTGCTGTTTCTGGTACAGACTTTCTGAAATCTTATCATCATGACTTGTGAGAACACCATTAATAACTAATGCCTGATTTTTTAATCCCATTTCAGAAAGTTCTTTGGACGCCCTCTCTACTTCACGTAATGGTGCACCCTCTGGTCTTGAAACCAAAATTAAAGTGGTTTTACTTGCATCAGAAAGTGTATCTACCGCTTTCTGATAAATATCTTTTCTCGCCGCCATACCGGAAAGCTGCCCTACCTTTGCAGTTCCACCATCCTGCTCCTCAATAAAATCATTCCAAGCTGATGGAAGTGAAAGAAATCGAAGCGTATGTCCCGTAGGTGCAGTGTCAAAGATAATATAGTCATATTCCTTTTCATCTTTTTCGTCCGTTAAAAAATTTGCAAACTGATTAAATGCTGCAATTTCTACAGTGCATGAACCAGAGAGTTGTTCCTCCATATTAGCAATCACTGTATCTGGAAGTTTCCCCCGATATGGTGCGATAATGCTCTCTTTATACTCTTCCATTGCCTGCATTGGATCAAGATTTGCCACTACAAGTCCAGGTACTTCCTCAATTGGAACCCCCTGATTCGTCAACTCTTTTTTAAACACATCCTGCAAATTTGATGCAGGATCTGTGCTTATCAGCAATACCGTTTTGCCCTGATCTGCTAAGGTAACTGCGGTAGCACATGCAGTTGATGTTTTTCCAACCCCTCCTTTTCCTGTAAAAAATAAATATTTTGTTAATTCAATTTCTCTTGGATTAAATGTTTGCATATTGTTTTCCTCCTGTTTTTTTAATTAGCTTTCAATTGATACACCCAAAATCTTTGGTTTTTCACCTAATGCTTCGATTGGTAATTCCAGATACTCCGCAATTTCCTCGTTGCTTGGATATCTACCTTCTAAAACGATTTTCCCATCCAATGTAGTAACTGGAAGTTTGTCTATTCCAACCGTATTTACATATTTGTTTACTTCTGCATTGTTGATAAATTCCTGTGGTTCTTTGGATAAATTAAACCGATCCAGTTTGACCTCTTTTTTTGCAAGTGCTTTTATTACTGCTGAGATACGAATTAATTCTGTATCTACTCCCACACCACTAAATCCTGTGTTGCAACACATAGCAGGTTCAAAAATCTGTAATTTTTTCATTGTCCAATAGCCTCCTTGTATTTTTCTACGTTCTTGTTTGTCTTACTTCTATAGCCTATCATTGCCGCTTATACAGAACGACAATGATACATTCTCTTGCAAAAACACATACCTGTTCCTCCCTATCTATTACATAGAAATATAGAAATATTTCTATGTAAACTTTATTTTTTTACCGATGCTCTTCACATCGGTATTTTTATCTACTCTGTCCTGTTAGAATTCTTCCTATCTCCGCATTAAAACTCAATAACATTTCTTGATTTGCAGAATAATAACTCCACTTTCCTTCTTTTCTAACATTTACAATCCCTATATCACATAATAATTTCATGTCATGGGAAAGTGTTGGTTGTGTTATTTTGAACTCCTCTAGGATGTCACAAGCACATAATTCTTTATCCGCCAGCATGGCAACTATTTTAAGTCTCTTTGAGTCAGCAAGCACTTTTAAAACTTTAGCATATCTGATATAGTCTTCTTCCATCTTCTTACCTCACATTGATTTATTTCTATGTGTTATTATATTCCTTACATAGAAAAAAGTCAATGTGTATTTAAAAATTTTTTCAAAAAATAATATACAGATTTATATGAATCCAGTAAGAGGCTAATCATTCGTTGATTAGCCCACCTCTATTCTCCACGAATTTCTTTTAATTGTTTTAAGAAAACATGGGTGGAACGATTTGCAACCAGTTCCATTGGAAAACTCATTTCTTTTAATATTTGCGCAACCTGATCAAATTTTCCAACAGCACTTGGATCATGAGCATCGGACCCTGCTATTATCATAACTTCATATTCTTTGCAAAGTTTTAACATTTTAATATAGTTTTCTCTTGGATTCACTCGGCTATTCTCAGGGCTAAAGGATGAATTGTTTATCTCCAGCATAGTTCCTGTTTCCTTTGCGGCTTTTACAATTGGCTCATAATGTACAGGAATTCTACCATCATCTGGGTGTGTAATAATATCTACAAGAGGATTATGAATCGCATTCACATATGCCCTTGTATTTTCATCTGCAGAACCTATTTTATAACATAAATCATGGATTCCGGCTAATCGTATATCAAAACAACTTTTTATAATGTGTTCTTTTTCGCTCAAGGTACCCTTATAATCAACAATGTTCATCTCACATCCAAGCATTAACCGTAGTCCATTCCAATCTCTTGGCACTACAGACATGTTACGAAAATAAATCTCATTACAAGTTCCCGGTATTCCCTTTCCATGTTCTGTAATTCCTAAGATTTCCAGTCCCTGATTCTGGGCTGCTTCTACAGATTCACGAATACTTCCATATGCATGTCCACTAGCCAATGTATGGGTGTGCATATCTAATAAATAACTCATCTCATATCCTCTTTCCTTTATACAAACTTTCTCAAACGATATCTAAGTGGCAATGGTTGATTTAAAATATCAACAGCCTTTTTTATATGCTCCTTTAACAAACCACCTTTTTGAAAATCTGTTTTTACAACATAACTTTCTAAATGCTTTTTCTTCCATTCAAATGGACCATCATCTAATATAACAATTCCATCAATTGGTTCTTGGCATTTTTTAATCCACTGAAATATCTCCATCTCTCTTCGACATGTTTCATCACATCCAGTACGTGAAAATACTTCTAAATCAAACTTATGAAACACAAGAAGCATTTCCTGCATCTCATCGGTACAATCTTCAAACTTAGGTCTCCATCCACGTCTCCATGACGACGTCAACACAATCTTTGCATTTGTCTGATTTACAATTTCTTTTAAAACTTTTAGATTGTCTGCATCTATTAAATCTGTGTATCTTTGAGTATTCTCATAATAATCATATGAATTTAAAACACCATCAATATCTAAAAATATAACTTTCAATTGGACTCCTTTAACTTTTTTCTAACACTGGATTTTGTAGTGATTTAAGAGGATTTTTTCTGCCTCCGGATTCCAAAACCCTTTATGACTATCGCAACTGTCTGCAAGCTTTTGAAACAGTGGCTTCTTTTTACCCAGATTCCGAAATTCTTTAATCTCAATCAACGGAAAATCAAGCTGATTATATATAATCTTCTTTTCTCCCTGCATTTTTTTTAAATCTAAGATTCCATCTACAGTAGCTGACAGTCCTCCAATATGTGTAATATTCAACGCTGGATTTATCTGCCCTCTTGCTATTAATTTTAAGGCTTCCTTCATATCACTATACAAGCCGCCAGAAGATCCAATTAACTTTGTTTTTAAATAATGACTTCCGTATATGTTCATTCCTGCTTCGTATTTTTTATCTGCTGTGGATGCATATATATTCATACATCCGTCCATAGCCATAATCCGATTGCCAATCTCTGCAACATTTTTAGGAGGTGCATATACAAATACGTCATCATATCCTTTTTCCTCTGTCAATGCCATTAATGCTGGAACTGGATCTGTAAGCATTCCAGGATTGATATAGTAAAGTTCAATTCCATTTCTTCTAGCTTCTTCCATAGAAATCAACTTTCTAGCTTTCTCAAGTCGTTCTCGATTGGTATCTGTCACTACAAGCCGCCTTGGTTTTGTATCCATCTGCATTACATAATGAATGGCAAGCACTCCCATAGGTCCACATCCACCTAAAATAATTGTGTTTCCACCTGGCTTAATTCCAGAAATATGTTGATGGGTTCCTGGAACACTATGATAGTTGGAATAAAAACTACTTACAATACTATATAAGGCTTGTGCCATGGCTCCTTCATAAAAACTTTTTGTCTGGCATTGTATTAAACAGCCTTTGTCAATAACATGTCCTGGAACAATACAATATGTACAAGCCCCTCCAAAGTATGGATAAGAATAACCTGGGGATTCAATCTGTCCTGGAATCTCAGGAATCACTACAACTCGTTCTCCTATATAGTATTCTGATTTCCACTTCCCACCGATGTCTTCAATCACTCCAGTAAATTCATGTCCTATAATAATTGGATTCTTCCTTATATCCTTTGGAACTCTTAGATGCCGCTGTGCCAAGGTGACTTCCTTTAGCGTAGACATTGCAAGCCCACTACATATAATCTTAACAAGAACTTCGTCCTCTTCTAGCTTTGGAAGTTCAAATTCTTCTAATTTCATATTCTTTGAACTGTATAATCTCACACCTTTTGCCTTCATACGCATCCACACTCCTTTACATATCCAAGCACAACTCCGTAGTTATTTTGTGAATCGAATTCACTTCTATGTCTGCTTCTGGAAGACTTGGTAGACCAAATTCCGGATTGCAATATCCAATGGCCTTCATCCCTGCTTTCTTCGCCGCAATCACTCCATTTCTGGAATCCTCTATTACAAGACACTCTTTAGGATTCTTCTTTAATCCTTTCGCCGTATATAAAAATATATCAGGATGTGGTTTAGATTCAACACAATCTTCTCCACTCATAAGCATATCAAAATACGGTTCAATCTCAAATAATTTTACAACTCTCTTGATTTCATCCTTAGGAGAAGATGATGCCACTGCCAGAGGAACTTTATTTGCATGAAGTTTTTGAATCAACTCTATGGT
This sequence comes from Anaerostipes sp., assembly GCA_028697725.1. Lineage (GTDB taxonomy): Bacteria > Bacillota > Clostridia > Lachnospirales > Lachnospiraceae > Anaerostipes. The sequence continues at coordinate 29,537 of JAQVEG010000006.1, forward strand.
TCCATCAATTGGATGAAGTCCTTCTTCTTCAATCATCTGCTCTCTAAATCTCCACATCTCATCCATACAGTCTTCAATTGTTGTATTGATTTGAAAATGATTAATTACTGATGTCCACATTCTATTATTACTCACGCCAATAAATTTGTTATTTAATTCCTTTGATATGCTCTTTCCATGTAATCCAAGCACATGGTTGATACATCGAAAATATCCTGGTTCTGTATCAACAATAACTCCATCCATATCAAATATTACTGCCTTTGCCATATCCTAATCTCCTTTTATTCTTTCTTGCACCAATACAGCTCTCCATCAAGCACTGCCTTTAACACTTTTAACACGCCATCTTCTTTGTTGGAATCTGTGATAAAATTCGCAGCTTCTTTTACTTCTTCTCTTGCATTGGCTACTGCAAAGCTATGTGTTGCTCTTTTTAACATTTCAATGTCGTTATTATTATCACCAAATGCCAACGTTTCATCTTTTGAAATATTGTATGCCTCCTGAAATCTCTTTACAGAAGTTCCCTTATTTACGCCAGTATTCATACAGTCAAGCCATAACTCTCCTGCACTTGCAAGATAAATCGATGCTCCCCACTTTTTGAAGAATTCATCCCCTACTACTTTTTCTGGTCCATCTTGATGAAAAATAGAAACTTTACAAATATCCGCCTTTACTTTCATGATATCATGTACAAGTACAATCTCGTATCCATATTCATTTTTCATATATTCATATAAGCCCTTATTATCTGTATAACTTTCATGAGCTGCACACAAAAGTGCATGGCATCTATTATGAGCTTCTGCATCTTCAATAATACTTTTCACAATAAAGGGATCCATCACATCCCTATGTTTAAATTCCTTTGATGTAATTACAGCACCATTTTCAGAAAGCATAATAATATCATCTTTAATTGGTTCAAAAACCGTTTCAATACTTTTCCTTTGTCGTCCACTTGCCGCAATAAATAACACACCTCTGCTTTGAAGTTCTCGAATCACGTCAAAATACTCTGGATTAAGCTCAAGTGTTCCATCCTCTAATAAAGTTCCATCAATATCTGTTGCGATTAATTTAATCATCGTTATCTTCCTTTCTACTGGTCAGAGTTTATCTCAATTTCCATAGTTTCATTATACTTGATTCCTCTGTTAATGACAAACTCATTTATTTATAGTAAATTTCAAAAATCCATAATATCAATACTTAGGTATTTTGTATGTGTACCTTGCATCCTTTAAAATATAAGAAACATTGAAAAGGAGGTCTTCCATGTTTGGACATCAATTAAAATTTCTACGAGAATCCCACAATTTAAGCCAAGTTGATTTAGCCAAAGCTCTATCTGTCAGCAAACAAACAGTAAGTAATTGGGAACATAATAATATTATGCCATCCGTAGATAAGCTTTGTTCTATTGCTCGTTATTTTTCATGCAGCACTGATTATCTCCTTGAAATGAACAATCGCCAATATTTAATAGAAACATCTAATATGACACCTAGACAGATCTCCCACATTCAACAACTTGTGAAAGATTTTCAGGAACTAAACCATAAATAACAAAAAATCCAAAGACTCGCTATATATAGTCTTTGGATTTTTGTTTTATTTATTCTCATCATCAGCCCAGTGATATGGTGTATTCTGATATACGTAATAATTAAGCCAATTATTATAAAGAGTATTTGCATGGCATCTCCATGATTTTACTGGTCCCTTTTCTGGATTATCATCTAAATAATAATTCTTTGGAACCTCTGGGTTCAATCCCTTCTTTACATCTCTTTGATATTCTGTATCAAGGGTCATCACATCATATTCTGGATGTCCTGTCACGAAAATCTGACTTCCTGTTTTATTTACAATTGCATAAGGACCAGTTTCTTCTGATTCAGCAACAATCATTAAGTCTTTATTTTTACGAACTGCCTCACCATCCACTGCTGTATTTCTAGAATGTGGTGCATAAAAATAATCATCAAATCCACGAACTAATGGTGTCTTTTTATGTATTGTGTGGTGTCGATACACGCCTGATATCTTCTGATCTAAGGCTTCTTTTTTAATTCCATAATGATAATAAAGTCCCGCTTGTGCTGCCCAGCAAATATGAAGTGTAGACGTTACATTGGTCTTGCTCCATTCCATAATTGCAGCAACTTCATCCCAGTAGTCCACTTCCTCAAATTCCTTTAACTCTACAGGGGCTCCTGTAATAATCATTCCATCAAACTTCTTTTCTTTGATTTTAGAAAATACAGTATAAAACTTCTCCATATGTGCTTCCGGCACATGGGTTGGTGTATATGATTCTGTCTGTAAAAATGTAATATCTAACTGTAATGGTGTATTGGATAAACTGCGAAGTAAGTGCAATTCTGTCTCTAACTTTGTTGGCATTAGATTCAAAATAACAATCTTTAGAGGTCTAATATCCTGCGTACCCGCACGATCCATGTCCATAACGAATACATTTTCTTTTTCTAGTATAGCCTTTGCTGGCAATGCTGCGTCGATTCTAATTGGCATTTATGTCACTCCCTTTTTATTTTTTGATGATTTTTATGCCTTAATCATCTCTATAAAATCTTTTTCACTAATAATTGGAACACTTAAATCTTTTGCTTTTTTATTCTTAGAAGATGTTGATGTGGTATCATTGTTAATCAAGTAATCTGTCTTTCCCGTCACACTTCCTGTTGCTTTTCCACCAAGTTCTTCTATATGCTCTTTCAATGCTTTTCGATTTGTATATTCATTTAAAGAGCCTGTAATTACAAATACTTTTCCCTCTAATATCTTTTCTGCACTAGATTTCTCTCTCTTTTGAATATCTAAATATTCTAACAATTTATCTACTGTGTTTTGATTGTTTGGCAATGCAAAATATCCTTTCATTGCCTGTCCAATCATAGGACCAATTCCATCAATGGCTATAAAATCATCTACATCCGCTTTTCGGATCGCATCAAAATCATCTTCAAAATGACTGCAGATTAACTTTGCATTAGACAAGCCGACATTTGCAATTCCAAGACTATAAATAAAGTTTGGAAGAAGCACTGTCTTTGCCCCATGGATTGCTGAGATTAAATTTTCATAAGATTTTTCTCCAAAGCCCTCCATATGAATAATGGTATCTTTATATTGCTCTAGTGTAAAAATGTCATAAAGCTCCTCTAAGATTCCACCTTGAATCATCTTGTCTAACGTTGCTTCTGAAAGTCCATCCACATTTAATGCATCTCTGGAAACAAAATGTGAAAATAATTTTAGCTTCTTGGCACTGCAAAATTCATTGGTACACACAAGAGTTTTAATTCCATTTTCACTTTCTACCTTGGTCTGTCCACCACAGGCTGGACAAGTTTTTGGAATATCAATATGATTTGATTTTGTAAAATTCTCTGCCAGTTGAGGAATAATCATATTTGCCTTGTAAACTGTAATATCATCCCCAATTCCAAGTTCTAACTCTTCCATAACACTAAGATTGTGAAGACTCGCCCGACTTACTGTTGTTCCTTCTAATTCCACTGGATCAAAGATTGCCACTGGATTAATCAGTCCAGTTCTTGAAGGACTCCACTCAATCTCAGTTAGCTTTGTCTTTGCTGTCTCATCTGCCCATTTAAATGCAATGGAATCTCTGGGAAACTTTGCCGTTCTTCCTAAACTTCTTCCATATGCAATATCGTCATACAATAGCACAAGTCCATCTGATGGTGCATCATGTTTCGGCATTTTGTCAGCGAAATCCTGTACTGCATCAGATATGGTATCACTTGTTACTGCCTTGTAATCCACCATGTCAAATCCAAGTTCTCTCGCCCAAGCAATCTTTTTTTCCATGGAATTATGAAAATCAACATCTCCCACATCCCCCACAGAAAATCCGTAAAAATGTACTTTTCTCTGTGCTGTAATCTCATTGTTTAACTGTCGTACAGAACCACTACATAGATTTCTTGGATTCTTATACTGGCTTTCTACATCTGGCATTTCCTCATTCATTTTCTTAAAATCAGAATATAAAATAACTGCTTCCCCACGAATCACCAATGTATTCTCATAGGCAATCTTTCTTGGAAGATTCACAAACACCTTTGCATTATTTGTGATAACTTCTCCTATCTCACCATTTCCACGAGTAACAGCCTTTGATAGTTCCCCGTTTTCATAGGTTAGCACAACTGTAAGCCCATCTAATTTCCAAGACAGAAGCCCTTTTTGATTTCCTAGCCATGATGCTAAAGCATCTACTTCCTTTGTCTTGTCCAATGAAAGCATAGGTGATGGATGTGCCTCCTTTTCAAGGTTTGTTAAAAGCTCATATCCAACATGAACAGTAGGACTATTTGACAATACTGTCTTTGTATCCTTTTCAAGTTCACCTAGTTCATCATACAATTTATCATATTCAAAATTCGACATAATTTCTTGATTCTTCTGATAGTAAGCTTCACTTGCTTCATTTAAAATCTGAATCAATTCCTTCATTCGCTGAATTTTATTCACCATCTAACTCCTTCTTCAAACGTTCCCACTCATCAGGACGCAGCTTTCGATAAGTTCCTTCTTTCAAGTGTCCAAGTTGAATACTCATCAAACGGACTCTCTTTAGTTTTACCACTCTATAACCAAAATACTCGCACATTCGACGAATTTGGCGATTCAATCCCTGAGTCAAAACAATACGAAATGTATGTGCATTCTCCTTGATTACTTCACACTCTCTCGTTACAACATCTAATTCTTCTAAGGGAACACCTTGTCGCATTCCCTGAATAAATGTACTTGTAATCTTTTTATCTACTGTGACTTCATATTCCTTCTCATGGTAATTCCTTGCTTTCATAATCTCATTGGCCATCTCACCATCATTGGTAAGCAAAATAAGCCCTTGAGAATCCTTATCAAGTCTTCCCACTGGATAAATTCTCGTTGGATAATTGATAAAATCTATAATATTGTTCTTTTCTTTTTTACTTGAGGTACATACAACCCCAACAGGCTTATGAAATACCAGACAGACCAAATCATTCTCAATTTCCACTGGTTTTCCATTAAACACAACCCTCTGACCCCTGGACACCTTTGTTCCCTTGGTCGCAGTTTCCCCGTCAACAAGAACCTTTCCCTGCTCCACAAACACATCTGCCTGTCTTCTAGAACAGACTCCTGCCTGACTCAAATATTTATTAATTCGTACTGATTCTTCTATCTCACGCTTTTGCTTCATAATACATCCTTTTTTTATTAGTGTTATTCATTTTCATACAGAGTCTATTGTAACATATAATTCGCAATTTAGATTTTCTTTTCCCATTTATCGCACAATGCATTGATTTGATCTGCAAACTTAGCCAAATCTTTATTTGCACCACCTTGGTTTCTTGCAATCACTTCAAGAAGTCTGTTTCCACAAGACTCTAGCCTTGTATAGACTGGAGATTCTCCTTGTCTCTTCTTGTACTCTGGAACTTTTTCTTTTCTTCCTTCACAAATCCACTCTCCCGTTCCCAAGTCAAACTCAGCACCACTAAAAGGAGCTTCCGCATCTAATTTATGTTCTAATTTTAAGGTTTCACAGTATTTGTCACACACTGAATCCTCTCCATGAACTACAAATACTTTTTTTGGTTTTTCCTTAAATTCCTCAATCCAACGAATCAATCCATTCTTATCTGCATGGCCACTGAGTCCTTCCAGCATAATAACTTTTGCCGCTACATGAATCTCCTCACCAAATAATTTAATATCCTTGCATCCTTCTACCAAAGAACGTCCCAAAGTACCATTTGCCTGATATCCTACAAATACAACGGTACACTCTGGACGCCATAAATTATATTTTAAATGATGACGAACTCGCCCTGCCTCACACATCCCAGAAGCAGAAATAATTACCTTTGGTTCTTTGTCAAAGTTAATAGCTTTGGAATCTGCCGTAGAAATGGATAGCTTTAGGTTGCTGAAGGAAATTGGGTTAATTCCATTTTTAAGAAGTTCCATTGCCTCTTCATCAAAGGTTTCTGCTGTGTCTTTATTAAAAATATTGGTTGCCTCAACTGCAAGAGGACTATCTACATATACAACAAAGTCTCCATGATTCTTCACCATACCCTCATCTTTAATCTGTCGAATATAATAGAGAAGTTCCTGAGTTCTTCCAACTGCGAAAGACGGAATAATCACATTTCCACCTTTATCAAAAGTCTTTTGAATTACTTCAGCTAATTTTCCAACATAATCTGGCCGTTCCCCATGAAACCTGTCTCCATAGGTTGCCTCTGTCAAAGCATAATCTGCAGACTCAATATATCTGGGATCTTTGATTAATGGCTGATCATAATTTCCAATATCACCTGAGAAAGCCAGCTTCTTTGAAATTCCATCCTCATCTAGCCATACTTCAACGCTTGATGAACCAAGCAAATGTCCCACATCTGTAAATCTAACATGAATTCCATTTGTTACTGATATTTTTTGGTTATACTGACATGGTACAAACTGCTCCATTACACCAACTGCATCATCCATGGTATAAATAGGTTCTACTTCTGGTTTCCCAGATCTTCTTGCTTTCCGACTTTTCCATTCTGCCTCAAACTCTTGGATATGGGCACTGTCACGAAGCATAATATCACACAAATCTCTCGTTGCCTGTGTTGTAAACACACTTCCACGAAATCCATTTGAATAAAGAAGAGGTATTAAACCTGAATGATCAATATGTGCATGGGTCAAAAATACATAATCAATTTGTGATGCTTTCACTGGCAGTGGTACATTGACATAGACATTCTGTCCCTGTTCCATTCCATAATCAACTAAAATATGTTTTCCACATGCCTCAATATAATGACAGCTTCCTGTCACTTCATGGTCCGCTCCGATAAACATTAATTTCATAGTATCAAACCTCCTCTGTAATATATATACGCTCAAATGGTATTAAATCTTGAAATTCCCTTCTTGTCTGTATGCCAAATAGAATCTCTGTCAATTCCTTTATTGTGAGCTTCAGTTGTGGCTGCTTTTGTGTCCTCTTAATATGCCCTCCCTGTTTTGTAATATTTATTTGAAATGTTCCATTATTCTCTAAAATAATGGAATCTTTTATTTCTATATTCACACAGATAGACTTCTTTGCTTTTGCAAAACTCATCATTTCGCAAAGATTTGTTATTCTTACCATAATTGACGGAATCTGTTTGGATACACTTTTATCATTCCCAACAATTTCAATCACATATTCTGAAAAATAACCTTTTAACATCTCATAAAATTTGTCTTTCTTCTCACAAAATGCCTCTCTAATAAACACTGTATCTTCTTCTATTCCATATACAAAGACTGCAGATAAATTCTCCTGCTCCCATAAAAGAATATCTCCCCCCTGACTCTTTGCTTCTTTCTGAATTCTGGCTAAATAATCTTTTGTTACCTTTGTATGAATATCATATGACCTTAACTGGCTTTCTATGAAAAGAATTACCTTGTCTGCATCTTTCTTACATTCAAAACCTCGAAGAATTCCAGAAAATTCTGTTTTATCTCCCTGAATTTTATCTTTACTCCAATCCATGGCAAACATAAAATCAAAAGGCTCGTAATAAGCTGGATTGGCTGGTTCTAGATAGGTGAATGCCTCTTTTGCTTCTGCCATATCATTTAAAACTTTGTGAAGCATTTCTCTCATAATTCCCTGTCTTCTACATTCTGCCTTAGTTGCAACTGCAACAATGTAATGCATTGGGACTTCTTTTCCTCTAATATCTAATAAATATGGATTCAAGTGAATGGTTCCCACCAATTCTTCTTTTTTCTTTGCCATCAAAACTTGATTCTTAGAATATACTTCCTCAAAATAATAATCTGCAAATTCTTTAGGATCTTCAAATATCTCCTGATATAAATTGTAAATTTCCTGTTTTTTTGTTTTATCATCGTAGATAAAATCCATCTAGTCTTCTCCTTTTTTGCACCCTTTACAATTGGCACAACCAGTTCCTCTTGCTGTCTCTGGTTCTTTTAAAATATCTTGATAAATATAATTGTCAACGCCAGTTAGTAAGCACACCGCCTGAGAACTAATTCCCTCGCCTACGCCTGTAAATCCAAGCCCTTCTTCGGTGGTTGCCTTTACATTCACCTGATTCTTTTCAATCTTAAGTGCTTTTGCTATATTTTCTCTCATATCCTCAATATAGCCTGCAAGCTTTGGTCTTTGTGCAATTACAGTACAGTCAATATTCTCAATGATATAGCACTCCTGATCTACAAGTTCTCCAACACGCTCTAACAATACAAGACTGTCTGCTCCTTTGTATTCAGGATCTGTATCTGGAAAATGCTTCCCAATATCCCCTAATGCTGCAGCTCCTAACAATGCATCACAAACTGCATGAAGCAGTACATCCGCATCTGAATGTCCTAACAATCCTTTCTCATATGGAACCTTGACTCCACCTAAAATCAAATCTCTTCCTTCTACTAATTTATGCACATCATAGCCCATTCCAACTCGCATGTTTATGGTCTCCTTTTTTCTTATTTTTTATATACTCTTATTATATTACAATTCCATAAGAAATACAAAAAATGCTGCCAGTTATGACAGCATTTCTAACAATCCCCTTTTCGTGCTTTCTACGCTTTCCCTTGAGAGCCAAAAAGTTTTATCTTTTCAATTACTTTCTCCTTTATTGCCTCTGTTCCATACGACAATAATTTTCTTGGATCAAATCCTTTCCCTTCTAGATCTTTTCCTTCTTCAATATATTCCCTAGTTCCTTCCGCAAATACAAGCTGACACTCTGTATTTACATTAATTTTTGCAACTCCAAGTGTAATTGCTTTTTGCACCATCTCATCTGGAATTCCTGTCCCACCATGAAGAACAAGTGGCATATCACCTGTCTGCTTTTGAATCTGATCCAATGTATCAAAGCTTAAGCCTTCCCAGTTTTCTGGATATTTTCCATGAATATTTCCAATTCCTGCTGCCAGCATGGTAATTCCCAAGTCAGCTATCTGCTTACATTCAGTTGGGTCGGCACACTCACCTCGCCCAATGACCCCGTCTTCTTCTCCACCAATGGAACCAACTTCAGCCTCTAATGAAATCCCCTTTTTCTTTGTAATCTCTACAAGTTCTTTTGTTTTCCTAATATTATCTTCTAGTGCCTCATGGGAACCATCGTACATAATAGATGAAAAACCTGCGTCAATACACTTTTGGCATGCTTCATATGAGCCATGGTCTAAATGAAGTGCAACTGGTACTGAAATATTCAACTCCTCCATCATTCCTTCTACCATATCAACGATTGTCTTATATCCACACATATACTTGGCCGCTCCCTCAGATACCCCTAAAATAACAGGTGCTTTCATTTCCTGAGATGCTAATAAAATTGCTTTGATCCACTCTAAATTATTTATGTTAAATTGTCCTACTGCATAATGTTCACTTTTTGCTTTTTTAAGCATTTTTTCTGCTGATACTAACATGTTCTTCCTCCATAAATTATTTCATCATTTTTGCTTCTAACAATGCATCTTCTGCTTCCTTACACCATACATTTTGGTTTGCTTCACAAATATCAGCTAACTTTTTAAACAATGGGTCCGTTTTTCCAAGTTCTTTGAAATCTTCAATTGCTGTCAATTCCATTTCAATATGTGGGTAGATTAATTTTTTTCCTCCAGGTATATTTGGCAGATTTACAATCGTCTCTGGTGCCGCATTAATTCCTCCAATATGTGTAATCATATAAGATGGATTAATTTTATTTTCAAATGATAATTTTAATGACTCTAACATATCCCCAGTAGAACCTCCAGAAGTTCCACAGATATGAGTTCCCTCATAATGCACATTGTAAAAATTAAATGGAACTTTAAATCCATTATCAGTTGGTCCTGCAAAGAAATTTAGACATCCATCATTTCCAAGAAGGTCATCTCCCATTTCAATCAATTGATTTACCGCTGCAAAGACAAATACTTCATCAAATCCTTTTCCGTCTGTTAATTTCTTTATTTCACTTTTAGGATTTTCATAATTTGAAGGATTTAGGTATATTAATTCTTTTCCCACTTTTGCTGCATCTTCTGGCGTGATAAGACTCTTGGCTCTTTGAAGCCTATCTTCATCAATATCGGCAACTACAATTCTCTTTGATTTATATGGTCCATTCACTGCGTAATCAATGGCACCCATTCCCATTGGTCCTGCACATCCTAATAATGCAAGGTTTCCATTTTCTTTTAACCCCATCTTGTGTTCATACACATAAGGAGTTGTGTGATAAGTTGCATGAAATGCCCCAATAATACATGACATTGGCTCAGCTAAAGATGCATTTGCAAAATAATCCCCCTCATATGGTAAAACACACCCAAGATCGATGGATACTTTTGGAATGATGCAGTAAGTTGCATTTCCTCCATAGTATTCATAGCTGTATCCTGCAGAATAACCACTTTCAAGCCCCATTGCTGGCTGAAGAACAAACTTCTCACCTTCTGAGAATTGATTTTTCAACTTTTCTCCTACTTGGACAATATACCCTGCAAATTCATGTCCTGTAATCGTTGGATGATCAGCACTTACGTCATCTGGAACTCTTTTATGGTCCCCTCCTCTGATTGCAGCCTTATAAGTTGATAGACACACACTATTTGAAATAACTTTGACTAATAATTCCTCTTCCCCAATTTCAGGAAGCTCATACTCTTTTACAAATACATTTTTCTTTCCTGCTAATACTGCCGCCTTTGTCTGCATAATTTTTCTCCTTACTTTTGATTCTTTACTAGTTCTTCGAATAATTCTTCGATATTTGGATCTTTCAAGAAATTCTTAATGGTTACAATCTGAATTCCTGGTTTTGCTGTTTTTGCCCGATCAAATAAGTTCTCATGTACCACCATAATATCTGTATCTGCTGGAACTTTTTCAATGGCATAATTCTCAACGGTAATGTCCAGTCCTTCCTTTTGTATTCGTTTTCTAAAATTAGATGCTCCCATGGCACTGCTTCCAAGACCTGCATCACATGCAAATACAACAGATTTCACTTCTTTTATTGCAGTTTTTTCAGCCCCTTCTAAGATGTCTTTTCCTTCTTGTTTCATAGCTTTTGAACTTTCCATTGCCTCTTCTAGCTGCTCATCATCTGTTGCCTTTGATGTTTTTAGTAAGAATGAATTTACAAGGAAACTAACTCCCGTTGCAACTAACACTCCTGCAATCACTCCAACAAAATTTCCTTTTGGTGTCAATGCAAGATAAGAGAAAATAGATCCTGGACTTGGTCCTGCAACTAACCCTGCATTAAACAATGAAAATGTAACGATTCCTGATGCTGAACCTGCAATCATTCCCAAAATAGTAATTGGCTTCATTAGTACATAAGGGAAATAAATCTCATGAATTCCACCTAGGAAATGGATAATAATTGCACCAGGTGCAGTTCTCTTTGCCTGACCTTTTCCAAAAAAGGAATATGCTAATAATAATCCTAATCCAGCTCCTGGATTTGATGCAAGCATAAAATAAACTGATTTCCCTGCACTTAATGCCTGCTGCATTCCTAATGGATAATAAATTCCCTGATCAATTACGTTATTTAAAAATAATACTTTTGCTGGTTCATTTAAAACTGCTACCAATGGCAATGCTCCTGTTTTAACAATGGCCTGAATCACTACAGTTAAAAAGTGATTTGCCTGTAGAATTGCTGGACCAATAAATGAATAAGAACACAAACATAAAAGCAATCCAATAATTCCTAATGAAAAATTACTTATAATCATCTCAAACCCAGTTGGAACTTTATCATCAATAAACCCATCAAACTTTTTAATTACCCATGCACTTAATGGTCCCATGACCATTGCTCCTAAGAACATAGGAATTTCTGCTCCAATAATAAGTCCAATAGTACCAATAGCTCCTGCCACTCCACCACGATCTCCATGGACTAGCTTTCCACCCATAAAGGCGATTAATAACGGCAGCATATAGGTTGACATTGGTCCTACTAGCTGGCTAAAATTCTTATTTGGCATCCACCCTGTATCAATAAATAATGCTGTAATAAATCCCCATGCAATAAATGCACCCATATTAGGGATTACCATTGCTGTTAAAAAACCTCCAAACGCCTGCATTCTGGCGCGAAAACTCTTCTTCTCCATACTAAAATCCTCCTATTTGTAGTCATTATCTTCTGTCATAAATAATTCTAAATCTGCTGGTAAAGAATGAGAAAGTGCACGTTTCACATTCAAACAATCACTTGTTTCATAAAACTTTACTGCTTCCTGCCTAGAAAGTCCGCCTTGTATCTTTCGTTGAATCAAACGATCTTTCAGTACATGTTCTTCTCCTCGAATGAAAATAGAATAATCACATACTTTTTTTAAATCTTTCCATTTTCCTTCATTAAGAAGCAGCCAGTTACCTTCAATTAAAACAATCTCTCCAGTCACATTCTCTGCGTCTTCCATGACATCATGAATATTCCTGTCATATACTGGCCATGTAACATCTTCGTTTTTCATCGCTGCAAGTTTCACTGTTAATTTATCTATATCAAAGGTTTCCGGACAACCTTTAACATCTTTCATAGGGACTTCTTTTCCATTAACTACTGCCGTATGCTCTGCAATATAATCAGCATGATAATGAAAGCCGTCTAATCCAATGGCTTGTATTTGAGTCACTCCATCTATTTGTGTTGATAGATATTCTAAAAACTTACTTAATGTGGTTTTCCCAACAGCTGGTGCTGCCGCTATAAACACAATAATTCTATTCTTCTTTTTTCTTTGAATTTCTGATAGGGTATTTAAAAGTGGCAAAAATATAGTTTCAATTGCTTCCTTGCTGTACTCACATTCAATTTCAAATCCATTTACATCAAATTTATACTTTTTCCATTCTTTCATTTTAAAATCTCCAATATTTCTTCTATGGTTTCGCTGTGAAATAATTGTTCCATTTTATCATCATCCATAACAATGTCCGTAAGTTCAGACAATGCTGCCAAATGTGCATTGGAATCATTCGCTGCCAACGATAAAATCAATTGCACTTCCATATCATCTGGAAAGACAACTGGTTCATTTAATTTTAGAAAAGACATCCCTGTCTGTAATGCCCCACACTCAGGACGGGCATGTGGCATTGCAAATCCTGGAACTATAACAATATAAGGACCATTTTTCTTCACATTTGAAATCATGGCGTCCACATATCCTTCTGTAATCCAATTCTTTTTTAACAATGGTTCTGCTGAAATTTGAATTGCTTCTTCCCAGCTTTGCACTTTATCTTTGATTATAATATTTCCCTTGATTGTATCTAATAACATTGGTTTCCTCCTTAAATACTAATTGTTTACCTTTCCATAAGCGTCAATTAAAAATTGATTAAAATAACTCTCCAGAGTCTCTTTCATTATCTCAAATACACCTTCGTCTCCCTTTTGAATCTTCTCCAAAAATTCATCATCATCAAACATTTTCCGGCTGATACTTGAAACCGCCAGCTTATCTCTCATATCATGTGCTGAAATCAGCATTACAATAATCGCCTTTACATTCTTAAAATACGGATTTCTAAAACAGCCTTCTTCTGGAAGCACTACAATAAATTTAGAACTTTCTACTGCTGTTGTTTTTGTATGTAAAAATGCAATTTCATACTCTTCAATTACTTGTGTGGACAGTGCTTCTCTCTCAAGAATTCCCTGTTCAATTTTCTCAGCCTCTTTCTGGTTTTCTGAACATATCTGTCCAATTTGAAAGACTGCCTCATGAAATGTAATGTTTGGATCTACACGATAAAATCCAAAATTCTTTATAATAGAATTAATCTCATTGGTAATTAATGTTGCTTCTTGAACATTTGTATTATGCTTCACTGCCTTTTTTTCCTGATACTCATATTTTTCTATCATATGCTCAATTCGCTCTAAGTCATCTTCTGTCAATAATAAATTTACCAGAACTTGTTCTTGCACTGATTGAATTGGATATGTGGATACGATAAAGTCTAAATCACTAAACTTCCTAGAACTCAATCGGTCTCCTGCAATTGATTCCACTTTCACACGTTCTTCAAAATGGTGATATATTTCGGAAGAAAGAAGACTGGAAATACCAATTCCACTGCTGCACACAACCCCAATGTAAACAGTTCTTCTTAGTCTATGCCTTTGTTCTATTCTTAACATTGCACCTCCAAAATGCATTGCCAAAAATGCGATTTCATCCTCTGGCATATGAATATTTAACTTCTTTTCCAATACTCTTGATGCCTGAGTCGCTCTCTCATAAGCATCCTTATATGTACTCTTAATCTGTTCCAACATAGGATTTTTAATTGGAATCCCATGGGATAATCTTGTTATGGTTGGCTCTAAATGTGCAATAAGCCCTTCTACAAATTCGTCATCTGATTTTAATTCAAAGGACAGTTCTGTACTAAAGCTATTTGCCATTTCATAAACCATCTCTTTCATTGGTATTAATTGATCTTCAACCTGAACGCTCTCTCCATCTCTTTGAACATGTTGAAGCTTACATCCCTTTAAAAAGAAGGTATAGTTCACTCGTTCCATTTTTGAGATATGAAGTTCAAATATTCTGCCAAGTTCCTCCGCTAATAAATCAATCTGTTCCTCAATTTTTGCTTCTTTTTCTTTTTTATATATTCCCTTCCCCTGAAATATCCTTTGAATGGATATGGTGAGATATAAAATAAAATTCTTATATGACTCATTTGTTAAATTGCTAATCTTTCCACTCTTTTGCTGGTCAACAACTCTTTTTATCTTTTCTCTAATCTCTGGTTTAATAAAAGAATCATCTTGATATTTTGTAATATATGCAACCATCACTCTTCGATAATCTGCCTCTTCATATGAAAGTCCAATTCCAAATCCACTTTTTCTTTGAATCTTAATTCTATACTTTTGAAACCACTGTTCTAATTGCTCTAAATCATGGCTTACTGTTGGCTCACTTACCTGAAGCATATCTGAAAAGTAAAACAACTTTTGTAGTTCATCTTCCTTTAATAATGCCGAAATTAAAAGCTGATGTCTCTTCTCTTTGTTCCTTGGATCAAAATCATCACTTTTCTTTAAAAGCTCTACAAATGATTCTTTCTCCTTTGTATCCCCCACAATTTCTAGTCCTCGTTTTGTTTTTCTTTTTAAAGTCAGATTAAATTTCATCAAGTCTCGTTCAAGGTCATCTAGTTCTCTGTAAATGGTCCTTTTACTAATATTTAATTTTTCTGCCAATTCACTTGTCTTAATTGGTTCTTTTGCCTTCAGCAACAAGAATAGTATCTGAACACTTCTTGGACTAAATTCCATGATTGACACCTCCTTAACTTATGTTTATTATACGTCAGCATATAATGGAAACTCAAGACAATGAGATTTAATTTTGTCCATAAAAAAAAGTGACAACTCTTCGTTATCACTTTCTTTTGACATCATTTATCTCTGACACTTTTTAAATTTAAAAACAAGAAAAAACCTTGTAAATATAATATCTACAAGGTTTTCTTTCAAGTAGCGATGAGCAGATTCGAACTGCTGACACTACGGGTATGAACCGTATGCTCTAGCCAACTGAGCTACATCGCCATATGTAATTATTCAGATGAAAATCATCCGAGTGGGACCAACAGGGCTCGAACCTGTGACCCCCTGCTTGTAAGGCAGGTGCTCTCCCAGCTGAGCTATGATCCCATGGTTGTTGTCTGTCTTATTCGCGACAACATAGACAATTATATTATTTTGAGCATCAAAAGTCAAGCACATTTTTTATTTTTTTGAAATTTTTTTTGACATTAAAAAAACCGCATAAATATGCGGTTTTTCATAGTTTATTTCATAAGAAAATCTGACATTGTAGGTTTTTTATTCTGATGTAATGGATGCACCATCTCCCAGAATGTTCCCTTTATTGCTTTTTGATTCAATTCCTTGGCAACAGTGACTAATGAAGCCTTTTCATCTTGTCCCTGAATACTTACTTTATCATCTCCATCAATTCCTGTTAAAGTTACGAACCTTTGTGTATTGCTAATGGTTCCCTTTTTCATTGGAACTGCAAGTTCATATCCATACTGCAAAACAGACTTTAAGTCTTTACAACGATATTCTAACCGCTTATCAGCCTTAATTTCCTTCTTAATCTTTGCTTCTTTCTTCTGTTCTACTTTTGTCTTAGAAGAAATCTCCCAGAAAGGTCCTCCTGCAGATGCACTCTTAGATTGAGCAATCACATCCTTCAAGGTGTACTTATATGCACTTCTCTCTCGGCTTGCTACGTCTGCAACTGTTACCTGGTCTTTGTCATCAATTCCTACTAATACAATAAAATGTCCACCCTTGGTAAAGTATCCTGGTCCCATCAATGCAACAACTGGATTCCCTGCTTTTAAAGCAGCTTTAATACTTGCATAATCAGTTCCAAGTCCATTACAATTCAAATCATATTGCTTTGCAAGTGCAGGAATCATAGCATGAGACGATCCAGCATTGGTATAATATCCATTGTTATATGCCCAGATTGTAGTATCAAGTGGTGTAACCCACTTTCCTGTCAAAGAACTAATACATACCGCCATAGCAGTTGGTCCACATCCTGAACTATGTATACAATAACCATTCTGATTCCATGCAGAATCTACTTGATTAAAGTAAATAAACTTTCCAATGTATTCTTTTTGATTCTTCATGTTAAGTCTAGTATCGTTATATACCTTAGGAATAATATTATTAACTACTTTTTCTTCCTTAAGGTTCTCATCTTTCTCTAGCTTCTTAACCTCGTCTTTTGTTTTAATCTTATTGCTTTTTTTATCTTTTTTATCTTTTTTCTTTTTTGTCGTATTTTTATGTTTAGTAGAGTTACTCGCTGTTGTCGATGTTTTCTCTGTCGTAGAAGTCTCTGGCTTAGCTGCTGTTGTTCCTTGTGTTGTTTCCTCTGTTGTACTTACTGTGTTTGTCGATGCTTCCGTCGTCTGTTTTATTCCTTCTGACGCTGTGGACACCGTCTTTGCTCCTTCCGTCGTTTGAGCATACACCGTATAATTACTATTCCCTATTATGCCAGACATACTTGTTACTGTACAAATACTTAATGCACCTGCTAAAAACAATGCAGAATATTTTTTCATGAACTCACTCCCATCCATTTCTTCAATAATTAATTATAACTCTTTTTTTACAATTCTTCAACTTTACTTCCTTTATTTTTTTTATTTATTTGAATTTGCTGGTCAATTCGGCTTTTTAATTCTGTTACATGAGAAATAATCCCTATTAACCTTTTTCCATCTGCAAGTTCCATTAAGACTTCAACTGCCTGGTCTAAAGATTCTTGATCCAAAGAACCAAATCCCTCGTCTACAAAAAGCACATCAATCTCAATACCTCCTACATTATTTTGAACAATATCAGATAATCCCAGTGCCAGACACAATGCTGCTTTAAAACTTTCTCCACCTGATAATGTCTTTACTGGCCGTTTCTTGCCAGTATAATAATCAAGGACTTCAATCTCTAGATTATCTTTTCTTCTTCCATCCAGGATATTTTCCTGACGGTACATCTCATATCTTCCATTGGTCATCTTTAAAAGTCTCGTATTCGCAGCTTTTAATATGTCATTGAAATATGTAATTAATACATACTGCTCAAAAGTAAGTCTTAGACCATTATCTCCATTTAATAGTTTCTCTACGTCTCCCACAATTCCATATTTCTTTTCCAGCTCTTCTTTTCTTATTTCCTTTTCTTTCAGAGAACTAAGGGCTGTTTTCACTTCATGGAATTCTATTTGATTTTGTTCCTTCTTGCCTTCTAATACAGAGATTTTTTCTTTTCCAAGGTCAATTTGAATCTCCTTTTGATGGATTTCTTCTTCACTGATCTCATTGATTTGAATCTCTGATTTCTTCTTTTTCACTTCCTTCATTTGAACTTCTACATTAGAAAGTTGTATTTCATGTTCTTTTAGTGTCTTTTGATTTTCTTTTTGCTCGCTGTCAAACTTCTCAACAAAAGCAACTAATTCCTGATACTGGTGTTCCATTTCATTGATATCTGGAATATCCTTTAATTGCTCTTTTACAGCATCTAGTTTTCCACCCATTGCCTGAAGTTCATTTTGAATTTTTTGAAGGCACTCCGTTTCTTCTGAAACGCTTTTCGTCTTATACTGCACTGCTTCTTCAGGGGAAATTAAAGTAACTTCTGGCTTTTCGTCCATCTGCTCTTCTAACATTTGATCCCTTTGCATCCACTCTAACAATTGATGATAGCATTCCTGATACTGTTGCTCTGCTTTTAGGGATTTATCTTCTTGAATCTTCACATCCTCTTTGGTAACTGTACTATTTTCACTTTTTGCCTTATTTGGATGCTCTATGGAACCACAGACTGGACAAGGCTTTCCCTCTTCCAGACTATCTGCAATCATTCCAATATTAGCTGCAAAAAATTCTGACTGAAGCTTCATCCAAAGATTCTTTTCTTGTTTCCATACTATTTCTTTTCTTTGGTATTCTTCTTTTTTTCTTTCTGTCTGCTTTTTTTGTTGAATTCTTTGATTCTCTTCTTCCTTCCATTTTTGTAACTGTGCTGCTTGAATCCGAACTTCCTGTTGTAATTGGTCTTCTTTTCGCTCTTTTATTTCATTTTGCAACTTTTTATATTGAAATACCAGTTTTTGAAGTTCTTCAAATCGAAGTCTTTGCTCATACTTTTCTTCTCTTTTCTCTGCCAGACTCTCTAGCTCCTGTTGTTTTTTTTGATCAAGAAGATACGCTGCCTTTAATTTTATATTTTTTTCTTCTAACTGATTTTCTTCCAACAGTAACTTTTCATAAACATCTTTCCCATTCTTTAATGTTTGAAGATAATTTATCTGTTCCATCTGCCTTTGACGCATTCCGACTAAGTTATCATTTATGATCTTATTTTCTTCTGCTAAAGTTTTTTGATTCTTCTCCAAAATCTCTATCATTTTGTGAAAATCACCACGTTCCTTTGCGTCCATATACTCCTGTGAAGAAAGAGAAATATTCCCTGTCTCTTCCATTGTTGTCACTAATTCTTTCAAAGAAAGATATAACTGCCTTCCTTTTTCTCTCGCTATTTTTTGAATTTTTTGATATATCTGTGTTTGAAAAATAGAACGAAAGATTTCCACTCTTTCACTGGATTTTGCAACTAGGAGCTGCTGGAATTCACCTTGTGCCAACATGGAAAGTCTTTTAAACTGATCATAATCAATGCCAAGAATCCCTTGTATTTCTTGATTTACCTGAGAAAATCCCGTAACAATATCTCCATTTGGAAGATGCAGGGTCGCTTCTTCCTTTGTCACAGTCATTCCTTCCCCTCGCATTTTAGGACGTTCATAACGTGGTGTTCTTTCCACCATATACTCTTTCCCACGATGAGAAAAAGATAGTGTAATATATGTCTTTTTCTCTGGCACTGCAAAATCGCTTCTTAAATTTTCTTTGCTTCGCTCTTCCCCACTTACCTCTCCAAACAAACTGTAAGAAATGGCATCAAAAATTGTTGTTTTCCCTGATCCTGTTGGCCCACTAATTAAGAAAAGTCCTTCTTTTGCAAGCTTCTCAAAATCAATTTTATTTTCTGTTGGAAAAGGACCCAATCCACAGAATTCTAACATCAATGGTCTCATGACTTTTCCACCTCTTCTCCCAGCATCTCTTTCATATAATTGTGACGCTGTTCTTCTATCTCTCCTGTGGCAACCATAAGAAAATCATCAAATAATTCCATAGGTGTTTTCTCTTTTATTTTGGAAACAGATAGTTCTCCCTGGTTCCCTCGCTGATTTTTCTCAAGGGATAATTCCATAATATTTGGATAATAAGAACGAAGAGTCCCAATAGGGTCTAACAATTCTTCTTTATCTGTCAATGTAACTTTAAGGTAATCTTCTGCATTGGCACTTTCAACGATTTCCTTTTGAATTAAATCTTTTAATCTGCCTTTGATACATCTCATATCCCTTTGAGCTTTCATCTCTATTGTTTTCACTTCAATCTTCTTATCAATATCCAGCATTGTTACAGATTTGTGATGAAACTCTTCTGAAAATGAATATTTCATCAACGATCCACTGTATCGAACGGTATCTCTCCCCACTCTCTGTGGTCCATGAATATGCCCAAGTGCCACATAATCGTAGTCCTCAAACACTTTATAGGAAATGGCATCTGTTCCTCCAATACTAAGTATCTGCTCAGAATCCGACTGTTCTACTGGATTGGTTCCAGTTACAAATTGATGTGTCACTAGAATATTCTTTTTCTTTTGATCCACAACGTGATGTGCTAAAACAACTTTCATCCCATCCTCAAAAGTTTCGATTTTCTCTTCTGGATATAATGCTCTTACATGTGCAGGTTTGAAAAATGGAAGAAGATGAATTACCACTTCCTCTCCTATCTCTATTGTTGTAATCTCTTCTTTTAGTATTCCTTCTATATAAACACCTTGTTTTGCCAAAATTTCACCGCCAAAGGCTACTCTTTCTCCAGAATCATGATTTCCTGCTACCGCATAAACCTTAATCCCCATTCTCGTTATTTCATTTAAAAAATCATCAAATAAAACAACAGCATCCTTTGTTGGAATACTTCGATCATAGATATCTCCTGCAAGGATGACTCCCTGTATCTTATGTTCCTCGACTACAGAAACTATTTTTTCAAGAAGTATCCTTTGGTCTTCTATTAAATTCATTTCATTCACAGTTTTACCTAAATGTAAATCTGCCATATGTAATAATCTCATGGATTTCCTTTCTTGTACGTTTAGTTAAAGAAATAATTTTGTATGGTAATTTGTAAATTTTGATATCCTTGATATTCATTAATTGTAGGATAATAGGTACATGTCATATATTGATGTGTCCCTTTTTTCTCATTAAATATCTCTTGGGATTCAAATAGAATTCCCTGAATTTTATTTCCCTTTTCATTTAAAAAATCAATTCGGATTACATTTCTTTCTTTTCCAAAAACACGTATTTGATTTATGAATAATTTCCTCTGTGCAAAAACGGGCTTTCGGTTCCCCATTCCAAATGGCTCAAGGAGTGACAATTGCTCCACAAGCTGAAATGTAACATAATCTACTGGCATATCTGCATCAATTACTACTTTTCTTGTAAAATCATCTTCCGTCAACCTGCAGTTGTCGTTAATTCTTCTGCGAAATTCATCTAATCTATCCTCCGTTAAAGAACATCCTGCTGCCATGGCGTGTCCTCCAAACTTGGTAAATACATCCTCAATCTTTATCATCTCTTCAAACATATGATATCCTTCTATGGATCTTCCAGAACCTTTTATTCCGTCTTTTCCCCGGGTCAACACAAATGTAGGCTTGTGATATGTATCTTTTATCCGTCCTGCAATGATTCCTGCAATACTTTCATGACAGTCTGGTATATAAATAACAAGCACTGAATCTTCCGTGCAACCTTCTTTTTCTACAAGATTCAAAGCTTCCTCTACACCTTCACCTGTCATTTCCTTTCGAGTTTCATTTAATTCTTTTAAAACCTGTGCTTTTTCCTTTGCAACCTCATAGTCTTTTTCCGTAAATAACTCCATAACCATTTTCGCAGATTCAAGACGCCCACTGGCATTCATACAAGGTCCAATCACAAACCCAAAGTGATATGATGCAATTTCTTTGTCTAATAATTGATATACATCTAATAAGGCTCTAAGTCCAAGATTCTTTGTACTCTTTATTGACTTTAAAGCTTCTTTGACAAAAATCCGATTCTCTTTTGTCAGTTCTACCACATCACAAACTGTTGCAATTCCTAAAAAGGGAATTAAATTCTTTATAACTTCTATATCTCCATTCATTAAGTCATACAAAGCCCGCATCAACTGAAATGCCACCCCTGCTCCACACAAATGAGGATAAGAATATAGACAACCTTCCTGCTTTGGATTTACAATGACATCTGCTTTGGGAAGTTTTTCTACTCTCTCTCCTTCTATGATTTCAAAGGGTACTTCATGGTGATCTGTTACTATAATCTCCATTCCCAATTCTTTCCCATAGGCAATGGCATCGCTTGCAGCAATTCCATTGTCACAAGTTAGAATGCAATCTACCCCATCTTGTTTTGCTTTCATAATAATATCTTCATTAATTCCATATCCATCTTTCATACGGTCTGGAATCTGATAATCTACTTTTGCACCTAGTTCTTTTAAAGATTTCCACAAAATATAATTAGAACTTACCCCATCCACATCATAGTCAGATACAATCCGAATATGCTGCTCTCCTTGTATCTTCCTCTTTAATAGTTCACTAGCTTCTTTCACTCCCTTCATTGTAATTGGATTTGAAACTAAACTAATATTTCCATATAAATATTCTTCAATATTCTTATCCCCTACAATTTCACGATTGCGAAGAATTCTTGCTACCACTTGATCTATCTTATATTTCTCACCAATCTCTTTGAAATCTGCTTTCTTCTTTAAAATAACCCATTTTTCTTTCATTGCAATTTCCTTTTCCAACATATTTCTTTGTTTTTTCACATCTAATGCTATTATACTAGAAAAAAGAACGAGAATATAGAAATATTCCCGTTCTTTTATTTAGAATCTTATCGGATTCCTTTTTTCTTTTTCTTTCTTTTTTTCTTATTACTTGGCCCAATCTTCGCAGATGCATCTTCATATACTACACTTGACTCAGCTCCTGCTGCCTCAATTTTTGCTTCTTTTGCCAAGAATCTTTGATACTCTTCTTTTCCTTTTCCAATTCGAGTTCTCATAAAGAACCAAAGTGGCCCTGTTAAAAAGACAGAAGAGAATGCTCCACCAACAACACCAACCATCAATGTTAATGCAAATTCACGAAGAGATGATGATCCCATAAGGAATAACACAAACACCATGACAAAGGTTGTAAATGATGAGTTAATGGTTCTAGTAAATGTCTGGGTAATACTAGCATTTACAATATGCTTTAAGTTCCTTCCATCCGATTCTTTGATATTCTCACGAATTCGGTCAAAAATAACAATGGTCGAGTTGATGGAATAACCAAGAATCGTAAGCATACATGCAATAAATGTACCACCTACAGACAACTTAAGGATAGAATATGCAGCAAATACAACTAATAAGTCATTTAACAATGCAACAATTGCACTTGCACCAAACTTCACGTCCTTAAATCTAAATGCAATGTATACTAACATAAATGCAGAAGCTATCACTACGGCAATTACTGCATCTTGCTGCATTTCATTACTAATAGTCGAACTAATATTCTCGGTTGCAACAGTTTTTACACCGTAACTTTTCTTTAATGATTTTTCAATGGCTTCTCTTTGCTTTAAGCTCAATTCTACAGACTTAATGACCATCTGATTGTTTGCCTGTACTTTTTGACTCTGTACAGAAGTAGATTTACTGATTTTCTCATATGCTTTGACTACTTTCTTTTCTAAATCTGCATTAAGCTTTTTATTATCCTTAAAGGTAATTGTAGAAGCAGTACCTCCGGAAAACTCTAAATCAAAATTTAAAACGGAACCTGTTGCGTTTTTGTTGACACCTAAGAAAGCTAATCCAGCCACAATAATAATTCCTGCAACTGCCACATATTTTTTACCTGTCTTTACAAAATCAAATTCCTTAATTGTTCTTGCTTTTCCATATAACTTAGGACTCTTCAATCCAAGATGATATGCTGCATAAACTAGGAATCTACTAACTACAAGTGCTGTGAACATAGAAATCAGTACACTAATCCCCAACGTCTGAGCAAATCCTTTGACTGTTCCTGTTCCTCTCCACATCAAAACAGCAACTGCAATCAATGTTGTAACATTTCCATCAATAATGGCTGATGCTGCCTTTGAAAATCCAGACTTCAATGCAGTTCCAACACTCTTTCCTGCTGATATTTCTTCTTTGATACGAGAATAGATAATAACATTGGCATCGACTGCCATACCAATACCTAAAATAATACCCGCAAGTCCTGGTAGTGTTAATGTAATATTAAATCCATTTAACGCAAGTACCATCATCAAAATATAAATGGCTAAAGCTAAGGATGCAACAACACCTGGCAACAAGTACAATGCAATCATAAACACTGCGATAATCCCAACTCCAACAATTCCTGCTTTGACCGTTGTATTAATAGCACCGTCTCCAAGCTTTGCAGAAACTACATTTGAGCGAAGCTCCTTAAGTTCTACCGGCAAGGCACCAATACGAATTGAAGATGCAAGATTTTCAGCTTCTTCATAGTTTGCCATTCCATCAATGCTACATTCACCCTTTGTGATTGCCTCTTTTACAGTTGGTGCACTTACAATCTGCTTGTCATAAACAATATAGATGGATTTTCCAACATTTGCTTTGGTTGCTTTTGCAAATGCTTTGGTTCCCTTTGCATCAAAGTTAAGGGCAACTACATATTCTTTTGTTCCATTATTGTCTATTGTCTTTGCTTCTGCAGACTTTACATTAGAACCTGTAAGTGCTGTTTTTCCATCTTGTGTCATGAAAGATAACGTACCTGGCTGTCCAAGTTCATCTAAAATCTTATTGGCATCTGTAACACCTGGAATCTCAATGTTAATTCTATTGTCACCTTCACGATATACTTCTGCTTCTGTACTGTATGTCTCTACACGCTTTTGAAGCTTATAAACAGTATCTTTCATATCACTGTCTGAAATATTCTTTCCTTGTACTTCATATGTGATACTGACTCCCCCGGCTAAATCAAGTCCCAAGTCAATATTGCTTGCACGTCCAATCTTTTGCTTTGTAATTCCATTACTTAAAATGTACCCACCAAATCCGCACAATCCAATAATCAAGATAAGACCAAGGACATATCGCCAGACTTTTTTCTTACTCTTCATTACTGCTCTCCTTTTCTGTCATCTGTGCAGCTTTAATCATTAGCGCACACTCTACTCGTTTTCTTTCTAGCTGACATCCAATATCATAAGTTCCATTGATTGTTCCGTTCAACTTGTATGAGTTGGCACTACATCCACCACTACAATAAAATCTTGCAAAACAATCTCTGCAGGCTTCTCTTGAATAGACACTGGTTGCTTTAAATTCTGAAACTATATCTTCTTTCTTGATTCCATCATTCACATTCCCCATTAGAAATTCGTCTTCTCCTACAAACTGGTGGCATGGATATAAATCACCCCAAGGAGTTACTGCAAGATATTCTGTTCCTGAACCACATCCAGATAAACGCTTCGCCACACAAGGTCCGCCAGTTAAATCAATCATAAAATGGAAAAATGTAAATCCTTTTCCTTCTTTATTACGCTTTACCATCTCACTTGCAAGCTTATCATATTCTTTCATTACTTGAGGAAGGTCTGCTTCCTTAATTGTATATTCTTCTGTATCTGGTCCTACTACTGGTTCCACTGAAATCTGTTTAAATCCCTCATCTGCAAGATGAAATACATCTTGAGAAAAGTCAAGATTATGATGTGTAAAGGTTCCTCTTACGTAGTATTTTTCTTGATGTCTTTGTTCTGCAAACTTCTTAAACTTATCAATAATAATATCGTAGCTTCCCTTTCCATTAGGAGTTGGGCGCATATAATCATGAACTTCCTTACGTCCATCCACGCTTAAAACTACATTATCCATCTCTTTATTCGCAAAATCCATAATATCATCATTTAACAACATTCCATTGGTTGTAAGTGTAAATCTGAAATTCTTATTATGTTCTTCTTCCAAACTTCTTCCATAAGCAACAATCTCTTTGACAACATCAAAGTTCATCAAAGGCTCCCCGCCAAAGAAATCCACTTCAAGATTACGTCTGTTTCCTGAATTGGCAACTAAAAAGTCTAACGCTTTCTTACCAATTTCAGCACTCATTAAGGAACGATCTCCCTGATATTCTCCTTCTTCTGCAAAACAGTAACGGCAGGCAAGGTTACAATCATGGGCAATATGTAAACACAACGCTTTTACCACCGTTGGTCTTTTCTTAAATTCACAGATATAATCTTCATAATCATCCTCTGAAAATAGAACTCCCATATCCTTTAATTCTGCTACTTCTTCATATGCCTCTTTGACATCTTTTGATTCATATTGACCCAGCTGGGACTGAACTTCTTCAAGAGAATTTTTCTCAAAAAGAGCAATCACATCGTAAGTCAAATCATCTACAACATGGACAGATCCACTTTCTACATCTAATACCATATTATATCCATTGTTTTTATATTGATGAACCACTGGTTAATCTCCTTTTATTTTTATTTCTCAATCACTAAGAGAGGCGTGCCAAGATTGGTACGCCTCTGAATCTTAACTCTTCTTATTTGTTGTTTTCACAAACTTGATTTCCTACTGTACAAGATGTCTTACATGCTGATTGGCAAGAAGTTTGACATTCTCCACATCCACCTTTTTTTACAGTGCTCTTTAAAGTCTTGTTTGTAAGAGTCTTAATATGCTTCATTATAAGTTCCTCCTTAAAAGTATTCGTACTACTCTTTTTTTAACTTCCTTATTGTACCATATTCAATTTTCAAATACAACGGTTTTTCAGCACATCATACAGACTGTCGGGTACTTTCAAACCGCCATAACCAATCCCCATCTGAATTTGAGGTTTATTTGTACCATGATAATCAGATCCCCCAGTAGACATCAGGGCATATTTACAGCACCATTCTTTTAACCTGCTGCTTTGCCCAATATGATGCGATGAATGATATACTTCAATCCCTTCTAGTCCATATTCCTTCCATTCACAAATTAAATCCTCCAATTGTTTATTAGAAAAGTTGTATTGGAACGGATGTGCCAACACAGCCACCCCTCCTGCAGATTGAATCATAGAAATTGCTTCTTTTGGGTCGAAAAAAGGCTTTTTCAAATAATATTTGCAATCATCTCCCAGATATTTTTGGAAGGCTTCATCTTTGCTTTTACATATGCCTTCCTCTACAAGTACCCTTGCAAAATGAGCTCTTGTAATTACAGTATCTCCATTGCCATGTTTGAGTTTTTCCAGAGTAATTGGAAATCCATCTTTCTGAAACATATGAATCATATCTTCATTTCGATGACTTCTTCCCTCCCGAATATATTCTAATTTTTGATTAAATGCATCTTGATTTTCATCAATTCCATAACCTAGAATATGAATTTCTTTTTTTAGGGCTTCACAAGACATCTCAATTCCTGAGATAAAATGTATCTTCTCAATATCTTTTGATTTTTTAATTTGTTTTACTCCATCTAATGTATCATGATCCGTTAGGGATATGGCATAAAGTTCTCTCTTTACAGCCTCATGTACAATCTCATCTGGAGACATAGTTCCATCGGAACAATCTGAATGTAGATGTAAATCTATCATAATTTTTTCCCTTTCTACATATATATTATTATCAGATGAAAGTTCGGAGGTCATCCCATTGAAACAAAAACACATTGGAATCACAATTATAGAAACCCTTACCCTTTCCTATCTACTTACCGGTATTTTGCTCTGTACCTTAGCACTTCTAATGTATCGAACAGATATCAACCAATCTGCTGCAAATCTAGGGGTAACACTAATATATATTATTGCATCCTTACTTTGTGGTATCTTTGTTGGAAAGAAAATGAAGCATCGAAAATTCCTTTGGGGATTTCTTCTTGGGCTTCTCTATTTTTTAATTCTTTTTTGTATCTCTTGTCTTCTAAAACAAGATGCACAGCTTATCACAAAAGAACGTATTACTACCATGTTCCTCTGCATAGGAGGCGGCACTTTGGGAGGTATGTTAAGCTAAAACTGTCATAGTTTCAAAAACGGTCCCATATCAATATATGAGACCGTTTTATCATACCCTTTTATGCTTCTTTTGGTTGATTTGCTTTTTCCACCTTAGAAATGGCTGCCTTCTCCATAGGGATTCGACAATGCTTATCATTCCCAAATTCTACGATAACTGTTGTTTCATCTACAACATCAACAATAACTCCATAGAATCCACTTGATGTTAAAATGCTGTCCCCTGCTTCTATAGCACTTGTCATCGCTTTTTGTTCTTTGTCTCTTTTTTGTTGTGGACGAATCATAAGAATATACATTCCCCCAACGATGATAATAAACCATAAAATTGTCATAATTAAACTATTGCTCTGCATGTTCTTCCTCCATTATCCTTTCACTTTATCGATTCTCCATACCTGATAACTTCTTTGCTTTATACTCTGCAAATCTGCCTTCATCAATGGCATCTCGAATCTCTTCCATCATTGTATTATAAAAATATAAGTTATGCAAGACACATAAACGCATTCCAAGCATCTCCTTCGCCTTTAGCAAATGTCTTATATAGGCTCTGCTATAACTGCGACATGCTGGACATTGACAACCTTCTTCAATTGGTCTGTCATCTAATTCAAACTTCTTATTGAACAAATTTAATTTCCCAAAATTGGTGTAAACATGTCCATGTCTTCCATTTCTTGTTGGGTACACACAGTCAAAGAAATCAACACCTCGGTCAACACTCTCTAAAATATTAGCCGGTGTTCCAACTCCCATTAAGTAAGTTGGCTTATTCTCTGGTAAATATGGTACCGTCTCATCTAATATGCGATACATCTCTTCATGGGATTCTCCCACTGCAAGACCACCAAGTGCATAACCATCTAAATTCATCTTTGAGATTGTCTTTGCATGCTCAACTCTAATATCTTCAAACGTACCACCTTGATTGATTCCAAACAGCATCTGCTTTGGATTTACTGTATCCTCTAAGGAATTTAGTCGATCCATCTCAACTCTACAACGTTCCAACCATCTTGTCGTCCGATCCACAGAATCCTGCATATATTCTCTTGTTGCCGGATGTGGCGGACATTCGTCAAAAGCCATAGCAATCGTTGAACCTAGATTAGATTGAATCTGCATACTCTCCTCAGGACCCATAAATATCTTGTGTCCATCAATATGAGATGCAAAGGAAACTCCCTCTTCCTTAATTTTCCGAAGTTTTGCTAATGAAAACACCTGAAATCCTCCAGAATCGGTTAAAATCGGTTTATCCCAATGCATAAACTTATGAAGTCCTCCAAATTGTTTAATTAGCTTATCTCCTGTTCGCACATGTAGATGGTAGGTATTCGATAATTCTACCTGTGTTTTAATCTCACGAAGATCGTCTGTACTTACGGCACCTTTAATTGCTGCCACCGTTCCCACATTCATAAAGACTGGAGTTTCTATGGTTCCATGAACCGTATGTAATCTCCCTCTTTTTGCTCTTCCGTCTTTCTTTAATAACTCATACATTAATTCTATCCACCATTATTCGTATATTTTTTTGATTTTATCCACCGTTGAACTTAAATCCTTTAGAATTCCATCCAAAATTGTAATTGCTGCCATAGATTCTACCACAACAACGGCTCTTGGAACAATCATAGGATCATGTCGTCCATGAATTGATAAATCTATTGGATTACCCTCTTGATCCACTGTCTTTTGAATCTTTGCGATAGACGGTGTAGGTTTTACCGCTGCTCTAAAAACAATAGGGCTTCCATCACTCATTCCGCCTAATACTCCACCAGAATGATTCGTAGCCTTTTGAATCTTCCCATCACAACATGTAAAAACATCATTATTGGCAGATCCCTTGGCCCTTGCAGCTTCAAATCCATCACCTATTTCAAATCCTTTGACTGCACCAATGGATAAAATCGCCTTTCCAAGACTGGCGCTTAGCTTATCAAATACTGGATCTCCAACCCCTGGTTTTACACCAGTTGCCACACACTCAATAATACCACCTAAAGAATCCTGCTCTTTTATCATCTGGTTTGCGATTTCTTCTACCTGCTTTGCCGCAGCTGCATCTGGCATATAAAAAGGATTCTCATTGATTGCATCCTTGTTATATTCGCTAATCTCTATCCCAGCAATCTCTTTTGAATAGGCTTCGACTGTGACTCCAAGCTCTAATAACAACTTGCTTGCAATGGCTCCAGCCGCTACTCTGCCAATGGTCTCTCTCCCTGAAGATCTTCCACCTCCACGATAATCCCTGAATCCATACTTGGCATCAAAAGTAAAATCTGCATGTCCCGGACGGAAAATATCCTTAATCTTTCCATAGTCCTTGGAGCGCTGATTGTTGTTATGTACCACTAAAGAAATAGAAGTTCCTGTGGTCTTTCCTTCAAATACCCCAGACATGATTTCTACCTTGTCACCTTCTTTTCTTTGTGTTGTATACTTGGATTGTCCTGGCTTTCTTCGATCCAAAAACACTTGAATATCTTCTTCACAAAGCGATAATCCTGCTGGACACCCGTCTACAACAACCCCGACTCCTGCACCATGAGTTTCCCCCCATGTAGTAATCCGAAATAATGTTCCAAAACTTGAACCTGCCATTCCATTCTCCTATAACTGAATCTTAGATAGTAAATCTCCTAAACTAGTTTCTGCCTTTTCTTCTTCTTTGTATTCTACGCCTCTTCCAAAAGATTCGTCTTCTTCAGATGGTTCTTCCAAAGCTTTCATACTCAAACTAATCTTTCCATCTGCAACCTTAATTACTTTTACTTGAACTTCTTGTCCTTGTTCTACAACTTCATTTGGTGATTTAATTCTCTTTTGACTAAATTGAGAAATATGAATTAATCCACTAATTCCATCTTCCAATTGCACAAATGCACCATATGGCATAATGTTCTCAACTTTACCAGTTAAAACAGCACCAGTTTTGATGGATTCCACTTTTTCCTTTTGAGCTTCTCTTTGTTTTGCCTGCTCTACTGCCTTTGCTGATAAAACAAGACGATTATCTGCTGGCTCAACTGTAATAATCTTAGCTTCTACTTCTTTTTCAAGCCAAGTATTCAAATCTTCTACATACTGTGTTGACAATAAAGATGCTGGAATAAATCCTCGAATTCCTTCCACATAAACAATAACTCCACCATTGACAACTCCACCAATTACCAATGACAAAACAGTTCCTGCCTCTTTCATCTCGTTTACTTTATTCCAAGCAAGTGCTTCTGTTGAATCCGCTTTTTCTAAAGACGCTTCAATCTCAGCATTGTATTGTTCCATTGTTTCTTTTACTTCTTCTGACATAATAATTCTCCTTTACTTTTATACATAAGGTTTATTATATCATATAATCGTTTCTTTTTTAACTTATTTCTTTCGTTGTTCCTTGACAAATACAAACAGAGTTCCTAAGACACTAAGAATAATCAAAGACAAAATGAAAAATGACGTTCTTTTTGTCCCATCTTTTATTTCCTTTGGTATGATTTGCATTTTTTTCATTTGTTCCTCTACCGATGAGAATACATTTTTTTCAATAATTTCAAATGAGATTTCTTTTGATGCCACATTCCCCACTTGATCTTCTCCTTCTACCTTTATTCGATACTTTCCTTTTTTAAACATCATTTTCTGATGATTGCTATGATCCTTTTCTTCTTTTCCATTTACAAAAATACGAGTAATTTTATCATCATCGCGCTGAGTTTTAATTTGTATCTTTCTTTTCCCTTCATACACTTTTCCATCCTTGACTCCAAGAATCAAAATCTCTGGCGGTGTTCCATCATAATAAAATTCATTTTCCTTGTTATATTCATCCTTATTTCCAGACATATCCTTTACAGCAAATCTAATTTTATAGTTTCCATCTTCCTTCAATGGTTCTGTCATTGTAACGATATTCTTTTTTTGAACATAATCTACTTCTTTATCATTTAGCTGAAACTTTTCTACTAAATAAGGATCAATATTATCCACCTGAAATTGCAGCTGTATTCTCCTTTGATTGATTTTTTTACCAATTAAATTTTTCGTAAGCAGCCGAATGGAAGAACCTTTCTGATTCACAGTAAATGCTATCTTACTCTTTACTGTATTTCCTGCATAATCTTCAGCAAAAGCCTCTAATATATGATGTCCATCCTTCTTAATTTCTATTTTTAACTTGTGGTCACTGGTTATATTTTCATGAATTCCTTTCCCATCTATCCATGCAGTACACTTTTTAGTGTCAAGATTTATATCATTCCATGAAATAACAGGAGCCACTTTTGTTCGATATGAATGAAATGCATCTACCTGTGCAATCTGAATATTAGGAGCTGACTTGTCTAATACAAACTCTGAAATCTTTTCTGTCACTTGATTTCCAGCTTGATCTACTGCTGTAATTTCACAGCTTTGTCTCCCATCTTCTTCAAACAAGACTTGAATCTTGTCCCCCATCTTTCCTTGTTTTCCAGTTGTCTTTATATCTGATTTTTCTATATCTATATATTTATCCAGCATTTGAATTTGAAGGTTCTGTTTCTTATTTCGATATTTACTTCCCTGCACATCTCCAAAAACTTTAATCTCAGGTTTTGTCTGATCAATACAAATGCCCTCTTTTACTTCTTTTTTTGATTTATGTCCTAACTCATCTTGTGTCCACCAAGTCAGCGTGTATTTTCCATCTTTAGAGAACTCCGGAATTTGATTTTTATAAACTTTTGTTTCCTTCTCTTCTTCTGAAAACACTTCATAGTTTGCTGTTATTTCTGGTCCCTTTGAATCTTTTTCTAATTCTATGGTTATTTTAGGTGGCTTAGTATACCATCCATTTTGATTTTCCTGATTTATTTTTAATGTAATATTTTTAGGATTTTCTTTCCATAGCTTTATATCATATATTACATTCTCGCTTTTTAATCCTGCATTGGATACACTGCGAATTTGAATCTTTCCAACATAGCTTTTTGATAAGATAACATGGTTTTCTTTCATTTTCTTCCACTGTGATTCTTCTGTTCTATATTCATATTCTAAAATATCTGAAACCGCTGTGGAACCACTTGCTCTGATTTTAATATCATTCTTGCTCCACTCCCCAGGTGTATAGGAGTCAAATGTCACTTCTGGCTTTGTTGGTCTGCTTTTATCAATACAGAATTCAGGAAACACAATTTCCTCTTCATGATAGGTAAGTTTTACCTTATACCACCCATCTTCTTCAAATACAATTTTCCCTTTTTCCTCATCCTCCCAGTCAATAAAAACTTCCTCTCCATTTACATTACATATTACATCTTCACTTATTTCTCCCTCCATAAGGGTAATGTCTAACTGTCTTGAATTAGTGAAATACATTTCTTCTGAATGATCTTGAAATGTAGCTGAAATGATATGCTCCTCTCCCTGCACCTGAAACATCCAACCCATAAAAAGAAATAAGACAAGACTTAAACATCCTAAGATCCATTTAACTCGGTTCATAGATACCTCCTAGCTTTTGCTCAAGTATTTTATAATCATACTGCTGATTTCCTCCTAGTTTTTTTACTTTTTGATACATGGTTCTTGCTCCTTTAATGTCCCCTTCCTGATATAAAAACAGACCATAATAGATATACCCATCCTTCTCTTTTGGATATGCTTCAATTAACATATGATAGATTCGCTTGGCATCTTTTAATTTCTCTTTCTCCTCATAATACTGAGCAGCCTTTAGCCACACTTCTTGTTTCTTTGTGTTAGTATCCAACACTTTTACATACTCTTTTATATAGTCTTCCCATTTTGGACGTCCTTGATAAATCTGCATTTTTTGTTTTTTTATTATGATTTCTTGATAGATTCTTTCATGAATATTTAGACTTTGGTATTGCTCCATATGTTGAATCAGTTTTTCTTTGATTCCATCTGATATTTGATATGATTTTAGATTGTCTTCTTGTATCTCATACACTTTAAGTACCGCAAGGAGCGTATGAAAATCCTTTGATATTTTCTCTAATTGATTTAGTATCTTTGAGACACTTGCCCAATCAATCTGATTTGTTTCCTTGGTTAATTCTTCCACTAATTCACAACACAACTTTCCTTCCTTATTAGGGTTCTTCTGCATAGAAAAATACTTCTTTGCCAATATATAATCTGACTGAAAAGAATCCTCCTGAACATCCCCCTGTAAATACAACTGTCCCACTCGATACAACACTTCATCACACTGTGCTGCCCCATATTGATCTGACTCCACATATTGAACTAAAGCACTTAACCCCTCTTTGGTTCGATTCATATTCTGATAATAATCCATCAAATGAAGATAAGCTAAAGCCTTAGAACTGTTACTTTCAATTGCTTTTTCATAAGCTCTTACCACTTTGGATTGAAATTTATGTTCATTCCTAAATTCTGCTTCTAATCGAATTCCCTGTTTTAAATATGTATCATAAGATTTGTTAATACTTTCTTTTTTCCAGTGGATACTC
The DNA here is from genome assembly GCA_028697725.1 of Anaerostipes sp. Classification (GTDB taxonomy): domain Bacteria; phylum Bacillota; class Clostridia; order Lachnospirales; family Lachnospiraceae; genus Anaerostipes. The sequence goes on from JAQVEG010000006.1 coordinate 63,981, forward strand.
ATGGCAATCATCAAACCTGTAAAACAAAGAATTCCACACCAAATATATGTTTTAGGTAAATATCTAAGTTTTCCGATAATACTTTTTTCACAAAGAAAGAACTCCTTTTGAAGTTTCTTCATGCTCTCATACCTATCTTTTGGATTGTCCATGGTACAACGATGAAGCACTTTCTTTAGTCGTTGATTTTTCTTTATCTCTCCAAGAGATTCTAAGGTTTTCCCAAGGCTATAAATATCACTTCGTTCATCTGCATATCCTCTTGTTCCATACTGTTCCGGAGCCGCAAATCCTTTTGTTCCATACTTTTGATTCTTACTTCCCAAAAGTGCAATTCCAAAATCAATTAATTTCAATCGGTAATCTGCTGTTAACATTAAGTTTGCTGGCTTTAAATCGCAATAAATAATGGGCGGATTCTGATGGTGTAAATAAACAAATATATCACAAAGCTGAATCCCCCAGCTTAATATATAATGTTCATCAAACTTTCTTCCCTGAGATAACAATGTCTGAAGATTCACTCCTTCAATATAATCAATAATTAAATAAAAATAGTCTGCTGTCTCAACAAAATCCACAATCCGAGGGAGATCTAAGTGGTTTAGATTCTTCATCACTTCTGCTTCTGCAAAGGACATTCCTCTAGCTTTTGGTATCTTTTTCATTGCCCAATATTTCTTTAATCGAATGTCACGAACTAGATAAACTTCTCCTGATGCACCTTGCCCAATCTGTCTAACAACCTGATACTTTGTAAATAAAATCTGTTCTTTCAACTCACTTCAACCTTTACCACCATACAAGATAAATTATCAAGTTCTCCTCTTGCCTTCACCGTAGACATCATCTCTCGTACCCAGCACTTCATTTGTTCTTTATCTTTAGGAACCTGATATAATTCCTCTTCTTCCAATCGATTATAGAATCCATCTGTACATAAAAGAAAGCTCATCCCCTCCTTAAGTTTTCCCTGATAACAATCGATCTGAATCTCCTTTGTCACTCCTAAACACTGTACTAAAATATGTCTCCTTCGATCCATTCTGGCTTCTTGTCTTGTAAGATGCCCCAACCTAACCTCTTCCTCCACTAATGTATGGTCTTTGGTCACAAACATCCTTTGATTCTCAAACCAGTAAGCTCTTGTGTCCCCGATATTAAGTACAAAAAAATCATGACCCATTCCAAATAATAATGTGAGAGTTGTTCCCATGCTGTCTCCATATGTTCTTCCCATAAGTATCAACTTTTGATTTATGCTGCGTATTGCTGTAATAAGCTCTTTCTTTATAGTTTTCATCTTTACTTTTTTTGAAATGGAGTCAAAGCCTTTCTCATCAAACCATTGCTCCAGAAAATTGACTGCAAAACTACTTGCACGTTCTCCACGCCTTAATCCACCCATTCCATCGCACATGACTGCCAAAATCACTTGTTCCCCATGACAAAAGCATTCTTTTAATAAATATGAATCCTGATTGTTCACCCTTCCGTTGCCTACATCTGTCATCTTTACTGTGTGAAACATTGTATCACCTTCCTTTCTTTTACATTATTATACTTTTATTGTAAATAATTGTCAACCAGTTTTCCTACTTTCTTTCAAATAAAAAGAACCGTAATATGAATATCATCATAATTACGGTTCCTGCTTTTATTTTACTTCTAGTGGTGGTCTACTTCTTCAAATTCCGAATCCTCTGATTCCCTCTTAGATGTAGCTTCTAGTTCCTGTTCCATCACCTCAATGTCTCCTCTAATCTTCTCGATTAAATTAAACAAATCAATATAATCTTCTTCTGGATAATTCATATTTTCATTAAAATACTTCTCTCCAACCTGAGAATATAATCGACTCAAATCCTTCTTTGCAACTCGAATATCATTGTAAATCCTAGCACTTCCGGCAACTTCCTTTGCTTTCTTCGCCGCCTCTTTCCCTTTTGTTGTAATGGTATGTTCCAACTTTTCAAAAAAATCTTTCTCCATGGCTAACAACTCCTTTTTTATAGTTCAAGTGAGCCTCTAACAAATTGCAGAAGCTTTGATATCTTTGATTTAATTATACCTAATTTTTTTCTTTAGTACAAGAAAAATACCCAAAAGGAGTGCTGCTGCTCCCACCAAAATAAACACTACATACTCTCCTTGATCTCCGGTACGTGGAGTCTTTCCAGTTTTATTTCCTGAAGTCTTTGTTGTCTTTGTTGTAACTTGCCCTTTCTTTCCTAAAGTTACCATGTTCTTTGCTTTCTTTTCTTGTGCGTTATCAGCACTTACTGTTGCTGTATTATGCACTTGTGTTACTTTCATATTCTTAGGAAATTTCACGCGATATGTTACCTTTATTTCACTTCCAAAGGGGAGATCTTGCTTTGTTTGAATCTTGTACCCTCCTTGATTTCCATCAATGATACACTGCTTTGTAATATCTTTTTCATTATAGAAAACCTGAATGGATTTTAAATCAAGCTTACATTCTTTTTCTTCGATTTGATCTGTTAAAACTACATTTTTTGCAGTGTAATTTTCTCGAAGTTGTTTTGTGATCACTGTGTATATCCCATAGGTACCATACTCATACTTTGTTTGATCTGAATCCTTCTTAATAGAAAGCTCTGCACCTTTTACAAATACTTTTGCCTCATCCTCATCTCCACCAGAAGGAATTTCTTTATCTTCCCGGATAATATCTCCATTTGTATTTTCTGTTGGTGGTGCCTTTGCAATATTTTCAATATCAAAACCTGCAAGTTTCTCATCCTGTATCTCTGCTTCATAGGTCACTGAAATCTTAGTTTCCTTTTCAAATCCATAAGGATTCTTCCCCTTGACTAGGTTCTTATGAGTTTCAATTGTAAATCCATTTCCCTTTATCTTTATATCACATTCCTTTGTTATATCTTTTCCATCTGCATCACGCACTGAGATAGAACCTGCTTTTAGATTCACTCCCTCTGTTTTTATGGAATCTTCCACAACAAGATTTCGCATAAAACATCCTTCATTTTCCTGAATCAAATCAAGATGGTAAGTAATGCAATCTCCTAACTTATATTCCTTTTTATTGGTTGATTTTTTTAATTGAAGCTTAGGACTATTAATGTAAATCTTTGCATCATCCTTTGTTACAGGCACTGCATATGCCTTTGCTTCTGCCGTATTTACAATCTCTTTTCCATTTAGCGAAGGACTTGCTTTTGCCTTAAATTCAATGGTAATAATCTGTCCATAGGCCAATTGACCAGTTTCTAAAATCCATCCACCTTTCACCAAATGAAAATCATATTTTTCCACACCAGATACTTTCACTTGATTCTCATCAATTACAAGATCTTCTGGCATAGAAGTGTCAGTAACTACCACATCCGTTGCAACGGCATCTTTATTCTCTTGAGATACCTTCACTTTATATGACACCTCATCCTTGGCCTGCCATTCATAATGTTCCACTGACTTTTTAATATTAAGTCCCGGATTGCCTTCTGTGGTTTCTGGAAGTTCTACGATTGTTTCAACTTCATTGGTCTTTTTTTCAGAGGTATCACTTCCTGCAACAATTTTAGACGATGCTGTATTCTTAAATCGCAATTCTGTCCTCTTACTATTGTAATGTCCATGTGCTTCAAAGTTACTTTCTGCTTCCTTCTTCACTCTGACTTGTACACGAAGAGAATATATATTCTCATAAAATCCTGCACTCTTTACATTCTTGGCCTTTGCCGTCACATGCTGTCCATTCTTTGTAATCGTAAATTGACTGGATACATCCTTCTCATCCTGATTAAAAACCTTTATAGACTCAATGTTTAAGCAAGATTCAATTTCATCATCAAACTGAAAAGAATCCCAATAATTTTGTGAAATATCTTCTCTTGGAACTTCTTGATCCACATGATATGTCCATGAATCCAATCTGGATGACACATGATTCGTTGTTACATTCTTCTCGTCATCATCATAAATCGACTTTATTGGCGCCTCTTTCGAAAGCTCTGTAAATACATACTTATTACTTGTAATAAAAAACCAATCCACTCCGCTAGGAGATTCTGTGGTTCCAAAAATCTGATCAAAACTACTGCCTGTCATGGTAAATGCAAACATATTTCGATATTTGTCTCCACTTGCTCCATTCCCAGGTGTCTTATTGTACAATGTCAAAAAAGTGTCTCCCACTTTTGGTGTTCCGTAACTTAAATTGGTGTCTTTCTTATTGACATAAATCTTCTCAGCTTCTTCCTTTCGAATTCCTACAAACTGACAATCATCCACATCAGTAATACTCATCAGCCCCTTAACCGATACCTTTGTAGTTGTTCCTGCTTTATAAAATTCTGACTTTACACGAACCCAGTTCATGTTTCTGATTCCTACCCCTGTTGTTGCTCCAAAAGTAATATAGTGATTGCCTGTAGAATTATTGACTTCCCAATCAGTGATTGTAACTTTATAATCCAATGGAATCACTTCTTTTACTTTAGTCCCATCGTAAATAGTATATTCTGCTAAATTCTTATATAACGCAGATACCTTTCCTTTCTCGTTGTCTTTCACAAAGAACGCCTTTCCATTCCCATGTTTATCTGCGTCATCCTCTGTAAAAGTTACCTTCTTACCTGTGGTTACTGGTGTTTGTTCATTTTTTAAAAAACGAAGAGAATACTCCTTGTCAATTCCCTGATTATCCTTGCTTGTTCGTCCCTTTTCAAAGTCATATTGGGAAATACTTGAGACAGATGCTACGTCACCGCTTAAATCATCTTTTGACACCGCAGCACCTATCGATTGTACTTTTCCAATAAATACACTGGTAAAAATCAGACAAATGGACACTACTAAAAATCCAATGCCTCGTTTCCTTTCTTTATGAAATAAAAATAATTGCTTCATGCTTCCTCCTTCTTGCAATTACCATTATTCCCCATTTGCTATATATTAACATATTTTTCCATCTCTTACAAGATAAATTAATTATATTTTTTCATGAATTTAAAAAAAGACCACGCAAAAATTTGCGTGACCTTTTATCTACTTTTATTTTCTAAAATTTAAGAATATTCTTTACTTCTTTTTCCATGTCCTCAGTCTCAACAACTGTGTCATGTAGTACCTTTGCACTACGAATCTCTTCGATTGCATTTGGAATCTTAACCCCTGAAATCTTATTTAATTCATCTACAAGTTCAAAATCTTCTTTTGCATCATACTTTGGATCAATGGCTGTCATAACACTTCTTGTAAACTTGTAAGGACTTGCTGTTGATGCAATAACAGTTGGCGTTGTATCCTTAGATACTTCTTTATACTTATCATAAGCAACCGCTGCAACTGCTGTATGAGTGTCTAAAACATAATTTGTCTGTGTATACACATCGTGAATCTTCTTGCTTGTCTCTTCTTCTGAAGCATAAGCACCAAAGAATTCATTTAATTCAGTTTTCATCTCATCTGAGATAGAATACTTACCATCTGTTGTTAATGCTTTCATAAATTCTGCACACTTTTCAGAATTATTTCCCGCAATGCGATAAATCATGCGTTCTAAGTTACTTGAAATCAAAATATCCATAGATGGTGAAGATGTTAATACAAAATCACGATTTCTATCGTAAGTTCCTGTCTGGAAGAAATCAAACAATACTTTATTCTCATTAGAAGCACAAACAAATTTACCAATTGGAATTCCCATTTGCTTTGCATAAAATGCAGCTAAAATATTCCCGAAGTTACCAGTTGGAACAACTACGTTCATTGGCTCTCCTGCTTTTAATACATCTTCCTTAAGTAAAGTAGCATAAGCTTTTACATAATATACAACTTGAGGTACCAATCGACCAATATTAATTGAGTTTGCAGATGAGAACTGATATCCATGATCTGCCATCTCTTTTGCTAAATCTTTATTGGAAAACATCTTCTTAACACCAGTCTGAGCATCATCAAAGTTACCTTTGATTCCAACAACATATGTATTGTCACCCTTTTGTGTCACCATCTGCTTTTCCTGAATTGGGCTGACTCCTGCTTTTGGATAAAATACAATAATCTTAGTTCCTGGAACATCAGCAAATCCTGCCAATGCAGCCTTTCCTGTATCTCCTGAAGTTGCAGTTAAAATTACAATCTCATTCTCCACATGATTCTTCTTTGCAGAAGTTACTAATAAATGTGGCAAAATAGAAAGTGCCATATCCTTAAATGCAATGGTAGAACCATGGAATAATTCAAGATAGTATGTACCATCTACTTTTACCATTGGTGCAATCTCTTCTGTATCAAACTTTTCATCATAAGCATTCCTAATACAGTTCTTTAACTCTTCTTCTGTAAAATCTGTTAAAAATTCTTTCATAACTGCATATGCAATTTCACCGTAAGACATCTTTGTCAAGTCATCCATAGATACTTGAAGCTTTGGAATACTATCTGGTACAAACAATCCCCCATCATTGGTTAATCCTTTTAAAATCGCTTCTGATGCTGTTGCTGTTTCTTCGCTATTACGTGTACTGCGATATACTAAATTCATAATTACCTTCCTCTTTCATTCTTCACTACTTCACTGTGTAACACTGTTTTTTCTGATTATACTAGGGTTCGAGAACATATGCAAGCATTAACTTTAGTCCATTTAATAATGATTTGGAATCCATGTCAAATTTACTGTGATGATTTGGGTATTCCCCGCCTCCTCCAACAAAGGCAAATGCTCCTTTTATCTGCGTCAAATAATTAGCAAAATCTTCTCCCAGCATCATGGGTGGTACATGAACAAAATCTTCTTTGTCAAAAATCTTATCTGCACCTTTTTTAATTTTTTCTACCATATCTTTATCATTTTTCAATGGGCCATGACTAGTCTTTGGATAATCTATGGTTACATTTGCACCATACATCTTTCCTGTCTCCCTGGCTGTCTTTACAATGCTCTCTCTTGCCTTCTCCTCTACTTCTTCTGAAAATGTACGAGCTGTACCTTCTAGTTTGGCATATCCAGAAATAACATTTCTTGCAGTTCCTGACTCTAAATGTCCCACAGTTATAACCAAGGGATCTAAAGGATTATTTTGTCTGCTTACAATTGTCTGCAGATTCATAACCATAGACGCCGCCACAACCGTTGCATCTACACACAAATGTGGCTTTCCTGCATGCCCTGCTTTTCCTTCAATCTCTATGGTAAACCAGTCAGTTGCAGCCATCCTTGGCCCTTCTTCAATAGAAATCTTCCCAGCTTCAATTCCCGAAAAAATATGAAGTCCAAAGATTTCTTCCACCTCATCTAAAACTCCCGAATCTACAATCTTTTTCGCCCCAAGAGCAATTTCCTCCGCCGGCTGAAAAATCAAAAGAACCTTTTTGTCTAATTCTTCTTCATGTTTTTTTAAAATCTTTGCGGCTCCAAGTAGTATTGCCATATGCCCATCATGTCCACAGGCATGCATAAATCCATCTCTCTTTGAGGCAAATGGAAGATTGGTATCCTCTGTCACCTCTAATGCATCTATATCAGCACGAAGGGCAATTGTATGTTTCCCATTACCAATGGTTCCAATTAACCCTGTAGGGTTTAACTTCTCGTAAGAAATCCCCAAAGAATCTAATTTTCCTTGAATCCATTTTGTTGTTTCTACTTCTTCATATGCTGTTTCCGGGCATTGATGGAGCCATGTCCGAAAGGATATTAATTCCTGTTCTATCTCCAATACTTCTGCTGTGATATCCACTTGGTCATCTCCTTCCAAAGATATTCATAACCGCATAAATACCGATGGCAACAATTATGATTGGTCCAATAAACTTAAATACAAATGCAAATAAACTCCCCACAATTACAAGGGCAACAATAAATGCAAGAAGGCAGCCTAATTTTGCAACCCAAGAATCTATTGTGTAAACTTTTCTGCTTGTTTCCTCCTGATACGAATTCCCGTCGTCGTAAACTTCATCCTCGTAATGAAGTTTGCTTCCACCCTTTGTATCAATAATGGACTTTGCAATAAGTCTTGGACTTCCAAGCTCTTCTAATACTTCCTCTTCTAACCTGCCGCCTGCCACCTGCTGTTCAATATATTCTTTATAATATTGACAAGATGACTCCACCTCTGAATAAGGAACCTGCCCATCTAACACTTCTCTTAATTCTTTTATAAATTCATGTTTCTTCATAAACAATTCTCCAATTTATATATGTTTCACTAATACTTTTGCTTCTTCTAACACAGAAAAATCACCGTTGGAAACTTCAACAACTGAAATTGCACAATTTTTCTGCACTGGATCATGCCAAAAATCTTTTACATCCCTTTGGTAAAAATAAGTCAACATTCCATGAATCAAAGCTCCATGAGAAAAGACAATCATATTCTCATACTTTTTTTGATTTTTTAATACTACATCTTCTACAAAGAATCTGGCACGATTAACAACATCAATGGGCGATTCCGCATCTTCAACTTTCACTTTCTTTTCTGGCTTTTCAAAAAAATCAAGAATAGGATGCTGTTCTTTCCGAAGTTTTGTCACTCTCTCCCCTTCTAACAACCCAAAGCTTGCTTCTATCAGTCTTTGATCTTCTCTGATTACAAGCCCTCTTCCTTCTAACATATAATTCCCTGTATCCTTCGCACGAATCAAAGGACTAGAGTATGCACAGTCAAATGGAATGTGTGCAATCTTCTTTCCTGTCATCTTGGCAAGACGAATTCCATTCTCATTTAATGCAATATCTGAGACCCCTTGCAGTCTACTTTCTCGATTCCAACAGGTTTCTCCATGACGTACCAAATACAGTTTCATGCGTATCCCTCCATGTATCTAAAATCCATGTTAAATTATTTCTCATAATTGAGTATAATTATAGCACAAAAAAACTACAAAATCATTGCAAAAAACTTTGCATTTGCTATACTATATAATATCATGAAATATTATTTTTTCACACACTTTATACAAGGAGAATGTACTTATGGATTTGAAAGTCGGAGACGAAATTGAGTTATCTGAAGTTGTTACTACAGAATTAACAGCTCAAACATGGGGAAGCGGAAGTCTTCCTGTTTATGCAACACCTGCTATGATTTTACTGATTGAACGTGCTTCTGTAGCACTTTTAGATGGCAAGCTTGAGGAAGGAACAACTTCTGTTGGCACAAAGCTTAATGTATCCCATCTATCTGCAACACCTTTAGATCAGAAAGTAACTTGCCACTGTCACTTAACTGAGATAGACCGCAAGCGTTTGGAATTCCACGTTGAAATTACAGATGCATCTGGTCGAGTTGGCATTGGAACACACGAGCGATTCATTGTTTCGTCTGATTCATTTGTTGAAAAAGCAAAGAATAAATATAACTAATTTTTTAAGAAAGAGGAACTGTCAATTATGGCAGTTCCTCTTTCTTTCTTATTCTTTTATACGTTATCAGCCATGCGCATTAACAATTCCCTTGTCTTTTCCCATCCTAGACATGGATCTGTAATTGATTGTCCATAGACACCATTCCCAATTGACTGTGCTCCATCTTCAATGTAACTTTCAATCATGATACCTTTTACCAGCTTTTTGATCTCTGGTAAAAAGCTTCTGCTGTGAAGTACCTCTTGCACAATACGAGGTTGTTGATCCCACTGTTTTCCTGAGTTTGAGTGATTTGCATCCACAATAACTGCTGGATTTTGCAATCCAAACTTTTCATACATATATGCAACTCTTGTTAAATCTTCATAATGGTAGTTTGGAACATTATTTCCATGTCTATTAACAGAACCACGTAAAATCGCGTGTGTCAAAGGATTTCCGTCTGTTTCCACTTCATATCCATTGGCAATAAAGTTATGCTTATGTTGTCCTGCTGTAATAGAGTTCATCATAACAGTTAAATCTCCGCCTGTTGGATTCTTCATTCCAGCTGGGATGTCAAAACCACTGACGGTTAAACGATGTTGCTGATTCTCTACAGAACGGGCTCCAACTGCAACATAAGATAAAATATCTTCCATATATGGCCAGTTTCCTGGATACAACATCTCATCTGCTGCTGGCATATGATACGCTTCTAATGCGTCGATATGAAGTTTACGCACAGAACGAAGTCCTTCCGCCATATCTGGACCTTTTTCTGGATCTGGCTGATGAACCATTCCCTTGTATCCATCACCTGTTGTTCTTGGTTTATTTGTATAGATTCTTGGAATAACCAAAAGTTTATCTTCTACAACTTCCTGAACCCTAGCTAATCTACCCAAATAATCCATCACTGCTTCCTCATTGTCTGCAGAACATGGTCCTATAATTACAATAAACTTATCAGACTCTCCTGTAAAAACTTTACGAATTGCTTCATCTCTCTGTGCTTTTACTTTAACTAACTTATCGCTTAATGGAAATTCCTCTCTTAACTCCTCTGGAGAGGGCATTCTCTTAATTCGATGCATACTCATAATAATATCGCTCCTTTTATCTTTCTGTTACTTGATTAAGTTTTTCACAATTTTCTATAGTTTAACAGAGAATAATAAACTCTACAAGATAAAACATTTGACTTTTTGGATTTTTTTTGAATACTTTTTTTAAACTTTACATAAACCCTTTACAAATATTATTTTATTGTTATAATAAAAATAGTTAATTAAATACAGAAGTAGAGAATTTATTTCTCCAACTTCAGGGCAGAGTGAGATATTTTTTATATCAATTCTCGACTGGTGGTGATACCTTTTAGGGCAAGTCCACGAACCGTTATTGGCTGATTGAGTGCGAATCTCAAACCAACAGTATAGTCTGGATGAAAGAAGTCGTATGGATTTATTCCATATATAATTATGATGCCCTATCTATGTTTTTAGATAGTTTTTTTTATTTAGGAGGAAAGAGATGACAGAAGAAACTATGACAATGAGTAAAGTAAACATTCGAACAATTACAGTAACTGGTATGTTAGGGGCACTTGCCACTATCTTAATGTTTTTTGAATTTAGCATTCCAGTGCTTATCCCAGGATTTATCAAATTTGATTTTTCTGAACTCCCAGCACTAATTGCTACTTTTGCAATGGGACCTGTTTCAGGAATCGCAGTCTGCGCAATCAAAAACATTATTAACTTGCTTCATACAACAACGGGTGGTGTTGGTGAATTATCTAATTTCATTTTAGGTATTTGCTTTGTATTACCTGCTGGTTTGATTTATAAAAAGAACAAAACACAAAAAGGTGCTATTTTAGGAGCCTTAGCTGGTTCTATCCTTATGGCAGTTGTCAGCATATTTTCAAACTATTATATCGTATATCCAGTTTATTCACACTTTATGCCAATGGAAGCTATTCTTGGTGCCTACAAAGCAATTAATAGTCGTGTTTCCAGCCTATGGGATGCATTGATTTGGTTTAATATGCCATTTACATTTATAAAGGGATTATGCAGTACAGCCATTACATTTCTAATTTACAAGCGTATTTCACCCATTTTAAAAGGGAAATCAACCCGTTAAGATAACACATAAGAACAGACTGACCCCTAGAAGTTAGACTTAGGAATCTAACTTTTAGGCGGTCATTTTTTTATGAAATAATCATAGGATTTATAAAGCACTCCATGATAATTCCAATAAATAAAAATACCATTTCTTTTACAGCTCTATCTTCTTGTGCATATCCATAATCTTTCATATACATATCTCTTCCATTTCTTTGGAATAATAGATACAAACAAATTCCATAGAAAATAAAATGGGGAAATAAATGAAGCATTACTTGAAATACTCCTTGAAATCCCGAAGCAATAATCTGCAGGGACAAAACACTTCCCATTAAAAAACTAAAAAAGAAAAATCCAAGCACAAACAAAACCATAGGCTGAAGTATGTATCCTAACAAATAAATAATCGCATATTGTTTCCCCCGTTTTAGTAATATATATAATAACAGCTTCAAATTTGGTTCTACCTTTTGAGTTTTTAAAATCAGTCGATTTATTTGATCGTTGTAAATCAAATTACTTTGATATACAAAATTTGCAAACAGACTTCCCAAAATTAATCCTGCAAGCATACACATTCCAAAAAAATATCTTCTTTTTTCCATAACCTTCTCCTAGCTTGACCCATATTTTCACAAAACAAAGTGGACAAATCCCATATTCCATATAAAAAACCGAATACTATATTGTATTCGGCCTTTTATATTATATACATTTTATTTATTATATTTTGCTTCGTATGTTAAAACACCTGCAATGGTTTTAGCATCAAAAATCTCTCCAGAGTATATCATTTCTTTGATTTCATCAATTGTATATTCGTAAACATCAATAAATTCATCTTCATCTAAATTCTGTCTGGATGGTTCTAAATCTCGTGCTACAAAAATAGAAACTTTCTCATCGCAAAATCCAATGGCTGTAATAATGTCAATCAATGGTTCTACAATGCCTGCCTTATATCCAGTCTCTTCTTCCACTTCTCTAACGGCACAGTCATAAGGTTTTTCCCCTTTTTCAATTCCACCTGCTGGAATCTCAAGGGTCATCTGATCCAAAGCATTTCGATACTGCTTTGCTAAAATAATCTTACCCTCTTTCGTTACTGGCACAATTGCTGCTGCTCCATTATGCTTTACCAAATCCCATGTAACTGTATTTCCATTGGGAAGGGTTACAATATCTTCATAGAATCCCACTACTTTTCCTTGATGAATCAAATTCTGCTTTATTTTTTTATATTCTTCCATGGTAACTCCTTTTTTAAAGTTCAGTTGCTTTCTTTAATGCGGCATCAATATTTGGACAGAATTTATCGCATCCAATCTGATCAATAAATCCAGCTTTCTTCATAACAGAACAAGGCTGTGGCTGTACATGAGAGAAAATCAAAATGATACCTTTTTTTCTGCAAACTGTATAAACTCGTTGTAGACTTCTAAGTGCAGTTGTATCCATTGATGGAACACTTCGCATTCGCAAAATAATCTTCCGAACATTTTTCTTCTTTGAAGCATGCATACTATGAGTCACTATCTCCATAAACTTGTCGGCAGCACCAAAGAACATTGGTCCATTAATCTCGTAAACCAGAGTATCTTTAGGAACTTCCCTTAATTGAATACTCTCTGCATCTTCTCCTTCTTCTTCTTCCTGTTCTATATACTTCCATCCACTTAGACTTGTAACTTCCGCCATTCGTTTCATAAATAACACTGCGGCTAACACCATTCCCACTTCAATGGCAATAACAAGGTCAAATACAACCGTCAAGAAAAATGTTGTAATCAATATAAGGATATCACTTTTAGGTGAACTTTTCAAAACATGAACAAACTCTCTCCATCCACTCATATTGTAGGCAACCATAAGTAGAATGGCGGCAATGGTCGGCATAGGAATTAGCGCCGCATAAGGCATAAAAAGCACAAGGGTAATGGCAAGAACAATCGCATGTACCATTCCGGCAACTGGTGTCTTTCCACCATTTTTAACATTGGCTGCAGTTCTTGCAATGGCTCCTGTTGCTGGGATTCCACCAAAAATTCCAGTTGCAACATTAGCAACTCCCTGAGCAATCAATTCCATATTTGAACGATGATTTCCACCACACATTCCATCTGCAACAACACAGGAAAGCAACGACTCAATGGCTGCTAAAACAGCGATTGTAAATGCATGAGGAAGCAAAGTTCTTATCATAGCATAATTTACATGAGGCACTGATGGTACCGGCAGCTCATTGGACAATTCATATAAACTTCCAATGGTATTAACATCTAATCTTAATCCCTTTACCAAAAGAACACCCACAAGAACAGCAACAAAAGATCCTGGGATTTTTTCATTTATCTTTGGCCAGAAAATCAAAATCAAAAGGGAGAACACTCCAACCATAACGGCTTCTTCATTGACAGAATGAATATTTTGAATCAATGCATTGATTTTATCTCCTGTTTCAATCTGGGTTCCATGAACTGTTAATCCAAAAAAGTCTTTCAGTTCTCCAATGGCAATGGTAATGGCAATCCCTGCAGTAAATCCTGCTGTAATGGTATATGGAATATATTTAATCAAACCACCTAGCTTACAGACCCCCATAATAACTAAGATAATTCCTGCCATAATGGTTGCAACAATTAATCCGTCCATTCCTTCTGTGGCAACAATATTCCCAACAATAACTGCAAATGCCGCAGTTGGCCCTGCAATCTGTACTCTGCTTCCTCCTAAAAAGGAAACAATAAATCCAGCAATAATTGCTGTATAAATCCCCTGTTCTGGACGTACCCCTGACGCCAGTGCTAAGGCAATGGATAAAGGCAGTGCAACAATTGCAACAATAATCCCCGCAGTCATGTCTTGAAGAAACTGCCCTTTGGAATAATTCTTCATTAATGTGAACAGTTTCGGTGTAAACATCTGTTTCATTTTCTTTTTCCTCTCATCATCTCTTTTGTATTAAACACTATGGTTCAATATTATAATATATATTTTTATAATAGGAAAGAGATTTTTTATCAAATACAAGCAAAAAATCGGCAGATAAAAATATCTACCGATTTTATACTTGTTATGTTATTTCGCATAATCTGCGACACGAGATTCACGAATCACATTGACTTTAATCTGACCAGGATAATCTAAGTTTTCTTCTACTTCCTTAGAAATGTCTCTAGCTAACAAAATCATATCGTCATCGTTAACCTGTTCTGGAACTACCATAACTCGAACTTCTCGTCCTGCCTGAATTGCAAAAGTTTTATCAACACCTTGATGTGCATCAGCTATCTCTTCTAGTTGTTTTAATCTTGTGGTATAACTCTCCAATGTCTCACTTCTTGCTCCAGGTCTTGCTGCAGAAATTGCATCTGCTGCCTGAACAATACATGCAATCAATGTCTCTGGCTCTTCATCTCCATGATGAGAAGCTACAGCATTGATAACTGTTGGATGCTCTTTATACTTCTTACACAAGTTCACACCCAATTCTACGTGGGAACCTTCCACTTCGTGGTCAATTGCCTTACCGATATCATGTAATAATCCAGCACGTTTTGCCATGCGGACATCCAATCCAATCTCAGCTGCTAACAGCCCTGAAAGCTGAGCTACTTCCATAGAGTGCTTTAATGCGTTCTGACCATAACTTGTACGATATTTCATCTTTCCAAGTAATCGAATCAATTCTGAATGGATTCCATGCACACCTAACTCTAAGGTTGCATTCTCCCCTTCTTCTCGCATTCTGTTCTCCACTTCAGTTGTAGCTTTCTCAACCATCTCTTCAATACGAGCTGGATGAATTCTTCCATCTACAATAAGCTTCTCCAAAGCAATTCTTGCAATCTCTCTTCGAACTGGATTAAAGCTTGATAATACTACAGCTTCTGGAGTATCATCGATAATCAATTCAACTCCGGTCATTGTCTCTAGAGATCGGATATTCCGTCCCTCACGTCCAATGATTCTTCCCTTCATCTCATCATTTGGAAGCTGTACTAAAGAAATCGTTGTCTCAGCAACATGATCCACTGCACACTTTTGAATGGCAGTTACTACATATTCCTTAGCCGTCTTTCTTGCATCTTCCTTGGCTCTTGTTTCCATCTCTTTTACGAGCATCGCTGTTTCATGTTTTACATCTTCTTTTACTGCTGATAATAAATGTTCTTTTGCTTGATCAGAAGTCAATCCAGAAATTCTTTCTAGTTCCTGTAGATGCTTGGCCTTCAACTCTTCTACGTATGCCTTGTCATTCTCAAAGTTCTTCTCTTTCGCTGTCAAAGACTGCTCTCTGCGCTCAAGAAGATCTGTCTTCTTATCTGTAGACTCTTCCTTTGCTAATACTCGCTTCTCATACTTTTGTAGTTCAGCCCTGCGTTCCTTTGTTTCTTTTTCAAAGTCATGTCTCGCTTTTATAGTTTCTTCTTTAATCTCTAAAGTAGCTTCACGCTTCTTCGCATCTGCCGCCTTAATAGCTTCATCTATAATATCTCTAGCTTTACTCTCTGCGTTTCCAATTGTAACTTCCATTGCTTTTTTACTTCTAGCATTGGCAATATACATAGACACAGGAACAGCAACAACTAAAGTTGCGATAATGGCAATTATAATACTTGTCACTACAGGTATCCTCCTTATTCAATTTTATGCTTTCACACAATACAATTTTATCTGTTTTTTCTTTAAAAGTCAAGGAAAGTACACTATATATAGTAGATGAGTTTTATATATAGGGTCTACACCCTAATACAAATATGTTTACTAGCGTTTTAAAGACTTATAAATTTCGTCAATATTATAATCTGGTGCAAAAGGTAAAGCTGCTCCCATGATGTTTCTTAATTCTTTTTCTATTGATGTCTGAAATCATATACATCTTTTTTTATATTCATTTTCTTTTCATTGATTCTAATTACATTTTCTGATAACCACTTGACTTTAACATTATCACAGTGATATTCCCAGAATATATTCTTTTTTTCTTTTGTTTTATTGTTTTCAATTTCAACAAGAACTGAAGAATCAACAGTTGCACCACCTGTTCCAGAATAAATATTTGCTCTATAATCTCCTTTTGGCGATTGCACAATCTTCTGAAGTTCACCTTTGGGAACACTTTGTGTGTCCCACATAAAATGATAAACTAGGTCCCCTGATATACCAACTATAATTCCTATAAAAATCATACATATTAAAACTATTTTTTATTCTTCATACATCTCTCTATTCTTATAAAATGAAATATGCTGTCATCGGTGGTATCTCAAGTCCACCTTCAAAGGTAATCTCTTTTCCTTGAAGCAACTCTTTTCCTTTAAAACTTCCAATGTCAAAATGAGCGGTATAAGGAGCATCTCCAATATTTACAGCAAACAACATTTTTTCTTCGTCACACTCCCTTGTAAATATCAGCACATCTGGCTGAATTACTTTTTGAATGTAATTTCCATATTTAAGTGCCTTTGATTCTTTGCGAATCTCACTTAATTTAGAGATGTAGTCAAACAATGTATTCTCCACTGGTTCTTTGATTCTTGGGCGAAGATCATCGTCATTGTCCATTCCCTTGGATCCTTGAATTCCCCATTCACTTCCATAATAAATCGCTGGAACTCCTGGCATAGCATAAAGTAATGCATATATTAAAGGTAAATGCTTTGGTTCAATCAACTGAGTTGCAATTCGTATTACATCATGATTATCTACAAAATTATATAGTGGGATTCCTTTATAAAGTGTCCAGTCATCTGGTCCAAACTGTCGATTTAATGAATATCCAACTTCATGCATATTGTGGGTATTAAAACTAGAGTATAATCCTTTATAGCATTCATAGTTTGTCACAGAATCTAGCATATGATGATTTGCCAAAGTTGAATAATCTCCATGAAGCATCTCTCCAATAAAAATAAAGTCTTCTTTCTTTCCATGTGCAAAATCAACTAACAACTTCATAAAATTCCGATTTAGCATATAGGCTACATCAAGACGCAGTCCATCAATTCCCAACTCATCAATCCACATCTCCACTGCATCAAATAAATATGCACGTAAATCTGGATGGTCTAAATTCAACTTTACAAGTTCAAAATGTCCTTCCCATCCTTCATACCAAAAACCATCATCATAGTTGCTGTTTCCATCAAAATTAGTAAAAAACCAGTCTTTGTATGGAGAATCCCACTTCTTTTCAATCACATCTTGAAAAGCCCAAAATTCTCGACCTACGTGGTTAAATACGCCATCTAATACAACCTTGATTCCCTCTTTATGAAGGGCATCGCAAACTTCCTTAAAATCCTCATTGGTTCCAAGTCTTTCATCTACTTTCATATAATCCTTTGTATCATATCCATGGTAAGACGATTCAAATATAGGAGAAAAATAAACTGCATTGACTCCTAATTTTTTTAGATGTGGAATCCAGTTCTTAACCTCAACAATACCTTCACTATCTTCATCTACAAAAGCTCTCAATGGAAAAAATTGATAAAAAATTAATTCATTCATAGTATAAACCTCTCCGTCCTTTTCATTTATGTTTTATATATCTACCATTATACACTATTATGCATATACTTGACTAATTTCTGTTCTAATAAATTTCTTTGTTTTGTCGTCTGCAAACGATACCTCTGCTCCATTAAGCAATAACTCTTTTATCTGACTGTTATTTAAATGAAACTGCTTTCTTATTTTCTTAATTTCATTTTTTTGATTGGTTGCTGACACCACTGGATTATCAGAGTTAAGTGTTACAATCACGCCCTCTGCAATAAGCTCCTCAATTGGATACTCCGATAGGGACTCAAATACTTTTGTATCAAGATTACTGGTGGGACAAAGTTCCAAGGGAATCTTCTTTTGAGCTAAAAGTTTAACCACCGATATATCTTCCATACTTCGCACTCCATGACCAATTCTTGACGCTCCAAGTTCTACCGCCTTTCTTACACTTTCAGCTCCGCTGGCCTCACCTGCATGAATGGTAAATGGAATTCCGTCTTTTTTGGCCTGTTCAAATATCTCTGTATAATGTTCCACTGGATTATCTGCTTCAGGACCTGCAAGATCCATAGCTACCACCCCACAGTTTAAGAATTCCTTCGCTATTTTTTCTGTTTCAAGATTTTCTGTTTTATTATTCTCAAAACGCATACAACATAAAATCAAATTAGATTTTAAATCGGAACGATGAAGCCCTTCGATTGCAGCCTCAACTACCTCCTTCTGCGTCAATCCATGTTTTGTATGAAGCTGAGGTGCAAATCGAAGTTCTGCATAAATAATTCCCTGACTCTTTAACTTCTCCTGCACAAGATAAACTGCCTCCTTAATTGCCGCCTGACTCTGCATCAAAGAAACAGGTAAATCAAATGCTTTCAAATAATCCACAAGATTTTTCCCATCTTTAGGTGCTTCCAGATACTTGGCAAGTTCATCCTCATCCGTTGTAGGAAGGCTCATTCCTTCTATCTTCGCCAAGGCAATTGCAATTTTAGGGGTGATGGCTCCATCAATGTGTAGATGAAGATCAAGATAACAGTTACCTTGTGGTAATTGATTTATTTTATGATTCATTCTACAAACATCCTTTCCATTTTCTATTCTGTACTCTTTAATGATTCTACCATATTGATCCTCTTAATCTGATAATACATCAACAGATTTATCACTGCTGCAAATACAAACGTGAGTAACATACTATATACGTAACTCATTGGAAAAATATCTCTTCCAAACATAATTGCATCCACTTCCGCTGTTAAAATCACATATCGGTGAAGCCCAATTCCAAGCCCGATTCCAACAAGGCTTCCAATTAATGTGAGCAGAATATTCTCCCGATACACATAAACTGCCGTTTCCATATCATAAAATCCTAAAACCTTTATTGTTGCTAATTCACCTTTTCTCTCTGTTATATTAATATTATTTAGATTATACAAAACAACAAATGCAAGAAGCCCTGCGGATACAATTAAAACAAGAATTACAACATTTAGATTTCCTAACATATCATCCATCTCCTTTTGAATTTCTGACACATAAGAAACCTCTGAAATTCCATCTTGCTTTAAGGCGCCTGCCCGGAAATCTGACTCCTCTTTTTCACTCATTTCTTTGCTTTGACACATATAACGGTTATATTTGATTTGCTTTCCGTAAGTTTTCTCATAAAGAGTTTTCGACATATACATATAGTGCTGCATGTAATTTTCCGTAATCTGGTCTATTTTTACTCTTACCTCATGCTGATCCCCATCTTTTACCTTGATATAATCACCCTTACTTACCTTTAACACCTTGGCAAGTTTTTCAGAAATAATGACCCCATCATCAGACAAATGAAATGTTTCATGGGTGGCTCGATTGCAAAAGCGAACAAACTGCTCCATGATTTTTCCGTCTTCTGGAACTACAAAATTCACTGTTTTCGTAATATTGTTCTGCGATACATCTATGCTTGATCCATATATTTTCAGTGTTTTTGTAATCTCCTTCTGCCCTTTTATCCATGTATAAACAGATTCCTGCTCTTTGTTATCTAATTTATCTTCTTCATTAATAGTTACTTGATAATTCATCAAATGTCCAAATTGATTCTTGGTAATAGAAAAAATAGAATCTTTTAATCCAAATCCCACTAATAGAAGTGCCATACATCCGCCAATTCCAAAAATCGTCATCAAAAATCGCTTCTTATATCGGAATAAATTTCTAAGAGTTGCCTTCCATGTAAAGCTAAGTCGTTTCCATAAAAATGATATTTTCTCTAATAGAATACGTTTCCCTTCCTTTGGTGCCTGTGGTCGCATAAGGATAGATGGCTTTTCTTTTAACTCCTTAAAGCACACTAACGTTGTAGCTCCTGTAGTCACCAAAATTGCAATTCCCGCTGCCATCAAGCTATATTCCCATTCATATGGTGCTGCCACAACATGAAGCCCTGTATACATCATGGTATACGCTGTAATAATAACTCTTGGAAGAAGTGCTTCTCCTAAAAATACACCTGCCACACTTCCACCTAAGGTAGCCAAAAATGCATAAATCATATATTTAGATGCAATATCTCCATTGCTGTATCCCAAAGCTTTCAAAATACCAATCTGGGTTCTTTCTTCTTCTACCATCCGTGTCATTGTTGTCAGACTCACAAGAGCAGCAACTAAGAAAAATATCATTGGAAACACTTGCCCAATGGCTCCAATTCGATCCGCATCTTCTCCATATTCTACATAGGATTGATTCTTGCTGCGATCTAACACATGCCACTTAGGAGTTTCAATTTCATTGATATCCTTTTGGGCATCATCTAATTTTTCTTTGGCTTCTTTAAACTTTTTCTTAGATTCTTCCTTTGCACTTTTATAGTCTTTTAGTCCTGATTTGTACTTTGCTTCTCCAGAAGCTAACTTTTTATATCCACTTTTTACTTTTTGTTTTGCCTGTTTTAATTCTATCTCTTTTTGCTGTAACTGTTTCTTTGCAACTTCTAATTTCTTTTTTGTATTGTTTAACTTTATTCTAGATGCCTTAAGTTCTTTTTTCCCAGCATTTAACTTCTTTCTTTCCTTTGCAATTTTCTTTTTTGCAGCTAATAATTGTGACTTTGCTGGTTCTGGAATATTCTCAATTCCTCCTGCTGCTGCAATCTGTCCATCGACTTCTTTCTCTTTTTGATTCAACTCTTTGAATCCATTGCTAATTTTCTTTTCATTGGCGTCTAAGGTTTTCTTTCCTTGCTTACATTGTTTTATTCCAGATTGATACTGCTGCCATCCCTTTGAAATAGATGATTGCCCCGACTTTATTTTTCTTTCCGAATCTGCTAACTGTTTTCTCGAATCAGATAATTTCTTCTTAGAATCACGCAGCTTTTTCTTTGCCTTCGCTAATTTGTTTTCTGCTTTTTTCTTTTCTTTTTCATAAGTTTTTATTTTTTTATCTAACTTATCCTGTGCCTTCTTTTTTATCTCTTCTCTACGGATAATACTCTGGGTTTCCCCCAGCTTTTCCAACTTTGTGGTCACCTTATCCACCGTATTTTTATAATTATCCTGGTAGGTGATAAGACTTTTTGCCTTCTTGACACCCATGGAAATCTGAGTATAGGCCTCACTTTTAAAATTATCCTTCTTTGTTACAATAAAACCATTGATTTTCCCATTGCCAATGCTTGTAGTTCCACGATCTCTGGAAAGATAAAAAGATGAATCTCCTGCCCCTACAATGGTCAATTTACTACATTTTAATGAATCTTCTATTTTGTCGTCATTTCCAGAAGACAAAGAAATTGTATCTCCAATATGATAATCTAAATGCTTCATCAAATAGGTATCAACAAGGCACTCTGAATTCGTCTTTGGCATTCTTCCCTTTGACACTGTAATTTCATTTAACTTTGAAGTATCCGCCATAACCCGTAATACCTCTTCTGTTTTGTTAATTTTAGAGATTGCATCTACATAGTAAGTTGGTTCTATCGTTCCAACTTCAGATATTTTTTTAATAGAAGATACATCATCATCCGTCAGACCCATGGTTCCTAAAATCCGAATATCTTGAAATTTACTTTGATCAAACTGCTTGTCTATGGATATCTGCATATCCGATTTTGTTACACGAATTCCAGAAAAAAATGCAACTCCCAAAACGACAATAAAAAAGATAGAAAGAAATCTAGGAAACGTTCCTTTCATAGTCATCATAATATCTTTTCTTAATGCCTTTTTCATATGACACCTACCATTCTACCTCTTCGATTGGCTTAGGATTAGGATTTTCCGTAATATGATATACTTTCCCATTTTTAATCTCAATCACTCGGTCTGCAATAGGAGAAATAGCCAGATTATGTGTAATTACAATAACTGTTTTTTTCTTTTCTCTACATGCATTATGAAGAAGTTTTAGAATTGATTTTCCTGTTTGATAATCCAATGCTCCCGTTGGCTCATCACATAATAGAATCTTTGGATTCTTTGCAAGGGCTCTCGCAATCGATACTCTTTGCTGCTCTCCACCTGATAACTGTGCTGGAAAGTTCTCCATACGTTCTCCAAGTCCAACCTCCTTTAATACCATCTCCCCATCCAAAGGATTCTGGCTAATTTGAAGGGCAAGTTCTACATTCTCAAGTGCCGTTAAATTAGGAACTAAATTGTAGAATTGAAATATAAATCCAATATCATCTCTACGGTATTTTGTGATTTGTTTGTGATTCCATTTAGAAATATCTGTTCCATCCACAATCACTTCTCCACTTGATACATCATCCATTCCCCCAAGAATATTAAGCACTGTCGTCTTTCCAGCACCACTGGCTCCAATCACCACTACAAATTCACCTTCCTCAATGGAAAAATTAATTCCATCTACGGCTTTTGTAATCACTTCTCCTGTCTGATATATCTTTTTTACATCTTTTAATTCAATAAATGATGCCATATTCATTCCTCCAAAAGATTATTTGAACTGGTTTCTTTTATTATCATATTCATATCCCATGGCATTTAGTTTGGCTGCAATGGAATCCGGTTCCACCATTAATCGCTGGCACATCTCATGAAAATCTTCATCATAATCTCTCAACTGTGTATTTACGTAACTAAGTAATATCACTGGGTCTTTTGGTAACATAATGCTTCCTTCCTATATTTCAACTACAAAATAATAATTGTCGCTTCCAACTTCGTAATAGATTTTATCTTTTTCAATATGATGTATCATGTAAATCAATCCAAGACCATGTTCCATACTACATTTTTCAATGTTACGGAATATCTCCTGATCTTCCTTTGTATTTATAAGAAGCGTTGAAGTGTTCTTTTTTTTATCTACAAAAAATAATTGCATAAAATCGCCTCTTTTCTTTTTGATATAAATGACTCTTATTGAGGAATCAATTCTCCCGTAATAGAGTCCATCACATACCCACTAATTTTAATATCCTTTGGTATTAAAGGATGATGAATTAACGTATCCACTGATTCCTTGACTGATTCTTCCACACAGTCAAATCCTGAAAGCCATGAATCAAAATCAACTCCACAGTGACGAATTAGATTAATCTTATCTTCATCAATTCCATGCTGTTTCATTTCTTCTATCATCTGTTCACTATTAATACACTGAACTCCACAATCAGTATGTCCAACCACAAGAATTTCTTCTACTCCAAGTTCATATACTGCAACGAGAAGACTTCGAACCACACTTCCAAACATATGGGATACCACTCCCCCTGCATTCTTAATAATCTTCACATCCCCATTCTTAAGTCCTAGTGCGGCAGGTAATAGTTCTGTCAGTCTTGTGTCCATACAAGTTAAAATAGCAATCTTCTTATCTGGATACTTGCTTGTCTTATACTGCTCATATAATTTATTCTTTACAAAAACTCTGTTGTATTCTAATATCTCGTCAATCATGTCTAAGCTCCTTTTATTTTATAATGTCTGCTAATGTTCCCTTGCAGGCTTTTAAATAATCCTTGGGTAATAATTCTACTTGAATTCCATTCTTTCCACCACTGACAAAAATAGTATCTAAATCTGCCACTGTTTCATGAACTACTGTCTTATAATCCTTTTTCATTCCAATCGCTGTGCAGCCGCCACGAATATATCCTGTAACTTTATTAATATCTTTCACATGAATCATCTCTATTGACTTTTCTCCCACCGCTTTCGCCGCTTTCTTTAAATCGAGTTCTTCGGCAATGGGTATCACAAATACAAAATAATCATTGCTTTTTCCTAATGTCACCAAAGTTTTAAATACCTTTTCATAAGGTTCCTCTAGTGCATCTGCAATGGTCACTCCATCAATAAACTCTTTACATTCATAACGATGTACCTTATAAGAAATCTTGTTTCTTTCTAAAATGCGCATGGCATTTGTCTTTGTTTCTTTCTTACTCATGCCCTCACTCCTATCTTACTTGTTATCTTTTCATTATACTACATATGGTCTATTTTCTAAACTATTTTTCATTTTGTTAGCACTCTTATTTATTGAGTGCTAATTTTCTCTTGACATTCATATTCTATGGCATTACAATAATTACTAACGAAAAAAACAGAAAAAGGAGTGTATATATTATGTCAAGTAAACATGGAAATTTGTCAATTCATAGTGAGAATATTTTTCCTATTATTAAAAAATGGTTATATTCAGACCATGATATTTTCTACCGCGAATTAATTTCAAATGGGTGTGATGCAATTACAAAGCTTAAAAAATTAGATGGAATGGGTGAATACAGACTTCCAGAAGGTTATGAAGCAAAGGTAAATATCATCCTTGATCCAGATAAGAAAACACTAAAGTTTATTGATACTGGTATTGGTATGACTAGCGATGAAGTCGAAGAATATATTACACAGATTGCATTTTCAGGTGCAACTGAATTCTTAGAACAATACAAGGATAAAACAGATCAAGATCAGATTATTGGTCATTTTGGATTAGGATTTTACTCTGCATTTATGGTAGCAGATGAAGTCCATATTGAAACTCTCTCTTATAAAGAAGGTTCAACTCCTGTTCATTGGGAATGCAATGGCGGAACTGAATATGATATAGAAGATGGAACCAAAGAAACAATCGGTACTGAAATTACTTTATATCTAAACGAAGAAAGTCTTGAATTTGTAAATGAAACAAAAGCAAGAGAAGTGATTGAAAAATATTGTTCTTTCATGCCAACAGAAATCTTTTTATCAGTAGAAGGCAAGCAAGAATATGAAACAATTGATGAATCTGAATTATTAGAAGATGATGTTGTGGTAGAACATATTCATGAGGATGCCAAAACAGAAGAAAAAGAAAATGAAGACGGAACCAAAGAAACTGTAGAAGTAAGTCCTGCAAAAGACATGGTTAAAATCAACAAGCGTCCTGTATCTATCAGCGATACAAATCCTCTTTGGATGAAGCGTCCAAGTGAGTGTACCGATGAAGAATACAAGGAATTTTATCATAAAGTATTCAAAGACTTTAGAGAGCCATTGTTCTGGATTCATTTAAATATGGATTATCCTTTTAATTTAAAAGGTATCCTTTACTTCCCTCAAATCAACAACGAATATGAGTCTATGGAAGGTACTATTAAGCTATACAACAGTCAGGTATTTATCGCAGATAATATCAAGGAAGTTATTCCTGAATTCCTTATGCTGTTAAAAGGTGTTATCGATTGTCCAGACCTACCACTAAATGTATCAAGAAGCGCTCTTCAAAACGATGGATTTGTGAAGAAGATTTCTGATTATATCACAAAAAAAGTTGCAGACAAGTTATCTGGAATGTGCAAAACAGATCGTGAAAACTATGAAAAATATTGGGATGATATTAATCCATTTATCAAGTTTGGTTACATCAAGGACACAAAATTTGCAGATAAAATCAAAGATTATCTACTATTTAAAAATATGGATGGAAAGTACCAGACACTATCTGACCTTGCTCCATCCCCTGCAAATGACGATGACAAGACAACCATTTACTATATTACAGATGAGGTGCAGCAAAGCCAGTACATCAATATGTTCAAGGAACAAGGTCTTGATGCCGTTGTACTAAAACACAATATTGACTCAGCGTTTATCTCAAATATTGAACAACAAAATCAACACGTTATGTTCAAGCGTATTGATGCCAATGTTGAAGATACATTAAAAGATACAGATTCTAAGGAAGATTTGACTGATATCCAAAAAGCATTAACTGATTTATTTAGAAAGGTATTAGGAAAGGACAACTTAGATGTTCATGTAGATGCACTGAAAGATGAAAACATCTCTTCTATTGTCACACTTTCAGAAGAAAGCAGACGTATGCAGGATATGATGAAAATGTATGCAATGCCAGGAATGGATCCATCTATGTTTGGTGCTCCAACAGAATCCTTAACCTTAAATGCCAACAACTCTTTGGTGAAGTTCTTATTTGAACATGGTGATGCCGAAAATACAAACATGATTTGTGAACAGCTTTATGATCTTGCAATGTTAAGTCATAAACAATTAGATCCAGAATCTATGACAAAATTCATCACACGAAGCAATGAAATCCTAAAATTAATTGCAAAATAACAATAAAATAGTAAAGGTAGATTGTAGTCATATCAATGATTACAGTCTACCTCTTTTTTTATTACATCCATATTTGAATCTTCTATTGTTGTTGAATTGCCGCTACAGGACATTCATTCATCGCTGTTTCAGCCTCCTCCATTACACTTTCATCCACATCATCTGTAATGGCAACTGCCATTCCCTCCTCGCCCATTTCAAATACCTCAGGGCAAGTTCCAGCACACAATCCACATCCAATACAATCTTCGTTTACATAATATTTCATAAAAAGCTCCTTTTTAATTTATACTGTGATACTACTATATTATGTCTTACAAATATGATACTTATACAATAAATTTCACTACTTATCCCTATACGCCTTGCTTATATTCCCTTCTTTTTTTACTTTCATCCCTGGAATGCTTTTAATGTAATTTTTAAATTGTGCATATCCATAATCTTTGGCTCTGAAATTTGGAAATTTGGCATATACTTCATTTCCTAAAACCGCCAAATCTTTTCCATTCTTTCCACAACGAATCAACACTCTTGTAATATAATCTTGTACTTCTTTTCTCGTGTTCTTATCACTTTTCAAAAGTACCGTCACTAAATTTCCTTCTTTGACAAGCTCTACATTCTTAAATTCCTGCTCTAAAAATGTAGATAATGAAGTGTATCCATAGCTACGGACATCAAAATCTGGATAACGTTTTAGAAGCCTGCTTCCAATCTCCCCTAACCCAGTTTTTCGACTATTATTTTGATTTTCTATCATCACTGCAACAATATATTTTTCTAATTCTTTCGTGCTAATATTCAAAACGTCTGGATCATCTTTCCCAGCTTCATCAAGTAATTCTAATGCAGTAAACACGTCACATGCCTTACGGAATGGATCTGGTGTCTTCTTTTCTCCCATTCCAATGACCATCTTTCCAGACTCTCTTAATCGGCTTGCCAGTCTAGTAAAATCACTATCACTTGATACAATACAAAATCCATCTACATCTTTTGAATATAAAATATCCATTGCATCAATAATCATAGCAGAATCCGTTGCATTCTTTCCTGTTGTATAACTAAACTGTTGTATTGGTGTAATAGAATTGGCCAGCAATTCACCTTTCCATGAATTCTGATTCGTACTTGTCCAATCCCCATAAATTCTTTTAAATGTTATATTTCCATATTGAGATAATTCATCAATTATCAATTTAATGTATTTTGCTGAAATATTATCTGCATCAATTAATAATGCAAAATTCTTTTCTTTCTGTTCCATATAACTCTCCCTTCTTACTCTATCGTAACAAATGTATATAAAAAAAGAAAGAAAATTCCAGATAAATTCTGAAATCTTCTTTCAAAACAGGGGCAGAAGGACTCGAACCCTCAACTGCGGTGTTGGAGACCGTTGTTTTACCATTGAAACTATGCCCCTATATATAAAATGAAGTACTAACGGCTAAATATTCATTTAACTTTTAGTACTTCGTTTTCGTTTCACTGCTTTTGTATACCTTCAAAACATCATACAGAAATTCTTCATCAAATCTTTTCTTCTACTTTCCACTTACCTCTGTTTTTTGGTCAAAGCCTCGACCGATTAGTAACAGTCAGCTCCATACATTACTGTACTTCCACCTCTGCCCTATCTACCTCGTCGTCTTCAAGGGGTCTTACTATCTTAT
>JAQVEG010000076.1 GCA_028697725.1 Anaerostipes sp.
CCGATTGCACCAAGTCGCTGCGCGACGGCCTGCCAAGGCTGTGGTGCTTTTCTTTTTTCTATCTACCTAAAAAGCAGTGACAGATATACCTTAAAAGAGTATTGTTAAAGTACGACCAATAACAAACTTTTTACACAGGATTACCTGACCACTGCCTATGAAAAGAATAACACTCAATGTCATTTCCTGCAATAAGGATTTTGATATAAATGCACCTCCATGAACGGCAGTGAAACTTTTTTATAATACTGTTTTCATGGAGGTCTTTATGTACGAAAAATATTTTGAAAAACTTACGGAAGAATGCGAAATACGCAATCGTTCCGCCAATACTTCACGCACTTATTCCGACAATATAAAGCGATTTCTGATCGATGTTGGAAAGCATCCTGACCAACTCCTGCTTGATGATGCAAGACAGTACATCCTGAAAAAACGCCGTGAGGGTATCTCGGCAGAGTATTGCAACAACATCAATTCTTCTCTTGCATTCTTTTATAAACATGTCTTACATCTCTTCTGGGATCAGGAGATTGTACCTAGAATGAAGAGAGATTATACTATGCCCGATGTCCTTTCCGTGGAAGAAGTTGAGCGGATGATAAACACTGCAACTGAGGTACGGAACAAAGCCCTGATTGCTCTTATCTATTCATCTGGCCTACGCCTCAATGAGGCTGCCCGATTAAGACCAGATGATATTTACATGAGTACCATGCAGGTTCATGTAACAGATACGAAAACGCATCGGGACAGATGGACCATTCTTTCCCAGACTTCTTTAGAGTATCTAAAGGAATACTGGTACTCTTATAACGTTCCCAGAGACAGACTTTTTGTCAGTCTCCTTGCTCCCCATATGCCCCTCAAAGGGTCGGGAATCGAAATCATGATCCGGACAATTGCACGCGATGCTGGTATTAAGAAACGAGTTTATCCGCATCTGCTCCGTCATAGTTTTGCTACCCATCTTTTAGAACAGGGGGTCTCGATCGAATATATCCAGACTCTTCTGGGACATCGCTGTCCGGGGTCAACCTATACCTATCTTCACATTGCAAACAAGACGCTGATGGGTATTCAGAGTCCTTTGGATCACCCGAAGAAGAAACGAGGAAGACCTCGTAAAACGAAGGACGGTGCTAACAATGAATGATATAACCGTTCAAGATATCTTTCTCCGATTTTATGAGGACTTTCGTAAACTTCATTCCGTTTCCCCGGGGCAGGATCGGACTGCTCTCTGTATCATGAAGTGTAAAACTCCTGAGATGGGTGCTAATGTCAGCGAATGTCCAGAGTGTCATTTACGCAAGATTCACTATAATTCCTGCCGTAATCGATTCTGTACAATGTGTCAGGCAATGGACGTAGACAAGTGGATAGACCTACAACAGGAGAATGTACTGGATGTTCCATACTTCCACGCTGTATTTACGATTCCTGAAGAATTGTATGCACTGACGTACTCCAATCAGAAGCTTCTTTATGACACCATGTACCATGCGGTATCTTCGACATTGAAAGAACTGTCTTCTGATTCCAAACACCTTGGTGCAAGGATTGGCTTTATCTGTGTCCTCCATACATGGGGATCTAAAATGAACTATCATCCACATATCCACACCATTATTCTCGGTGGCGGGTTGGATGAACGGAATCATTGGAAAGATAAAGGCAAGAAGTTTTTCTTCCCAGTAAAAGTATTATCCGCTGTTTTCAAAAAGTATTACTTGCAGGAACTGAAAATGCTCAGAGAAAAAGAACTTCTTGAATATCACGGTTCGGCCAATACATTTATGAACCACTATGCTTTCAAAGAGCTTTTAGATCTCTGCTATGAAAAGAAATGGATTTCCTATATTAAACCGGCTTTTCAAGGAGCCAGTTCTGTCATACATTATTTAGGAAGATATACACACCGTATTGCAATCAGTAACCGCCGTATCGTCGAAATGGATGAAAAGAATGTCACTTATCTTGTGAAAGATTATAAAAACAAGGGGCACTGGAAATCCATTACAATTCCTGGGACAGAATTCATCCGCCGTTTTCTAATGCATGTGCTTCCAAAAGGTTTTGTACGGCTTCGCCATTATGGGATTCTCTCTTGTAGGATTAAAAAGGACAAGATGACGCTTTGCCGAAACCTTCTTGGATGCAGACAATACCTTTCAAAGCTTCGAGGGATGAACACAGAACAGGTAATGATGGCACTGTATCATATCGACATCTGCAAATGTCCAGAATGCGGAGCTCATATGTCTTCTTATCGTATGCGCGGACACTATATGCTTTGTTAAAGAATGCAACTGAATATTTTTTGTGGCTTCCGAATGGAAGTCTGTTTGCTATGCTTAAATGTCGCAATATTTTCTTATTCTCTGGTGAAAAGCCGATAAAACCTGACTTTTTCCTGAAAAGAAATTTGATTGAATTTCCATACAGCATGGCTACCCAGACGCAACTTGGTGCAATCAGTGAAAATCAGGCTGCAAATCCAACGAAAGAGCAGCTATCTAAAACGGTAGGCTGTTTTTTCGTTGACCTTGACCCCGATTGTTCACGAAACGATTTATCGACCTGTCCAATACTCTGACAAACGATAAAGTTAAACTATTCTCTGTATATAGTTTTTCCAAACTCATAAGCATTTGCTAAATGTTCGGTTTTGTTTATCTGTGGTTTTCCGTTCGTATCTCCACAACCGCCAGCCAATACCATTCCTTTATCTTTGAAACCAATGTAATTTATGATTGCAAATTTATAGTATGATACCGCTTGCTCATATGTCCAAAAAAAGTTGTCAGCAGATGTCATTAACAATGCAGCATCTTTTATCGGATAACTCTCATACCGACCATATGGCGGGTTGCCATCTTCTTCAGCAATACAATAAAATCGCTCAATAAACGCTTTTATTTTAGAAGATAGCGTCCAAAAAAGTAAAGGCGAAGCAAATACAATACAATCCGCAGATTTGATTTTTGGTACTAATTCGTTGAAAGCATCTTTTTGTATACACGGTTTCCCATAACGACAAGCATTACAACCAATACACCCGTTGACTTCCACTTTATTCAAAGACACTTTTTCAACCTCGTGTCCCGCTTCCGTAGCCCCTTTAATAAATGAATCTACTAATTGATTTGTATTTCCGTTTGGTCTGCCACCACCTATAACCACTAATATTTTCTTCATTAATACCTCCTAAATATACATTTTGTTCGAACCCCACTATCTAAAACAAAATATTTAATGCAGAAATAAACATAAATATAGATCCCGCTAAAAATATAATTCCCAGAAATTTCTCATATCGAAAGACCCAATGTGAACGCACTCCTGGGTCGCATAGACGAATCCTTGCATCTCTGTCATAAGTAGTACGTATGAATTTAATTGCATCATTATCTGTATAGTAATAGTCACATTCGACTTCATCTCCCAAGTGATATGTTTTTGCAGAATGAATCACATCAGACACGCCTTGAACAATCTCTCCATCTTCATTTTCAAACTTTACATAGATAAGTATACCATGTGATGTTGGTTCCACTGAATTGATTTTTGCCGTAGTATGAAGTGTATATTCCGGATTTGATTTCATCATAGATTTAAACACTACAAATAATGCGAAACTAAATACAAACAACATTATTGAAATAATTATATTCATCACAATTCTCCCTCAAC
Source organism: Anaerostipes sp. (assembly GCA_028697725.1). Taxonomy (GTDB): domain Bacteria; phylum Bacillota; class Clostridia; order Lachnospirales; family Lachnospiraceae; genus Anaerostipes. The sequence continues at coordinate 3,697 of JAQVEG010000076.1, forward strand.
TTTCGATTGCACCAAGTCGCTGCGCGACGGCCTGCCAAGGCTGTGGTGCTTTTCTTTTTTCTATCTACCTAAAAAGCAGTGACAGATATACCTTAAAAGAGTATTGTTAAAGTACGACCAATAACAAACTTTTTACACAGGATTACCTGACCACTGCCTATGAAAAGAATAACACTCAATGTCATTTCCTGCAATAAGGATTTTGATATAAATGCACCTCCATGAACGGCAGTGAAACTTTTTTATAATACTGTTTTCATGGAGGTCTTTATGTACGAAAAATATTTTGAAAAACTTACGGAAGAATGCGAAATACGCAATCGTTCCGCCAATACTTCACGCACTTATTCCGACAATATAAAGCGATTTCTGATCGATGTTGGAAAGCATCCTGACCAACTCCTGCTTGATGATGCAAGACAGTACATCCTGAAAAAACGCCGTGAGGGTATCTCGGCAGAGTATTGCAACAACATCAATTCTTCTCTTGCATTCTTTTATAAACATGTCTTACATCTCTTCTGGGATCAGGAGATTGTACCTAGAATGAAGAGAGATTATACTATGCCCGATGTCCTTTCCGTGGAAGAAGTTGAGCGGATGATAAACACTGCAACTGAGGTACGGAACAAAGCCCTGATTGCTCTTATCTATTCATCTGGCCTACGCCTCAATGAGGCTGCCCGATTAAGACCAGATGATATTTACATGAGTACCATGCAGGTTCATGTAACAGATACGAAAACGCATCGGGACAGATGGACCATTCTTTCCCAGACTTCTTTAGAGTATCTAAAGGAATACTGGTACTCTTATAACGTTCCCAGAGACAGACTTTTTGTCAGTCTCCTTGCTCCCCATATGCCCCTCAAAGGGTCGGGAATCGAAATCATGATCCGGACAATTGCACGCGATGCTGGTATTAAGAAACGAGTTTATCCGCATCTGCTCCGTCATAGTTTTGCTACCCATCTTTTAGAACAGGGGGTCTCGATCGAATATATCCAGACTCTTCTGGGACATCGCTGTCCGGGGTCAACCTATACCTATCTTCACATTGCAAACAAGACGCTGATGGGTATTCAGAGTCCTTTGGATCACCCGAAGAAGAAACGAGGAAGACCTCGTAAAACGAAGGACGGTGCTAACAATGAATGATATAACCGTTCAAGATATCTTTCTCCGATTTTATGAGGACTTTCGTAAACTTCATTCCGTTTCCCCGGGGCAGGATCGGACTGCTCTCTGTATCATGAAGTGTAAAACTCCTGAGATGGGTGCTAATGTCAGCGAATGTCCAGAGTGTCATTTACGCAAGATTCACTATAATTCCTGCCGTAATCGATTCTGTACAATGTGTCAGGCAATGGACGTAGACAAGTGGATAGACCTACAACAGGAGAATGTACTGGATGTTCCATACTTCCACGCTGTATTTACGATTCCTGAAGAATTGTATGCACTGACGTACTCCAATCAGAAGCTTCTTTATGACACCATGTACCATGCGGTATCTTCGACATTGAAAGAACTGTCTTCTGATTCCAAACACCTTGGTGCAAGGATTGGCTTTATCTGTGTCCTCCATACATGGGGATCTAAAATGAACTATCATCCACATATCCACACCATTATTCTCGGTGGCGGGTTGGATGAACGGAATCATTGGAAAGATAAAGGCAAGAAGTTTTTCTTCCCAGTAAAAGTATTATCCGCTGTTTTCAAAAAGTATTACTTGCAGGAACTGAAAATGCTCAGAGAAAAAGAACTTCTTGAATATCACGGTTCGGCCAATACATTTATGAACCACTATGCTTTCAAAGAGCTTTTAGATCTCTGCTATGAAAAGAAATGGATTTCCTATATTAAACCGGCTTTTCAAGGAGCCAGTTCTGTCATACATTATTTAGGAAGATATACACACCGTATTGCAATCAGTAACCGCCGTATCGTCGAAATGGATGAAAAGAATGTCACTTATCTTGTGAAAGATTATAAAAACAAGGGGCACTGGAAATCCATTACAATTCCTGGGACAGAATTCATCCGCCGTTTTCTAATGCATGTGCTTCCAAAAGGTTTTGTACGGCTTCGCCATTATGGGATTCTCTCTTGTAGGATTAAAAAGGACAAGATGACGCTTTGCCGAAACCTTCTTGGATGCAGACAATACCTTTCAAAGCTTCGAGGGATGAACACAGAACAGGTAATGATGGCACTGTATCATATCGACATCTGCAAATGTCCAGAATGCGGAGCTCATATGTCTTCTTATCGTATGCGCGGACACTATATGCTTTGTTAAAGAATGCAACTGAATATTTTTTGTGGCTTCCGAATGGAAGTCTGTTTGCTATGCTTAAATGTCGCAATATTTTCTTATTCTCTGGTGAAAAGCCGATAAAACCTGACTTTTTCCTGAAAAGAAATTTGATTGAATTTCCATACAGCATGGCTACCCAGACGCAACTTGGTGCAATCAGTGAAAATCAGGCTGCAAATCCAACGAAAGAGCAGCTATCTAAAACGGTAGGCTGTTTTTTCGTTGACCTTGACCCCGATTGTTCACGAAACGATTTGT
>JAQVEG010000032.1:0-15201 GCA_028697725.1 Anaerostipes sp.
TTTGAATGTCTAGGAATACGGGTTGGTTTTGTGGCATCGTCTGGAATACTCCATGTTTTTCCAACTAGAAATGCTCCAGGAATTCGTCCTTTTTGACAGTAATTACGGACACTTCGCTCAGATATATCCCATTTAAGTGCAGTTTCTTTTACTGATAAATAACTCATTGTGTATCGCCTCATTTCTAATTTTTATATTTGTATAGTTCTATTATATGCTATTATCGGCAAAAATGCTATGAAAATAAATGATAAATATATTATATTAATTGCCGATAATGGAAGAATGAAGCATATATCAGGTTGATGAAAAAAATAGAGTTAAGGATGTAATTGGAGGTGATGCGGCTGAACAAGTCGTGAGAATGTCTCTCGAAGATGAGGAAGTCACTGCAAAAATTATAGGAGAAGGTGCAAAGAATCTGGCGATTATGATTGCAGCCATTGTGAAAGAAGAGCAGAAGACCAAAGGAAATGAAAGAGAAAAGTATGCTCTGTATCTGATAAACACTTGTATGAAACCATTTGTTTAAATAGATAAAACATAGTATAATTTTAATAAATATTTTTGAGGCAACAAATCCATTCACTGCCGTAGAGAAAAATAATTCCGTAAAAGAATTGTGGAGAAAGCATGAAGAAAAAACTGAAAATGTGTTGGACGCATGCAAACCCGATTATGCTATATAGTTACTGGAAAGAATAAAACATTATTTTTCAAGTGAAAGAGTAACATGTGTTTTTACAATTAATTCAATGCAGTAAGATATTTGGATAGATTTTTTGATTTTCGAATTTCTATGCTGAAAATAGACTGGAAAATTTTGGAGGGACATTTGAGCGATATATACTTAAACAAAACGAATCTTTTGAACAAGATGAAATATGAACAGCATATTAAAGTTTTACAAGGAGATATTACGAAACTTGACGTTGATGCAATTGTTAATGCTGCCAATTCATCACTTTTAGGTGGAGGCGGTGTAGACGGAGCAATTCATCGTGCTGCAGGCAAAGAACTCTTGGAAGAATGTAGAGAGTTACACGGATGTAAGACAGGAGAATGTAAGGTTACAAAAGGCTACAACCTACCAGCCAAGTATGTGATTCATACAGTAGGTCCAGTATGGAATGGCGGAACACATGGTGAGGCTGAGCTATTGTCTCATTGTTACAGGAATTCGATTCGATGCGCAATCGAGCATGAATGTAAGTCGATTGTGTTTCCAGCAATTTCCACTGGTATCTATGGCTATCCAAAAGAGCAGGCGGCAAAGATTGCCATTTCCACAATTATAGACAGTATAAAAGGTCAGGTTGACAGTGACTTTGAGGTGTGGCTGGTTGCGTTTGATGAAGAAACAGAGCGTTTCTATCATAATGCAATGTTACAATGTATGGAATCATAAAGAGAACACACAAATGCTATGATATGCGAAATATATAAGGCAGACCATTAAACATAAATTGAGATAGAAAGACTAACAGCTAGGTAATTATATGGGAAAAGGATTAATTGATATATTATTGGATAATATATTTGATGCAGATTGGAAAGGTCGACGAGGAGAAAAGCTTATCAAGCGAAAATTGAGTTGGGTAAAACTTTTTGGACGCAATGGAGAGGTCCTGCGTAATGTTTATGTTCCGAAAGATGATGGTAGAACATCTGAGATAGATGTTGTATTTATAACACAAAAGGGAATTTTTGTTATTGAAAGCAAAAACTATTCTGGTTGGATTTTTGGCAATGAAAAAGATGCTAATTGGACAGTAATGCTACAAAATAAAACAAAGAATTATTTTTATAATCCAGTGAAACAGAATAGGGCACATATAAAATGGCTTGGTTCGTATTTATCTGAGGAAGTTCCGCTGTTTTCGATTATTGTGTTTTCAGAGCGTTGCGAATTGAAGAAAGTGACTGTGATCAGTGAAGACATTCCAGTTATTAAAAGAGATAGATTATACGCAACAATTCGTTCCATTTGGAATAAGAATGAAGATAAATTGACAAAAGACAAGGTAAACGAGATATACGAAAAGTTACGTGTTTTGACAAATGCAGATGAAGCAACAAAACAAGTGCATATAGATGCTATTAACAGTAGATACAAAAAACAAAATTTAACATTGCCTAAAGCAGAAGATAAGCTTGAAACTGAAAAGAAGATATGTCCAAGATGTGGAGCGGAGCTTGTGTTTAGAATGGCTAAAAGGGGAAACAATGCAGGAAATCAGTTTTATGGATGCTCAGCATTTCCTAAATGTAGATATATTGAGAAGAAGACTACAAAATGATCAGTGATTCAAATGGAGATAGCAAACATGGACAAGACGATAAATTATTATAACGATAATGCCAGTGACTTTATTCAAGGGACAATCGATGTAGACTTTACCCAAGCCCAAGAACGTTTCCGGAGCAAACTTCGCAGTGGTGCATATATTCTCGATTTCGGTTGTGGGTCTGGACGCGATACTAAATATTTTTTGGATCAAGGTTTTAATGTAGACGCCACAGACGGAGCATATATGCTTTGTAAAAAAGCAAGTAAATATACTGGGATTAAAGTGAAGCATTTGCTTTTTCAAGATTTTAATGAGAAAGACAAATATGATGGAATATGGGCTTGTTCATCAATTCTGCATTTGCCCCAAAATGAATTGAAAGAAGTTTTATTGAAGATGATAATTGCATTGAAATCTACTGGAATTATTTATACATCTTTTAAATATGGTACATTTGAAGGTGAAAGACATGGAAGATATTTTATAGATTTTACAAAGGAATCCTTTCGGGATTTTATTGGTGATATAGATGGCTTGAAAATAGAAGAACAATGGGTGACAAATGATGTACGACCTGACAGGGAGGAAGAGAAATGGTTGAATTTGATCCTACAAAAACAGGATATCAATTAAATATAGACCAGAAGTATTACAATTCCTTGGACATCTTAAGTTTTACACAGATGATGAAGACTCCATCTTATTGTTACAAGTTTTATTGGTTGGAAGCGATTGTGAATTTGATTGTGGACGATGTAGTAGATACAACATTTGACGCTGTGATTGATGAGATGATTGCCAATGCTTGGTATTCTGTGGTGGAATTTCATATTCATTTGTCTGGTGTGATTGGTGGGGACGTCAGGGATGGTCTTGAGCGTGCTGTTGTGAAATTACATAAGCTTAGCAAAGTATCTAGTAATGCTTCCAAAGTCGAGATAAAGAATGCAATTAAGCAGTACAATAAAGAAATATCGGATGAGAAGAAGCAACTTACCAATATGGTTCCATATCGAGCCTTGGCTGGATTCTTTCATGAATCTGGACAAACTCCAGACTGGGGAAGTGCAAGGCGTATGGTAGCCTATATAGAGATGATTAACAAGAACCATGTGCTTCTTCCTTACACCTTAGGTGAGAGCAGTAAATTAAATAAAGAGATTCATTTTAACTCAGCTTGGATGCAGATGATTATCGATAATAATATAGCTATTCGTGGTTGGATTCAATATGAAAAAATAAAGTGGCTGCAGATGAACAATCCAGAGATGCCGGGATTAGTATATAAAATGAATCAACTTGATAACAAGATGCGAAAGTTATCGAATGTGCGAAATCTTTGGGAAGCAATTTTGAATGTGACGACTATAAACGATGTATTTACTGGAAATGAGATTGTCAAAGGAGACTATGATGTGGATCATTTCATTCCTTGGTCCTTTGTGATGAATGACGAACTGTGGAATTTGATGCCAATGGATTCCTCATTGAACTCCTCTAAGAGTAATCGCCTGCCAAAGTGGGAACCATTCTTTGCGACGTTTGCAAAGAATCAATATGACTTATACCTGGCAATTCATGAAAAAGAAGGCATTCATCGTTTATATGAAAAATGTTATAGAGACAATCTACATACGATCTGGGCGAACCAAGAATTGTATCGGGAAGGAAATTCTAGAGAGACGTTTATTACCATTCTAGATCAGAATATGCATCCTGTTTATGATTCGGCAAGAAGACAAGGATATGAGATTTGGGATTATTAGTTGTAAGATGCAGGGACATGTGGATGAGCACATTTGGAATGGTTTTGTTGATCCTAGTATTGGAACAAAAGAAGCTAAGGTGGAAAGAATGGAATTAAAAGGAGACAGTTATGATTAAACCAATTATGAAAGACGTATTTTTTCTGAATCAAAAATCGGAGCCAGCGACAGAAGCAGATAAGCAGGTTGCAATTGATTTACTCGATACTTTGAAAGCAAATGAAGCAGGTTGTGTAGGAATGGCTGCCAATATGATTGGCGTGAAAAAAAGAATTATTGCCGTGAATATGGGGTTTATGAATATCGCAATGATGAATCCCAAGATTGTATTGAAGCGTGAACCATACGAAACAGAAGAGGGATGCTTATCTCTGCTTGGTGTGCACAAGACAATAAGATATCAAGAGATTGAATTGGAATATCAGGATGTGAACTTCAAGAGACAGAAGCAAAAATATACTGGTTGGATTGCACAGATTATTCAGCATGAAGTGGATCATTGTAATGGAGTTGTGATATAGGAATGAGTAATAATTATTATGAAGCGAGAATACCAACAGTCAGTATTTAATTACCAATATTTTTGATTTGATATTTTTATTATATTAAAAGAAGCTGAATAATTTGTACTAGATTAATCCACTCCCCGCATACATTGTAAAAAACAGTGTATACGGAGATTTTTTTATGAAAGAATATATTGAAGAACGGGTGGTAGAGATTGCAAATTTTATTATTGACCAGCAGGGAACCGTTCGCCAGGCGGCGAGACAGTTTGGGGTCAGCAAATCTACCGTACATAAGGATGTAACAGAGCGTTTAAGCCAGATTAATCCTGGACTTGCAAGACAGACAAGAATTGTACTTGATGTAAATAAATCTGAACGGCATATTCGTGGGGGAATGGCAACAAAAGAGAAGTATCAACATCAAAAAGCATAAAAAAAACGGAGCCAGATAACTGGCTCCAATCTAAACTAGCAGCTAACTAATTGGTCTTGGAATTCTAGGAGAGAATTCATTGGTTCTGACAAGGTTAAGTATTGCCTTGTGTGGCAGCGAAGATTGGCTGTATTAATATGATGTAGCTTCTTCGGTGCAGCAAAGAAATCATTGCCTTCAAAAGGAATCCTTGTAATGTCAATATCAATGACAACATCTAGAAACCGATTCTGATGTAAAATCTTTCTAGTGCATTCTTTCTTGTAGAGAGGATGTAGTTTATTTACAGTAAACTGAAAATATAAGGAATTAATTCCTGGTTCATCACTATCTAATAGAAAATCGTAATCGCCAGATAAAATCTTCTGACCTTCTTCTTGCGTTAATGTATACTTTGTCTTATGTACAACATTTCCCTTTGTCTGGTTCTGAATTAACTTGAGTGGTTCATTTTCTTCCTGATAAAAGTAATAGCGATAAGAAGGATTCTCCTCAATTCCTTCAAACATTAAGACCTTTACTGGCATGCTGATCATGTACTTTTCAGGTGATTTAGAAAGAAAATACTCTTCTTGAAGTGTCTGGTATTCCTTTTGGGAAATGTTCTTGTTAACTTCAGTATACGAAATCTTTTCAATTGCTAAATTATCCATAATCTCCATATCTCCTCTGTATGTGCAGATACTTTACTTTCTATTTATACACATTATACCAAATGTATATGTTATTTGTATGACCAATTTATAAAAAAACTCTTAAGTATTCATAGATTTTAATTTCAGCCTGTGCTACCATAAAATAAAAGGAGTCAATTATGGATTTATTTGAATATGCAAGACAAAAAAATGATAAAAAAGAAGCTCCTCTTGCGGGGAGAATGAGGCCGATTACTTTAGACGAAGTAGTAGGACAGGAACATATTATTGGAAAAGGTAAGATGCTGTATCGTGCCATTAAGGCGGATAAGCTAAGTTCTGTTATTTTCTATGGACCACCTGGAACAGGTAAGACAACTTTGGCAAAAGTCATTGCCAATACGACGGAAGCGAACTTTATTCAGATGAACGCAACGACATCTGGAAAAAAGGAGATGCAAGAAGCGATTAAAGAGGCAAAGGAAGCTCTGGGAATGTATCAAAAGAGAACTATTTTGTTTATTGATGAGATTCATCGATTCAATAAGGCACAGCAGGATTATCTCCTTCCCTTTGTAGAAGACGGAACCATAATTATGATAGGGGCTACAACAGAGAATCCTTATTTTGAAGTGAATCAGGCGTTGATATCAAGATCTAATGTATTTCAATTAAAACCCCTTGAGAATGCGGCAATTAAGGAACTGATTTATCGTGCTGTAGAGGATGAAGAAAAAGGAATGGGAATTTACCATGCTAGAATTGAAGAGGATGCGGCAGATTTTTTAGCAGATATGGCAGAGGGAGATGCAAGAAGTGCATTAAATGCCATTGAACTTGGAGTCTTGACAACGGAACCAGATGAGAAAGGTCAGATTGTTATTGATTTAGCAGCGGCAAGTGAATGTATTCAAAGAAGGGTTACAAGATACGATAAAGGTGGAGACAATCACTATGATATTATTTCTGCATTTATTAAAAGTATGCGTGGTTCAGACCCAGATGCAGCAGTGTATTATCTGGCAAGAATGATGGAGGCAGGTGAAAGTGTCACATTTATTGCACGAAGAATTATGATTTGTGCCTCAGAGGATGTGGGAAATGCAGATCCTCAGGCAATTCAGGTTGCAGTTGCATGTGCACAGGCAGTAGAGAAGATTGGTTTTCCAGAAGCACAGATTATTTTGTCTCAGGCGGTGACTTATGTGGCATGTGCACCAAAGAGTAACTCAGCATGCGAGGCGATTTTTGGGGCGGTATCGGCAGTGAGGAATAAGAAGAATGGACAAGTTCCAAATCATCTTCGAGATGCTCATTATAAAGGGGCTGCCAAACTTGGACATGGAATTGGATATAAATATGCTCATGATTATGCCCATCACTATGTAAAGCAGCAGTATCTTCCAGACGAGTTAGTTGGCACAACTTTCTATGAGCCAGGGCAGGAAGGCTATGAAAAGGAAATAAAAAAGCATTTAGAATTTTTAAAAAATGGAGAATAAGTTACAATATTCCAGCATAGAATAAATGGTGAAGATGATTATACATCATCTTCACCATTATTTTTTTTATAGAAAAATAAAATAAGCCAAAGGAGAATTGGATACAAAAACATAATTCCAAGCATACCCCAAAAGGCAGAATTTCCTGTCATCCCCAAGTAAAACGTAATCCCTATGACAAGTAAAATAGTAATAATTACAAAAATGGATAACCATTGTTTGATTTTTTTATTCATGAATAAACCTCCAATATTTGCTACTATACTATCACAATCAAGAAGGAAAATTCAATGTATATTTTATGTATGATACTTTTAGGCATGGTAATAATATGTTTAATTAGTGAAAATCAAAGACTAAAGAAGAATGAAAAACATTTAAAAAAGAAGGCACAAACAGATTCTTTAACAAAAATATATAATCGAGCATCTGTAGAATATTTAATTGATGATTTCTTACATAGCCAGGATGCTGAGCATGGTGTACATGGATTGTTATTAGTTGATCTTGACAATTTTAAGGATATAAATGATACCTATGGGCACAATACAGGAGATCAGGTACTTGTTCAGTTGTCCAATTTATTGAAACAAAAATTCCGAAAAACAGATATTGTTGGCAGAATGGGTGGAGATGAGTTCTTGGTTTTTATTAAGTCCATGGAAGATGAAGAGCAGATTGAAGCCTATGGAACTATGATTATAAATGAAATTGAAATGCTAAAAAATATTTGGAATATTAAAGTAACTGCCTCTATGGGAATCTGTACGAACTGTGGAAAAAACTTTCATCAAATGTACATAGAAGCAGATAAAGCCTTATATGAGGCAAAAGAAAAAGGGAAAAATATATGTTTTCTGTATAAAAATGAAAAGGAAGGCAATACTATTAATACCTAATCCAATAGGAATAGGTTACTTATCCTCCCCTTAGCCGTAGAATCATAATACAGTATGATTCTGCGGCTTTTTTATAATGACATAAGAAATTATTGCGGTTAGCACTTCGGTAATCCAAAATGCATGCCACACACCTGTGGCTCCGATCCATTTACTAAGAACAAAAGCTATGGGGATAATTATTATCACATAACGCATCAATGAAATGACAAGGGAGAGAGTTCCTTTTCCTAGTCCTTCTAAAGTTCCAGTAGCAACTACGGATATTGCAGATACTATGAAGCCCATGCTTATAATACGCAAGGCAGTGACACCTGCGGCAATGGTTTTTTCATTGGTTGCAAACAGCTGCATTAACGACTTTGGTGCAAATAGGCAGATACACATGCCCATTGCCATAACTATCATTGCAAGGCATAATGCAGTCTTATGTATGTTTAAAACTCGTTTATGCTCTCCTGCACCGTAATTGTAGCCTACCAATGGACGGATTCCCTGAACAATTCCATTGGTGGTCAAATAAATAAATGTCTGTAGCTTGTAATAAATTCCAAGAGTCAAAACATATATCTGAGAATAGGCTGCCAAAATTCCATTTAAAACGGTGATTAATAATGAAGGCAATGCCATATTTAAGGTTGCTGGAATTCCAACGGCATATAGTCTTTGGAATAGTTTTTCCTCCGTTAATTGTTTCCTAAATTCAAAATGAATAGGCATTGGCTTTGTAACATAGAAAATAATATAAATAAGAAGTGTAACCACTTGTCCAATTCCTGTTGCGATGGCGGCACCTTCCATTCCCATTTTAGGCGCAGCACCCAAGCCAAAAATAAGCACTGGATCTAAAATGATATTTACAATACATCCACTCATCATGCTAATCATGGAAACAACCATTTTCCCTACTGACTGGAACACTTTTTCAAATGTAACACCGACGGTAATGATTACAGAAAATAAAAAGACGATATTGGAATATCTTAGACCGTAATCAATTACGTTAATATTATTTGTAAATATTTTTAAGAAATAAGGAATTATTAGAATACATCTAATGGTCAAAATAATTCCATGAATCGTATTTAAAATAATACCCTGAGTTGCTGCATTATTTGCATATTCCTTTTTTTTAGCACCTAGAAAAAAAGCAACGGTTGTATTAATTCCTATACCGAATCCTACGCCAATTGCCATTACCAGGTTTTGTAGGGGATAGACTAATGATAGTGCCGTCATTGCGTCTTCACTGATTTTAGCCACAAAAAAGCTATCAATGATGTTATATAGAGAATTCACTAGCATTGAGATAACCATAGGCAATGACATGGATAATACTAAAGGTAAAATTGGTTTTTCTTTCATAAAAATTTGATTCATTCTTTCCTCCTGAAAATGATTTCTGCTGTAATAAAAAAGAGACTACTGGCTTCACTGTTGTATATCAGAAACAGAAAACCATATAGTCTCTTTAATGTCAGACCGACAATATTTTGTTTTGAATATAATAACACAACTACAACTTTGTGTAAATAGCATGTATTTTCTATTGAAAAATTATGTCACATCTGATAAACTAGCAAAGGAATTATAAAAGAATTTACGTAAAGGATGGATAAATAATGGCATTATTACAAGAATGGCGTGATTACGCATATCAATATGATGATTCAACTCAGGAGGGACAGCAGTTCTGGCTTGCATATTTTTCAGTAGAACAAGGAATTTATGAAAAGTTATTAACCAACAAGGATGTAGTAGAAGAGGGAACTGTAGAAGAATTAGCTGGAAAGTTTGAGACAGAAGTTCAATTATTTGTTGGATTTTTAGATGGAATTAACGATAGCTTGAAAACTCCAAATCCAATTGAAGAGATGGAAAAGGATACAAAGGTATCTTTAGATATTGATTTTGAGAAGTTATATTACAATATGGTAGGATGCAAGGCACAATGGCTTTATGAATTAGAGCAGTGGAATGACATCCTAACAGAAGAACGTAGAAAAGAACTTTACAAAGAACAAAAGTCTTCTACAACAATTGTAAAGGGAGACAAAGTTGGTCGTAATGATCCATGTCCTTGCGGAAGTGGAAAGAAATACAAGAAGTGTTGCGGAAAGAACGCATAATTAAAATATAAGAAAGAATCCTGTCAGAGATCTGGCAGGATTTTTTTTAAGGTTTCATATTGCACTGTATACATGATTGTGTTATCATAATCGTTAGTCGGCGAACGGTTAGTTGACTAACGAAAGGAGAGAGTATGTTTTGTAATGACGATATATATAGGATGCTGCATAAGATTTCCCACAAGGAAGCTATGCTTGGAATGATGTATGTAAGGGAGGAGAATATACACCCAAGGCAGCTGCCAACATTGATGACACTGCTAAAGGAAAGTGATTTAACCCAGAGAGAATTAGCAAAACGTCTTGGAGTACAGCCATCTACTATGAATGTAACGATTTCTAGAATGGAGAAGAATGGACTGGTACAAAGAAAGCAGGATTCCAAAGATCAAAGAAGAAGTTTGATTTCTATTACGGAACAAGGGAAAGAGTGTTTTGATCGAATTAAAGTGAGAATGGATGAACTTGCAAATTGTATATGGAAGGATTTTTCTGAGAAAGAAAAGGAAGATATGAGAAGGTTGTTGACTAAGTATGTAACCTCGTTAGATAATCAATTAGAAGCCGTAGATAAAAGCAAAATAGAAGAAGTAAGCAAGGTATTTGGAAGGAGACATCATGTTTAAATTATTTCGATATTTAAAGAAAGCGTATATACCAATCGCTTGTATTGTTGTATTGTTGGTGATTCAGGCAAGCTGTGAATTAACATTGCCAACCTATACATCTAAAATTGTAAATGTAGGAATCCAACAAGGTGGAATTGAAGATGCAGTTCCAGATGTGATTCGAGAAGAGACTATGCAGGTTCTGCTAATGCAGATGAAAGCTAAGGATCAAGACAAGGTAAAAGATGCCTTTGAATTGTACAGTAAGAAAAAAGTAAGTGATTCAGAATATAAAGATTATAAAAAGGGACGTCTTTATGTAAGAAAGAAATTATCTGCAAAGGAAAGAGCCCAAATAGATAAATTGATGGCAACACCAATGTTAAAGATTTCTATGGAGATGGCTGCAAAATCAAAGTCATCAAGTAAATCTATGGAAACAATGAAACATGTTAAGACTGCAGATTTGCCAGATACCATGAAAACCCAGGCTGCCATTGCATTTGTAAAGGCAGAATACAAAGCAATTGGACTTGATTTAGATCAAATCCAAACAAACTATATGATGAAAACAGGAGCATTTATGATTGCACTGGCACTATTAGCCATGGCAGTTGCTGTGACTGTTGTTATGTTATCCGCTAGATTAGCCGCAAGACTAAGTCGAATTTTACGTGATAAAGTGTTTAAGAAGGTAATGGATTTTACCAATTCAGAATTTGATAAATTTTCAACAGCATCTTTAATTACACGAAGCACCAACGATATTCAGCAGATTCAGCTATTTGTAAATATGATGTTCCGAATTGTAGTATTTGCACCAGTGATGGGAATTGGTGGTATCTATAAAGTATTAAGTACCAACAAAAATATGACATGGACCATAGCATTAGGAGTTGCCTGTATTATGCTTGTTATTGTGATTTTATTTGCATTTGCAATGCCCAAATTTAAGATACTACAAAAGTTAATTGACCGATTGAATTTAGTATCCCGTGAAATCTTAACAGGAATTCCAGTCATTCGTGCATTCAGTACAGAAAAGCATGAAGAAGAACGATTTGATCATGCAAATATGGACTTGATGAAAACTAATTTATTTGTAAATAGAGCTATGACATTTATGATGCCTATGATGATGTTAATTATGAATGGATTAACTGTTTTAATCGTATATGTTGGAGCAGATAATATTGATTTAGGTAGAATGCAGGTTGGAGATTTGATGGCATTTATCCAGTATGCAATGCAGATTATTATGTCATTTTTATTTATTTCTATGGTTTCCATTATGCTTCCAAGAGCACAAGTTGCAGCTGGACGTGTCAATGAAGTCTTAGATATGGAAGTTATGATTAAAGACCCTGAAAATCCAAAACAGTTTTTACCAGAGGAAAAAGGAACCGTAGAGTTTAAGCATGTTACCTTCCGATATCCAGATGCAGACGAGGATATTTTAACGGATATTAGCTTCAAGGCACCGTCAGGAAAGACCACAGCATTTATTGGAAGTACAGGAAGTGGTAAGTCTACGTTAGTCAACTTAATACCAAGATTCTTTGACACAACGGAAGGAGAAATTCTTCTTGATGGTGTAAATATCAAAGAAGTCAGCCAGTCGGATTTAAGAAGTAAGTTAGGGTATGTACCACAAAAAGGTGTGTTATTCTCTGGAACTATTGATTCTAATATTCGATATGGAAAAGAAGATGCAACCACAGAAGAAGTAAAGCGTGCAGCAAGAATTGCACAGTCCATAGACTTTATTGAAGAAAAGAAAGATGGATATGATTCTGAGATTGCACAGGGTGGTTCTAACGTATCAGGAGGACAAAAGCAAAGATTATCTATTGCAAGAGCCATTGCAAAAGATCCGGAAATTTATATTTTTGATGATAGTTTTTCTGCACTTGATTATAAGACAGATGTGGCACTTCGCCATGCATTAGCAGAAGAAACTCATGGAAGTACAACATTGATTGTGGCCCAGAGAATTAGTACAATTCTACACGCAGATCAAATTGTAGTTTTAAATGATGGAAAGATTGAAGCAATTGGAACTCATGAAGAGTTATTAAAGAAGAGTTCTGTTTATTTACAAATTGCCCAGTCACAGTTATCACCAGAAGATTTAGAAAAAGCAAGGGAGGTGTCTGACCATGAGTAATAATGAAACAAAAAGAAGAAGAGGCATGGGTCATGGACCAGGTGCCAATATGCATACAACAGAAAAAGCAAAAGATTTAAAAGGTACCATGAAGAAACTTTTAATCTATATGAGAAGATATTATGCAGCTATTGCATTTGTTATAGTATTTGCCATTGCAAGTACCGTATTTAACATTGTAGGACCTACGATTTTAGGAAATGCTACCACTGAAATTTTTAAGGGACTTGTGTCAAAAGTACAAGGTGGAGCAGGAATTGATTTTGATAAAGTACAAGGTATTTTAATAACATTACTAGGACTTTATGTAATCAGTGCAGCATTTTCATTTTTACAAGGATTGATTATGACACACGTATCAAACAATACGTCATATCAAATGAGAAAAGATATTTCAGAGAAAATACATCGTATGCCAATGAAGTATTTTGAAAATAGAACCTATGGAGAAATACTTTCTCGTATTACCAATGATGTAGATACTTTGGGACAGAGTTTAAACCAGAGTATGACACAGATAATTACATCATTTACAACTATCGTTGGTGTGTTTGTTATGATGATTCGTATCAGTGTGCCGATGACACTAGCTGTTCTTGTGACACTGCCGATTTCATTTTTAATCATTGGTGGAATTATGAAAAAATCACAACCATATTTTCAGGCACAGCAAAGATTACTTGGAGAGTTAAATGGACAAGTAGAAGAAATCTATGGTGGACACAATATCGTAAAAGTATTTAATAAAGAGAAAAGTGTTGTAGAAGATTTTGAGCAAACCAACGGAGAATTATATCATTCCGCATGGAAATCACAATTCTTCTCAGGTGCTATGATGCCATTGATGCAATTTGTTGGTAATCTAGGGTATGTAATCGTTGCAATTTTAGGTGGTTTCTTAGCCATTAAAAATACAATCGAAGTTGGACAGATTCAATCATTTATCCAATATGTAAGAAACTTTACCCAGCCTATTACTCAGCTTGCCCAGGTTGGAAATATGATGCAGACAACAGCAGCATCTGCAGAACGTGTCTTTGAATTTCTAGAAGAGGAAGAAGAAATCGAAGTCGAAGAAAATCCAGTAAATGTAGACACATTAGAAGGAAATATATCTTTTGAGAATGTTCATTTTGGATACAAAGAAAATCAGACAGTTATCAATGATTTTTCAGTGAATGTAAAAGAAGGACAGAAAATAGCAATCGTAGGACCAACAGGAGCAGGAAAGACAACAATGATAAAACTGCTTATGCGTTTTTACGACGTAAACAAAGGAAGTATCAAGATAGATGGACATGATATTAGAGAGTTTAAACGAAGCGATATAAGACAAATGTTTGGAATGGTATTACAAGATACATGGTTATACAATGCATCCGTTCGAGACAATATTCGTTACGGAAATCTAAATGCATCAGAAGAAGAAATACATGGAGCTGCAAGAGCTGCATTTGCACATCATTTTATTGTGACACAGCCGAAAGGTTATGATATGATAATAAATGAAGAAAGTAACAATATTTCACAAGGACAAAAGCAGTTATTGACAATAGCAAGAGCGATTCTAGCAGATCCAAAGATTCTTATACTGGATGAGGCAACAAGCTCCGTTGATACAAGAACAGAAGAAAGAATACAGATGGCGATGGACAATCTAATGGAAGGACGAACAAGTTTCGTCATAGCACATAGACTATCAACCATCCGCGATGCAGACACCATCCTAGTTATGAATCATGGAGACATCGTAGAACAAGGAAACCATGAAGAACTACTAGCCAGAGGCGGCTTCTACGCAAATCTGTATAATAGTCAGTTTGAAAACGCATAAGAGTTCCAAAGGAACTCTTATCAGGAAACGAAGTTTCCTGATAACTGAGTGCAAAGGTGAAAGCAAGGCACTTGTGCATTGCAGAACCGCACTCGGTATGCGTTTTCAACGAGACGAGCGAAACAACGAGAAGCAAGTCGAGGTGTATTGAGCGCAAAGGTGAAAGCAAGGCACTCGTGCATTGCAGAACCGCACGCAGTATGCGTTTTCAACGAGACGAGCGAAACAACGAGAAGCAAGTCGAGGTGTATTGAGTGCAAAGGTGAAAGCAAGGCACTTGTGCATTGCAGAACCGCACTCGGTATGCGTTTTCAACGAGACGAGCGAAACAACGAGAAGCAAGTCGAGGTGTATTGAGTGCAAAGGTGAAAGCAAGGCACTCGTGCATTGCAGAACCGCACGCAGTATGCGTTTTCAACGAGACGAGC
>JAQVEG010000032.1:15301-27288 GCA_028697725.1 Anaerostipes sp.
GTATGCGTTTTCAACGAGACGAGCGAAACAACGAGAAGCAAGTCGAGGTGTATTGAGTGCAAAGGTGAAAGCAAGGCACTCGTGCATTGCAGAACCGCACGCAGTATGCGTTTTCAACGAGACGAGCGAAACAACGAGAAGCAAGTCGAGGTGTATTGAGTGCAAAGGTGAAAGCAAGGCACTTGTGCATTGCAGAACCGCACGCAGTATGCGTCTGTGACAAGTCGAGATGTGTTTTGTCTACAAGTTTTAGGAGGATATGTATGGTTAGATTAGCAACGATAGGAACGAATTTTATTACCGATTGGCTGATGGAAGGAATTCAGGAATTAGATACAATTGAACTTGTGGCTGTCTATTCTAGAACTATGGAAAAGGGAAAGGAATTTGCAGCAAAATACGGGGTTACCAAAGTATATGATAACTATGATGCAATGGCAGAAGATCCAGAGATTGATGCGGTCTATGTTGCCAGCCCTACAGCACTTCATTTTACACATACAATGTGTATGCTAAACCATGGAAAGCATGTTCTTTGTGAAAAGCCAGTTGCTTCCAATGGAAAAGAATTAGAACTAATGATACAGGCAGCCAAAGACAATCAAGTTGTATTTATGGAGGCAATGAAATCAGTCCATACACCAGGATTTAAGGCGATGATGGACAATTTAGACAAAATCGCACCAGTGAGAAGAGTCACACTTCAATATTGTCAATATTCCTCAAGATATGATAAGTTCAAAAAAGGAATCATTGAAAATGCTTTCAATCCTAAGCTTTCCAATGGAGCCATTATGGATATTGGGGTTTACTGTATTCATTATTTAGCAAGTTTGTTAGGGGAACCAGACCACATTCTTGCAGATTCTGTTTTCCTTGAAAATGGAGTAGATGGAGCAGGAACCATTGTTGCATCTTATGGGGATAAGCAGGCAGAGGTTATGTATTCAAAGATTACAGATTCATTTTTGCCAAGCCAAATTCAAGGAGAAAAAGGATGTATGATTATTTCAGAGTGTCCAAATCCAAAAAATATTGTGATTAAGTACCGAGATGGGTCAGAAGAATCTTTGGAATTTGAGGCAAGAGATAATCCAATGAAATATGAAACTATAAAATTCGTAGAATTAGTAGAGAAGAAACAAGTAGACCACCCATATCTTCAAAGTTCAGTAATAGAGATGAAGATTATGGATGAAGCAAGAAAACAGACAGGAATTGTATTCCCAGCGGACAAAATAAAAGAACAGTAATTAAGGTGGAAAAATGAAGAATAATAAAAAATCAAGTAAATCATTATGGATTGTATTTGCAGTAATCTGCGTTATAGCAATTGGTGTTGGCTCTTTTTTTGCGGTAAAGCATTTTGAAGCAAAGAAACAGGAAAAAGCGACAAAGACAACAACAGAAACAACAGAAGCCAAAGTTCAGTCAAAATACAAAGAAGTATCAATTACAGGAGCCAAGGAAACGGTTCAATTGGGACAGCCTTCAAAAGGCGAAACAATTGTTGATATGGAAGTAAAAGATTATGGGCATATGAAGTTTAAATTTTTCTTGGATGATGCTCCAAAAGCAGTAAAGAACTTTGTGACGTTAGCTAGTAATGGGTATTATAACGGACTTAAATTTCATCGTGTCATTAGTGATTTTATGATTCAGTCTGGTGACCCAACAGGAACAGGAACAGGCGGAGAGAGCATCTGGGGAACTACTTTTGAAAATGAGATTTCAAAGACATTACTACCACTTCGAGGAGCTTTATGTATGGCAAACTCAGGAGGAGATTCATCCAATGGAAGTCAGTTTTTCATTGTGCAGAACGCAATAGTTACAGACGATATTATTAGTCAGTCAGGTATGTCATTTACAAAAGAACAAATTCAAACAATGAAAGATCAGGGAGGATATCCATCTTTATATGGAGGATACACTATCTTTGGACAAATGTATGATGGCTATGATGTGTTAGATGAAATTGCATCTGTCAAGACAATTTCAGATGACCAGTCAGAAGATCGTTCGCAAAAAGATGTAATTATTAAGAAGATTACAGTATCAAATTTTAAATAGAGTTAGGATAAAAGCATGTTAACAATTGGACTTGATGCAAAAAAAAAGGAACCATTATATCAGCAGATTTATCTCTATATAAGAAATGAAATAAAAAGTGGAGCTTTGCCCATTGAGTCAAAGCTTCCTTCTGCTCGTAGACTAGCAAAGCATATGGAAGTTAGCCGAAATACGGTGGATCTTGCATATGCTCAGTTAGTTGCGGAGGGATATATTGAATCAAAGCCAAAACGAGGCTTTTTTGTATGCCAAGTAGAAGAATTGGCACAGTTAGATATTACAGTAGAGAATTTAGATGAAGAAGTAGAAGAAAAGATTCCAGCGTATGCTTATGATTTTTCTTCTGCTGGTGTTGATATGGAACAATTTCCATATAATACATGGAGAAAATTATTAAAAGAAGTATTAATCGACGATAATCGAGAGATATTTCAAAAAGGAATGAATCAAGGGGATTTAGAATTACGTCAGGCGATTATGTATTATTTAAGACAGTCAAGGGGGGTAAATGTCCAGTCCAGCCAAATTGTCATTGGCTCAGGAATGGAAAATCTTCTTTTTTTATTGCGACAAATTATGGGGAAAAATCAAACCATAGGCATTGAAAATCCAGTTTATATGAATGCCCATAGTATTTTAAAACAATTAGAGTTTGGAATTTGTCCTATTTCTATGGATGAAGATGGAATGAGAGTGGATGAACTTGAAAAATCAGATGCAGACATTGCTTATGTAACTCCGGCTCATCAATATCCAACGGGAGTGGTACTTCCAATCCGAAGAAGAAACCAGTTGATGAAGTGGGCGTTGGGACAAGAAAATCGATATATTATAGAAGATGATTATGACAGTGAGTTTAGGTATCACGGAAAACCTATTCCGGCACTGCAAGGAATTGATAAAAGTGGTAAAATAATATATATGGGGACATTTTCAAAAGCGATTGCCCCTGCCATACGAGTAAGTTATATGGTATTGCCAAAAGGGCTTTTGCCAAAATATCAGGAGGCAGCCAAAGGATTTTCCTGTTCAGTTTCTAGAATTGATCAGGCAGTTCTCACATCTTTTTTGTCCAATGGATACTTTGAGCGACATTTAAATCGTATGAGGACACTTTACAAAGATAAACATGATTGTATGGTTTCTTTATTAAAGGAAATCGATCATCCAGTAACCATTCATGGACAAGGAGCAGGAGCCCATGTGCTTGTGGATTTTCATGTAAAGAATCATGAACAGTTTCAAAAAGAATTAGAAAAAGTGAGTGTCAAAATCTATCCACTATCACAATACTACATTGAAGGAAAACCAAAGGAAGAGCAATACATTTTAGGGTTTACGAGAATGAAGAAAGAAGATATGATAGAAGGAATTAAAAAAATAAAACAAATACTGTTATTCAAGGAATAGGAAATGAGGTACCAAGATGTCAGATGATATAAGAGAAGACGAAATTGTAACACAAGAAGAGCATAAAGATGAACATGATGATAAAAATGTAGACCATTACTGCTATTTATGCCACAGACCAGAATCAGTGGTTGGAAAGATGATTGAATTGCCAAAGGGAATTCATATTTGTATTGACTGTATGCAGCGTACGCTGGATAGTATGGGGAATTCTAATTTTAGTTTTATTGATGCGTCTAATATGGATTTAAGTCATATGGATATTAACAGCATTTTAAATGATATGCAGGAATCACCGAAGATGCAGAAAGTAAAGAAAGAGAAGAAGAAAGAAAAAAAAGAAAAGAAAACCATTGATTTAAAGACAATTCCAGCACCCCATGTTATTAAGTCTATGTTAGATGAGTATGTTATTGGGCAGGATTACGCAAAGAAGGTTATGTCTGTTGCAGTTTACAACCACTATAAGAGAGTTGTTACCAACACAATGGACGAAATCGAGATTGACAAATCTAATATGTTAATGATTGGTCCAACTGGATGTGGAAAGACTTATTTAGTAAAGACCCTTGCAAGACTGCTTGATGTGCCACTTGCAATTACAGATGCAACATCATTAACAGAGGCAGGGTATATTGGAGACGATGTAGAAAGCGTACTATCTAAACTTTTGCAGGCGGCAGACAATGATGTAGATGAGGCAGAACATGGAATTATCTTTATTGATGAGATTGATAAGATTGCCAAAAAGCAAAATACCAATAGTAGAGATGTTAGTGGGGAGTCTGTACAGCAAGGATTGTTAAAGTTGTTAGAAGGTGCAGAAGTAGAAGTGCCAGTGGGGGCAACAAGCAAGAATGCTATGGTGCCACTTACAACAATGAACACAAGAAATATTCTATTTATTTGTGGAGGTGCTTTCCCTAATTTAGAAGAAATCATTAAGAAAAGACTAATGAAGCAGACATCCATAGGATTTAGGGCAGACTTAAAGGATAAATTTGATAATGATGATACGATTCTTTCACAAGTAACCATCGATGATTTAAGAGAATATGGAATGATTCCAGAATTCTTAGGACGACTTCCAATGTTATTTACGCTAGATAGTTTAACCAAAGAGATGTTAGTTGATATTTTAAAAGAGCCAAAGAACGCAATTTTAAAACAATATCAGAAGTTGCTTGAACTAGATGAAGTGCAGTTAGTATTTGATGATTCTGCCTTAGAAGCCATTGCAGAAAAGGCGATGGAACGTAAAACAGGAGCTAGAGCATTAAGAGCCATTATTGAAAAATTTATGTTGGATATTATGTTTGAAATTCCAAAAGACGAATCCATTGGACGTGTAGTAATTAACCGAGATTACATAGAGAATCATGGAACACCATTAATTGAGTTACGCAATCAATAGAAGCGAGTAAGCTTTAAAAATAGGAGCGAGTAAGATGAATCAGATGAAATATTTAAGAGAATTATCCCAAAGATACCCAAGTATTGCATCCGCGTCGACAGAAATTATTAACCTACAAGCCATATTAAATCTTCCAAAAGGAACCGAACACTACGTTTCTGACTTACATGGTGAATACGAAAAATTCAGCCATATTGTCAGAAATGGTTCTGGTGCAATTAAGGATAAGATTGATGATCAGTTTGGCAATACCCTTACATTATCCCAAAAGAAAAATCTGGCAGCTGTGATTTATTACCCAGAGCAGAAGATGGATCTTATGGAAGAAGAATTAGAAGGGGAGGAGTTAGAAGAGTGGTATCGTCTTACCATGATTCGCTTAATTACCATAGCAAAGCTTACATCCACCAAATACACAAGATCAAAAGTTAGAAAAGCAATGGAACCAGAGTTTGCATATATTATGGAAGAACTCATTACAGAACATGGAATGATAGATAAAGAACAGTATTTTAATCAGATTATAGAGACGATTATTAGTATTAAGCGAGTAAGGGCATTTATTGCAGCATTAGGACATTTGATTCAAAAGCTGACTATTGACCAGCTCCATGTAATTGGAGATATTTATGATCGTGGTCCTGGTGCCCATCGAATTATGGACTGCCTTATGACATATCACAATGTAGATATTCAATGGGGGAATCATGATATTTTGTGGATGGGGGCAGCAGCTGGAAATCCTGCATCTATTGCAAATGTAGTTCGTATATGTGCCAGATACAACAATCTTGACACACTGGAGAATGGATATGGAATCAATATGATTCCACTGGCTCGTTTTGCTTATGATACATATCGAAAGGATCCATGTGTTCTTTTCACCATGTCTGGAGAAATACAAGAAGAAGACATAAGAGAAGAAGATTTAAATAAAAAGATGCATAAGGCAATTGCCATTATTCAATTTAAATTAGAAGGGCAGTTGATTCAACGACGTCCAGATTTTGATATGGATGGCAGATTGTTATTAGATAAAATTAATTATGAAACAGGAACAATCAACATAGATGGAACAGAATATACATTATTGGATCATAACTTTCCAACCATTGACCCAGAGAATCCATATGAATTGACAAAAGAGGAAGAGTACGTAGTAGAGCATTTGGTTACAGCATTTAAATATTGTGCTGCACTTCAAGAGCATGTCCGTTTCTTGTTTGCCAAGGGAAGTATGTATTTAACATGCAACAATATGGTTATGTATCATGGCTGTGTGCCATTGAATCGTGATGGTAGTTTTCGCAGCGTGTCTGTTAAAGGAAAAAAGTATTCGGGAAAAGCACTTTATGATGTATTAGAGCATTATGTTCGTCTTGGATATTTTGGTTCCAAAGAAGATGAAAATTATAAATTTGGACAGGATATTATGTGGTTTATCTGGTCTAATGAGAATTCCCCTGTCTATGGAAAAGACAAGATGGCAACCTTTGAACGTTATTTCTTAGATGAGAAAGAATTAAAAATTGAAACAAAAGATTATTATTATAGATTAATCGAAAATGAAGCTGTCCTAGTTCAAATCTTAGAGGAGTTTGGAGCCGATGGAAACAAAGGACATATTGTCAATGGACATATGCCAGTAGCTGTTAAAAATGGAGAAAGTCCAATGCGGTGCGGCGGTAAATTGTTTATTATTGATGGTGGATTTTCCAAGGCATATCAAGAAAAAACAGGAATCGCAGGCTATACACTAGTTTCTAACTCTTATGGAATTAAATTAGTTGCCCATAAACCTTTTGAATCCAGAGATTATGCAATTCGCCATGAGACGGACATCCATTCGGATACCGTATTAGAGAAAAAGGTAATTCGAAGAAAACAAGTGGGAGATACGGATATTGGAAAGCAGATAAGAGAGAGGATAGAAGACTTAAAAGAGCTGCTTTGTGCTTATCAAGATGGAGAGATTGCAGAACATGTTTAAAATTAGGAATCTTAGGTGCCATAGTGGCATCTAAGTTTTTTTCGGATGTGATAGATTCAATTGACAATTATTCCACTAGATATTGTAAAATAATAAAAACTTTACGGAAATCAAGGAGATAGATGTTTATGATAGATGTGTATGAGCATATGTATTATTTGAAAAATATGAGCTATAATTTGAAAAAGGGATTCATGAGTTTTTGCATATATAATGCAGAAACTCATGAATGCGGAAAAATAAGAATTGAAAAAATAAAAGCTATAGCATGGGCAAATTATCATCATTTTGTAGACCGTGATGAGCAAGGTATGTGTACTCGCTTTTGTGAAGATTCTTTTGAATTATCAATTGACATTAATAGATGTAAAGTTATAGTTGAGGATTTAACGATTAGCAAAATGAAGTATATGAATGTCAGAAATAAAATTCAAATAGATAGATGGATGGAAAGTGCATCACAATATATATATAGATGGAAACTTGATTGTTAATGATGATAATTCAAACAAATTTAAAGGTGGAGATGTTAAGTGCTTAAAAATGGCTAGGCATAATTTTAAGGAAGAGATAATAAAAGTCAATAGAAAAGTCAAGCTATTTCAATATGATATGTGGAAGGGGAAACTATTTTTTTCATTAGGTGATGAAAAAATATGTGTTACGAATATTGAAGATTGTTTTGTTATTGGGACAGAAAAAGAAACACTAGTGTTGTTGTCTATCTTTATTAGAAAGAAAAGAAGAAATAACGGAGAATACATGGATTTTTATTATAATATAAAGCTTGAATTTAATGGAAACTTCAAAATATTGATTCGAGGAGAGCTTGAGAAAATATCTAATGGATGATACCTACAAAGCAAGAGAACGTTGAACCATTGTTTTTTATTAGAATATATTAGTAATAAATGAATCTAGGAGTCTGTGAATATGGCGGACTGCAATAATATACCATCAAAACCAAATTATTATGAGTTGATTGGAGAGTATGGTTCAAATCCAGAGGAAATAATTACAAGATGGAATGCCAGCTGCACCACGAGAGTCAGTTATCGAACTGCAATTGCCTATATTGAAATGAAGGAAGGGGAATCTTTTCAAGCAAGGGATTATCCATACAATTCGATTCCTAGATGTTTTGGGCTTATGGATACCAGTACGCTAGAGGATATTGGGGTGGCACAAGTGCGACGAAGTGGACTGGACTTAACCGGAAGGGGTATTTTAACTGCAATTATTGATACGGGAATTGATTATACACATCCAGCATTTCAATATGAGAATCAGACAAGTAAAGTTTTAGATATCTGGGATCAAACTTTAGAGACTGAGAATCCTTTCATGCCATATGGATATGGAATAGAATATAAAAGAGAAGATTTAAATGAAGCACTAAAGTCAGAAGTTCCATTTTCGGTGGTACCAACCAATGATACCAACGGACATGGAACTTTTTTGGCGGGAATTACAGTGGGAAGAGAGAATGAAGAAGCTGGATTTTCAGGGATTGCACCGAACAGTAGTCTGGTGATTGTAAAGCTAAGAGAGGCAAAAGAGTATTTGAAGGAATACTATTATATTGAACCAAATAAGACGGCATATGCAGAGACTGATATTATGCTTGCAGTTAATTATGTTTTAAGCAAATCTGTGAAATATCAAATGCCTATTGTTGTTTATCTTGGAGTTGGAACTAGCCAATCAGCTCATGTTGGTTCTGGTCCATTAAATCAATATTTGGCAAATGTAGCTGGAATTGGAGGAGTTTCTATCGTAGCTTGTGGAGGAAATGAAGGAGCAAGCAATCATCATTATGAAGGAACGGTAGATAATGATACGAGAGAAGTTGAGTTAAAGGTTGGTGGAGATGAATATGGATTCACATTGGAGTTGTGGGGGAGCGCGCCAAATCAATTTTTTATCGAAATCATTTCACCCACAGGACAGAGAACTGGAACAATTCAGGGAGGATTTCGGGGACAGCGAGAAGTTACATTTTTGCTGGAACGAACGAAAGTTATCGTTGATTATTTTACGGTGGATTCAGCCATAGGAGCTCCAATTATTATGATTCGATTTCAATCACCGGCAGAAGGAATCTGGAAATTTAACGTAAGTGATGAAGGTGTGGGAAGCAGGATTTTTAATATGTGGTTACCTATTACAAATTTCTTGAGTGAAGATACATTTTTTTTGGAGGCAACGCCATTTAATACCCTTACATCTCCAGCAAATACCATGGAAATAATGGGAGTGGGCACTTACAATCAAAATAATCAAAGTGTGAATTTGGAAAGTGGGAGAGGATATCCAACATATGGAATGGTAAAACCGGATTTTGTTGCTCCAGGAGTGGAGGTTTTAGGGCCGTTGCCAAGAGGAAGATATGGAAGAAAAACAGGTTCTAGTGTGGCAGGAGCAATGGTGGCAGGTATCTCAGCATTGCTTTTGGAGTGGGGGATTTTGCAGGGAAATGATACGGAAATGAACACCATTAGAATTAAGGGATATCTCATTCGAGGTGCAAAAAGAGATCCAAACCGAACCTATCCAAATCGTGAATGGGGATATGGTGTGGTGGACCTCTATGAAGCGTTCTTAAAAATTCGATAAATCTAGAAAAATATTTATTCAATATAGTCGCCACGACAGTAATTTAGTCGATAACCAATGGATTCAATTCGACGACTTAGGCAGCCTTTACATTCTGCAGCTTCTTCTCCGGTACAGATTTTGTTATCGTATAGTTCATAATCTCCTCGGACACTGACTGGAGATAGGTTTGGCATCACAACATTTGCACCAGCTAGGATTCCCTGTTCTCTTCCTGTTGGTTCAATGGTGCCAAGAGAAGTCGTGGATGGAAGAAGCAGGTGGTGATTCATTAATCGAAGGATACTGATTAAAAATGTGGTTAATTCTGCAGTCCCAGAAGGCATATCTTTAAATGGAGTTTCATGATGTGGTACAAATGGACCAATTCCCACCATCTTAGGTTCTAATTCTTTGATAAACAATAAATCATCTGCTAAATTTTCAGCAGTCTGGTAAGGAGCACCAACCATAAATCCTGTTCCAACGGCATATCCAATGTCTTTTAGATGGTAAAGACATTCTTTTCGATGTGCCAAGGACATAGAAGATGGATGAAGCTTTTGGTAATGTTCTTCACTGGCGGTTTCGTGGCGAAGAAGATAACGGTTGGCACCAGCATTATAAAGTGCCTGATAGCTTTTGTAGGAGCGTTCCCCCAGAGAAAGTGTAATGGCACAGTCAGGAAAATCTTTTCGAATCGCGGCTACAATGTCTACCATAAGTTCATCTTTATAATATGGATCTTCGCCTCCTTGAAGTACAAAACTTCGATAGCCTAAATCATATCCCTGGTGACAAGTTTCTAAAATTGTGGATTGATTTAGACGATATCGGTTTACATGTGAATTAGAAGCACGAATACCACAGTATAAACAATCATTTTTGCAATAATTTGTATATTCAATCAGACCTCTAGGGTACACGTCTTTTCCATAGACTTTATCTGCTTCACATCGTGCAAGCTGTCCAATATAAACTTGAGAATCTTCATCTCGATTGTTGATGAGCTGTACAAATTCATCTTGGGATAATATTTGGTTTTTATATAATTTATCAATTAATTCATGCTGGTTCATATGAATTCTCCTTTGAATTTCATTTTATGATTATAACATAGCATATAACTAGGAAAAATGGAATAAAAAAAGACAACAGTAACATATAAATATTGCCACTGTCGTCTTTGTGTGGGGATTATAATAATGAATTATGTCTATTATTTGATTGTTTTAACAGTTAAATCATATTTTTTAGATAATTCAGTAACAGAATCGTTATAAGCAGTTAGGGATTCGTTTGCTTTGGTTAGAGTATTGTTTGCTTTTGTAACACCTTCGTCTTTTTGTTCTTCGATAGCAGAACTATACTCGGTAAGCCCTTGTTTATATAACTTTACAGAATCAAGGAATTTAGATTTTAAAGACTTTACTTCCTTGTCTTCTACATCAATTCCATCCACTTCATCAATGATAGTGTCTAAGATTGGAATCAATGTTTTATCACAATACTTAGTGATATCTTCTACTGTTTCATAATCATTAAGTTTCCCATAAGCTTTTGCAAATTTGGCGTAGTTTGATGTTGCTGACTTCATATCCTTTGTTGTGAAATCTTCAATTGCAGTTGCTGTTTCATCTTCTGCACTAGAACATCCAGTTACCATGGTACAAGCCATAACAAGCATTAAAATAATTGGTATCAATTTCTTCATTTGTATTCCTCCTCAGTCCCTTATTATTCCCCCACATGATTCACAATTTTCTTAAATTTATTATAACATGTTTTCGTATATAAAGCATAATAGAATTTTACTAATATCTATGGTAAAATAATTGCAGCAAACTGTACAAAACAAAGGAGTATTTTATGAAGGAGAATGTGACAATATTTAATCATCCGTTGATTCAACATAAGATTTCAATTATTCGAGATAAGAATTGTGGAACGCAGGAGTTTAGAAGTATTGTAAGCGAAATCGCAATGTTGATGGGGTATGAAGTGTTAAGAGATTTGGAAACAGAGTTAGTTGAGATAGAGACACCTCTTGAAAAGACTATGGTTCCTATGTTAAAAGGAAAGAAACTTGCCATTGTACCTATTCTTCGTGCAGGACTAGGAATGGTAGATGGTATGCTTGCATTAGTTCCATCTGCAAAAGTGGGTCATATTGGAATGTACCGAGATGAACAGACCTTTGAGCCAAAGGAATATTACTGTAAGCTTCCAGAAGATATTAATAAAAGAAAGATTTTGATTGTTGACCCTATGCTTGCCACTGGAGGTTCAGCAGACATGGCAATTGAGTATGTAAAGAAGTGTGGTGGCAGTGATATTAAGTTTGTATGTATGATTGCGGCACCAGAAGGTATTAAGATGTTGTCTGAAAAATACCCGGATGTTCAGATTTATTGTGGATGTGTAGACCGTCAATTGGATGAGAATGCATATATTTTACCAGGAGTTGGAGATGCAGGAGATCGTATCTTCGGAACAAAATAGAAA
>JAQVEG010000033.1:0-15573 GCA_028697725.1 Anaerostipes sp.
CCACGCTGGCACTCCCTCGGCAGGAAGCAAAAAAAGATGCTCTACTGTTTTTGATATTCTTAGATTGATTGATTCTATTTATCGGCTTGGAGAAACGATTTGCATAGTAGAGCATCTTTCTTTACCTGCTACTCAAAATGTGATTAAACATACTTATCACACCGAGATTTGAAGTCCTCACGGATTCTTCTTACTGCTTCATCGTGTATGCTTTGGTGGTTATAAATAACACGCTACTCACAAGTTTTTGTACACTCCACAGTCGTCAATTCCCGACAAAAACCATCGGTACACATCTACAATGACTTGTTTATGCCACTTTGTAGATTTTTGCATCTCTCAAATTAAGGCTTGCATTGAAATCTCTATCCTCGATGTATCCACATTTACATTTGTATATTCTGTCAGAAAGTTTTAAATCTTCCTTTATATATCCGCAGCAGTGACACATCTTTGACGATGGATAAAATCTATCTACAACTCTTAATTCAATGCCATTTTCATCACATTTATTTTTTAATTTTCTTCTAAACTCATAAAATTTTTGTGATGCAACAGCTTTTGAAAGATGTCTGTTTTTCATCATTCCTTTTACATTTAAGTCTTCAATTGTTATATAAGATGGCTTGGTTTTTACTATCTTATCTATTGTCTTGTTAATGTAATCGGTTCTGATATTATCTATCCTATGATGAAGCTTCTGTACCTTGAGCTTTTGTTTTTGTATATTTGCTCTTTGAGTAACTTCTCCTTTCTTTAAATTCTCATATTTGCGTGATAAGCATCTCTGTTGTCTGCGCAGCTGTTTTTCTAGTTTCTTTAACTTTGCTGACTTATTGATGTTTTTATAAGTCGTTCCGTTTGAAAGAATTGCAAAGTCTTTAAGACCTAAATCAATTCCAATTCCAACGTTACTGTTATTAGCAACCTTTGTATCAGGAATTTCTACCAGCACCGATACATAGTATCTACCTGCTTTCACTGATACAGTTCCGCTTTTAATAACATATCCGTCTTTACTCGTTGGGATATAGCCTTTCTCTTTCAGTCGTACCCAACCTAAGGTTGGAATACTAATTCTATGTCTTTCACAAAAACAATCCTTAGAATTATTCTTAACAAAATACATCTTTACGTCAGATTTTCCCTTTTTCTTATATCTTGGAAACCCACTTTTGCCTTTAAAAAACTTTGTAAATGCAGTACATCCATTTTCAATTGATTTCTTAACAGATTTAGAACTAACTTCCTTTATCCAAGCATATTCTGAATGTTGTGGAAGATACTCGTTATTAAGCCAAACACTAAAACTTTTACCACTCATAAATTTTTCACCGTTTTCGTGTAATTCTTTATTATGAGCAAGATAGAAATTATAGATGTATCTGCAAGTGCCAATTGTTTTATTGATTTTGATGATCTGTTCTTTTGTAGGATTTATTTCCGTCTTGAAGCTTTTTAGCAATTTCTTTACCTCCCACATCTAATAAACAACAGTCCTCTTATATTTCAATGGATAAGAGGATAACAACGGTATTCTCATCCCTGCAAATCCAAAAGTTCCCATCTTAACATTTGCTGCAACCTGATAAGATGCATAACATTTTTGAAATGTAAATCCTGGTACCTTTTCCTCAATGTTTCCTTCCATTAAATCCATCATTCGCAAATATTTCATAGATGGTTTTGTAGAAACAAGCATAAGCATTTGAAGCATATTTTCATAATTCAGCCCGTTTTGTACCGGCTTACGCTTTCCAGTCAAAGTAGCTAATCCTGCAAATTCCAACTGCCAGTTAGTAGAATCCTTTATAACCGGAATTTTCTTTCCCTCCACTAGATTTCGTAAATCTAAAATAGATTCCCCATAGGCAAGGGCAGCAAGAAGAAGTTCTTTTCCCACTGTGACCAACGGTGGAATTCCTGTTACTCCTAAAATAGCTGCTGCCAAGGTTTCTGCCTCTGCAGTTCTTGCCTGATCCCTTAACAAGCAAACTCGATTTGTCAAAAACCGAATCGCTAAAATACGGGATAGCACACCTCCTAGGTTTGCCTCTTCACTAGAATTGCCACAAATTAAATATTCAACTTCATACTGAGTTCCATCCTTTTTTTCTTTGGATGCCCCATGATGAAACACCTTTGTTCCATAAGCCACCCCTAGCAATTCGTTACTTAGGCTATTTCCATAATCTTTTGTGGTGTTTTCATCTAAATTTGAAGCTACTGAATCGCTTTTAAAAAAATTAATTTTCGATTGTTTGATTTTCTCTTCTTTCCCATATGTTATCTTGACTGTTTTTTTTGATATCTTCTTTCCTTTGGGATAAACAAGAGAAATAATCCCTTTGTTAATCATGCTCATGAAACCTTTTCTTGGATCTTTCACTTTTTCTGTCACTTGATCCTTTGTATCATCTTCTTTCTTATCTTCTTGATTTTTTGCTGCATTTTCTGAGTCTGTCAACTGCTGTTTTGCCGCCTGAATCTCCTCAGATTTTGCAGGATTCGCAAGTTGTTTTGTAAGTTTTTCTACTCCATCTTTTCCAAGGCTGTATTTCATAAATTCTCGAATCTGATATTTTAATAATCCTGCCTCATTATCATCAAAAGTTTTTCCATGAGAAAGTCCAATCTCCCCTATTTCATAGAAAAAATTATCCTTGCTATCACACAGGCTCACTGACATATTTTCCTTTACATCTTTCGTAAGTTTATCTGTATATCTTGGATCAAGTCCAAATAGATGATAGTTCTCATGAAGTTCCTTTTGATAGTTTCCTTGGGTGCTCATAAGACCAGACATATAAGCACCCATGGCTTTTCCCTTTCCAACATAAAGGTATATCCCCTCTAAGCAAATACTCACCAGCAGTAACATTGATAAAAAGACAGAAGCAAAAAAAACAGTTGTGCTTCCCCTTTGATCCATTATTTCACCTGACCTGTTTTTGATGTAATTGTTTTAAAAATATTATCCACTACTTTTTTAATTTGCGTTTGAAATATAATAACCAAACCAATTAAAACAACTATTATCAAAATAACTTCTACAACTCCCATTCCTGATTCATCTTTCCATAATTCTTTCATTTGATTTCTCCTTCTACATTGAAAATGACATAAATGCTGGAAACATTAACATCACTAAAACCACAAGTAACATAAGCGTCATTGGCAACAGCAACTTTGTGCTTGCCTCTTCTCCTTTTCTTCTTGCTATTTCTTTTCTCTCCAAAAATACATTTGCCTCCTCCTCTCTAAGTCGCAGCAACAAATCTTTAGAACCTCTTGTGAGGCTTCTTATCATCATTGTTGCAAATTTCCCATACGTAGTAAGTCTCATATTGTCATCAAATTCTTTTAAGACTTTTGTAGGTTCCATTCCAAGCTTTAACTGATGATTCGCCTGAACCATTTGCTGATACACATATTTTTTGCTATCTCTTTCTTCCACAGCAATTGTCTCAATCACGCCTTGGATTGTCATTCCTGTTCCAAGAAGAAGAACAAATTTACTAATAATATCTGGATATTCTTCCACAGAAGACTCCATTGCCTTTCGCATCTTCTGCTTTTGGTTTTCCTCTTCTGAATACCAAAGCAGTCCAACACATACAATAATAAAAATACAAAGCATGGGTAGTTGATGTTTGGACATGGTTTCCTCTACTACATCTACTCCAAGTATTTTCTTTGGAATTTTAAACGTCTTTTTTGTTCGATTTTCTTTCTCTATTTTTTGAATTTCATCTTTGACTTTAGATAATTTAGATTTTTCTTTAGAATATGGCACAACACACACATGAAATATTTTTGACTTTTTTTCTTCCATGTACGTTAGTGTTGCTGTCACAAGAATAATAACCGGTTTTTTGACTTTTTTTGAATAGACATTTCCCTGACTGTCAATCACTCCAAGGTCACTGGTATCCCATGCGACGGAACAAGGATTTTCAGGAATTTCTATATTTAGATTTAAGTTTTCTTGTACTTCATTTAGAGATGGATTCTTTCCTTTCATTCTCTTTTCTAAAAACTCAAATCCATTTTCAAATGCTTTCTTTTTCTCCTTTGAAGTTAATACTTTGGGAGGAATCCACAGTTGAAAGCTACTGCTTTCATTTTCATTTTTTAATTCCATGGATTGAGATATGTCATCTCCTCCTGCATCCTGCCTCTCCACTATTACTTGTGTAGATTGGAACCATGAACTCAATAAAAATAATAGTAAAAATAAGATGCCCACTGCCATTCCATATATTGTTTTTTTGCACTGTGTTTCTAAACTCTTTGCAACAGTTTCTTCTAATTCCCTTTGGCTTCCTGCAAAATACTTTTCAACTGTTTCCCCTCTTTGATTCCACAGTTTCTTTGGCAGCTTTTCAATAATTTTCTTCATACATTACACCTCAATTTCTGTTATTTTGCTGCCCATGATATATGCTGTAGCTAAAACGCACAGAGAAATAGTAGATATCATCCAGCCTGCAACATTAGAATATAAGGTTTCAAAATAATCAGGACTAGTAAACCTAACATAACAAATAATAAGAAAAGGCATTGCTGACATAATTCTCTGTTCTAACACTTTGGCACTTGTCAGGGTAATAATCTCCTCCTTTACTTGAATTTTTTGGTTTAAATGATCAATGGTCTGTCCTAGTATTTCCACTAGGTTTCCTCCTTTTCTTTTTACAATTAATACGATTTTTACAAACTGGTTCATCTCTTCTAGCCCCACCTCTTGCGCCATATTCTTCAACAATTGTTCCACTGGAACATTCATTCCTAGTCCAACATGTATTTTCTCTAATTGATGTTCCAGTCCATTCTCCCTCTCTCCAAACCCTGATCTAATATCACCTCTTGCAAGATTTAGAGCATTTTCCAGAGAATATCCTGCGTACAAACTGTTATGAATGGAAAGAAGCATTTCCTTTAATTCTTCTAGCATTTCCTTTTTATGCTTCTTGTTCCTTTGTAACTCTCGATAATACAGCCATGGATACCAAAGAATTATGTAACAGCCTAACAAAAGTATTTGATTATAAAATAAAAGTGCAATCATGTAACACAGAAAAAATCCTTTTCCTAATTCCATAATAAGTTCTTGTTTAGAAAATCCTCTCCAGCAGGCTTTGATATTCTTCATACATTCCATACTCCTTTAACTTTTTTTCATTTCTTAACATTCCTGTCATCTCAAGCTCTTTCTCCTCAGATAAAGACCATAGTTCATTCAGTTCCACCTCTCCATCTTTCATTCCAAGTACCTCTGAAATTCCAAGTACCTTCCGACTTCCGTCAGAAAGTCTTCCAAGATGAACCATTACATCCAATGCTGATGCAATCTGTCCACGAATTGCAGGAATTGGCATATCAGATCCCATCAATACCATAGTTTCTAGGCGGCGTATCATATCTTCTGTGGAGTTGGCATGACCTGTGGAAATACTTCCGTCATGTCCTGTATTCATTGCCTGCAACATATCTAAGGATTCTTCACTTCGCACTTCTCCAACAATGATTCGATCTGGTCTGGAACGCAGGGATGCCTTAATTAACTGCTGTATGGTAATCTTGTTTTCACCACCCATATTTGCATTTCTCATCTCTAAACGAACTAGATTCTCGATTCCATTTAGTTTTAATTCGGCAGAATCTTCAATGGTAATTACCCTTTCTTTTTTTGGGATACAGTTAGATAATCCATTGAGCAGAGTTGTCTTGCCGCTTCCTGTTCCCCCTGATATAAATATGTTGTAACGGCTTTGCACCAGCATACGAAGGAACTGTTCCACCTCCCTTGAAAATGCTTTTTTTTGATACAGCCACTCCATAGTCATAGGCTCCTTTGCAAATTTACGGATAGTCATGGTTGCTCCATTTAAAGAAATAGGCGGAAGCATAACATTTACCCTAGATCCGTCTTCTAACCTTGCATCCACAATGGGATTTAATTCATTAACCATTCGATTGGTGCTAGACACAATCTGCTGAATCACTTGATACAGTTTTTCTTTGGACGAAAATCCCTTTTCATATTTTGATAACTTTCCATTAGATTCAACAAAAATATTTTCATAGCCATTAATCATAATCTCCGTAATCCCATCATTATCCAATAAATCTTGAAGTACGTCTAATTTTCGCAGCGAGTTAAATATAGATCGACACATATCATGTTTTTCCTTTAGTGAAAGATATGTGGTTTTAGAAAATTCCCAAATTTCATCTTCGATTATCCACAAAAGGCTCTTATCTTCTATATCTTCACTAAAATCCAACCGTTCTACAATTCGGCTTTTTATCTCTTCTATCATAGTGTTTTCACCAACTCTTTTAGATTATCTGGATCTTTAATCCATAACTCTTGACTTTTGATTGTCTGCAGTTCCTTTTTCTTGTGAATAAGCCGTTCAAAATTTCCATAACAGTTTGACGAAGGACTCTCTTTTGTCATAGGTAAATATATTTGATCAAAAAGAGTTAGTATCCCCAAGTCAGACAAAGTTCCTGTTCCAATATCCACAACAACAGACACCTTCTCTTCTCGAAGTAGTTGAAAGAACCACTTAAAATCTTCCTTTGTAAGTTCTCGGTAATCTAAATAACAAAGAACCGAAGGATATCCAAAACAGTAGGACAGGTCTAACGCTGACTCCTTAAAAAATGATACAATATCCTCTCTCCTTTCCTTAATATAAAACAGCAGCTGATCCGTATTTTCACTTGCCATATCAAGGCTGCAGTATTCTTCCATCCCAAGATAAATACCTCTAACCTGCCCTGCAAGTTCTAATGAAATTCTTGTTCTCACAGAATCTCCCGTTGGTGAATATACTCCTACAATAAGATGTTCTCTATCCTTAACAAGATTCATCTTGTCATAGATAAACTTTGCAATATGTGCTGCATTTCCATACTTTGCAACAGTATCTCCACATCCATCCCCTAAAGGAATCCACACCACTGATCCTATGTGGTCCATTATATCTGCACAAATTACTGCCTCTAAATAATTCCCTTTTTGATACTCTTTCATCTGTTCTGCATCTGCAAAAGAAACTGCCTTCATGGGATATTCTGTTTGATGATTCAGATACTCCATCAAACGTTTCCGATAAATTATATCTTCATCTAAGATTCCAACTGTAATCATATGAAAAACCTCCATTTTGTAAATAAGATGTATCCAAAAAAGATACCCACCATAAAGTGAACTTGATCTTTCTTTGAAGACTCTAATGATTGATACGGGGAAGCTTTCCCCTGATAGAAACACTGGATCACATACGCATAAAAATGATACAGTCTAAATGTCAAATCTCTTTGAAATAACATCTTTAAAAGTGCATAAAGACCATTCAAAAGAAATGATAGAAGAATCAGACGCCAAGTCTCTGATCCTAAGAATAGTGCAGCTACATAAAATACTTTAATGTCGCCGCCACCAAGAACTTTAAGAAAAAATAATATAAGTAACACGCTGGTCACTAAAACTCCCTGCCCTAAGTCAAGAACTGTCATGTTCCCAGCAAGCACAAACTCCAGCAAGCCTAAAAAGTATCCTGCCACAATCCACCAGTTGGGAATTCGATATTGAAACAGATCCCACAAAAGAGCAATCAATAAATAAAAAAATAGTATCATGGTTTTCCTCCATGACACTATATTACAATATTTGGAAAACTTTGTCCAGATATTTTTACATTTTTTTCTAATTAATTTTATACCAAAAAAATCCCGATAATATAAAGACTCATAATTCCTGGAAATCCAAGGAGCGCCCCTGTTCCAATTGATATAAGATTCAAATCAACTGGCGACACCAGTCCATTCTTTCTACAGAAACTACAAATTCCATATACAATCAAACTACACAAAATGCCTCGTCCAAGAAGCACAAAAAAATATCCTGGTCTTTTGTAAATTCCATAAAGAATACAAAGTAAACAGCCAACCACTGTTACTAATATCAACATTTCATTTTGGCTCATAAAAAACCCCCTTTCCTTATACATATGTACGGAAAGAGGGTTTTATACAGTTGATTAAAAGAATCCTTTTATGGCATCTAGAATTTTCTGAAAGAAATTTGCAATCTTATCCAAAATTCCATTGGTATCTATATTGCTGATTTTATCGTAAATATCCTTTGCCTGATCTTTTAGTTGATCCACATCTAAATCAAGATCTGAAATCTTGTTCATAAGATCTTCAATCTTTTGCCTATCTTCATCTGATAACTTAATGTTTAATTCTTCAGCAGAGTCAGTGATTGCCTGTTTAATGTCAGATGCACTTGTTAAGTCTCCATCTGCTACCTTTTCCTTTACAGATGCGATTAACTTACTTGCATCATCTTTTCCAATATTCTCTCCAACTTCTCCCGTTGTAACAAGTTCATTTGTTGCTGCATCCTTGCTTTCTTCTGGAATCTTCTTACCTGTCATTTTTTCATATGCTTTCATAACTCCAACTAAAGCTGCGGTTCCAGAAATTTTAAATGGACCTGCTACGTTGACCTCAGCATTCTTAACTCCTGCTGTCGCCAATGCATTCTTGTACATATCCTCTGTACAGTATGAAATGTTTGTTGTTTTAACATCAATTCCATCCCCGTCATCCGTTTCTTCCACTGTAACAGATGAAAGAGCCCTTGACCCAATGACACTCTTAGACAAATAGCTATCTAAATAGCTATGTTCCTCACTGTTTGTAACACGAATAATCGTATAATCTGACGCATCATCTGGGTCTACGCTTAGATAATTCATAACCTTCTTTTTCTCTGATGGCGTTAAATCAGCACCTATAGCCAAATACTTTTTATTACTATCAACACTGTCTGCCTTCACACTGCGAGTAAATGCACCACATGTTCCAACCATTAAAAGCGACAATGCAACTGCTGTTCCTTGGTATAACCTTCTCAATCTCATAATTATCCTCCATTCTGGATTTATCTCGTTTTATTCATTCTATCATATTCTATTTATGAACTTTCTACTTTTTTCTTATTTTTTTCTTATAATCCAACAGCAATATACCTACAAACAGCAAAATACTCACTGTCGAAATTATAGCTCCAAGTTTAAATCCAGGTGGTACATACTCTAGGGTAATTGTATGCTCTCCCTTTGTTACATCGACACATAAGAATGCCTTTGCCAATGTTTTTGTCTTTACTTTCTTGCCATCTACATAGGCACTCCATCCTTGATCATCTGGAATTGAGAAAAATACAGTTCCTTCTATCTTTTTATTTATTGTTCCTGTTATTTTTGTACTAGATTCACTCTTTATTTGGAAGGACTCTTCCTGCATTCTTTGATATACTTTTTGAAACACTGCTTCATCAAAATATGCCGCTTTTAATCTTACAACTCCTGATTTTGTGCTGTCATTATCCAACTGCATTTCAATGGAAATCACATCTCCCTTTTTCATGTCTCCAATATAAATACATTGTGCATTTAAACGACCCGATGTATATAAATCATCATTTTTGTAAATCAAAGTACTTTCCACCTGACTTCCATCAAAATGAAGATATATCTTTCCATCTTTCTTTACTGGAATATTAAATGTAAGATTGTCAGCGACACTGGCTGTCTTTTCAAACACATATTCACCATCATTACTTTGATAAAATGTACACTCTTTTGCTTTCGGTGGTGATGTATCAAATTCCTTAAAAATACCTTCTATTCCATATGCATTTTGAATAAAATTATTCTGTACATAAAAGGGATCTACATCTTCATAAATCCACTGGAATATATTAGAACTCATCCCATATCCAATACTTGTTTTGTATTGATTTTCAAATACTTTCACTGTGTCTTCTGTTGATTTATATTGAAATTCTGTGTTGATGGTATCCTCTGGACGAATCAAATTATATTGCACTGAAAATAAATTATTTGTCAGTGGGGTTGCTCCCTCGTATAAATATTCATTTACACCAGTATAGAATCCAAGATCATCCATTGTATCTACCACATTTCCGCTGGCTGTTGATCCAAATAATGTGACACCATTCAAAGTATGCCATATACTTTCATCTAACATTAAGCCCTTAGTAATCTCCATCCTCTTTGCAATACTTGTTCCTGTTTTCTTCTTGATTTTCGAGATGGCACCTGTATCAGAAAAATAATAATTCACATCTACCTGTCCATTTTTAACAAATCCATACCCTGCCATAGCTGCTATTTCCACAAAAAATCCTACACAACATAGCATGATACACAGTCTAAGATTAATGATTCGTAATTGATATAGCATAAATAACACGTAATAGACAAGTACCACACCAACGGTCATCCAAATTATATTCATACTTATCTTGCCTTGATAGAATTTTAAAACTGCACCAATTCCAACACATATAATCCCAGCCGCCACGCACAATTTCCAGCTTTGTCTCCTTTTTTTTGAAAAAGCAGCAAGAAGTCCTTCATGAGCCATAGTTAGCAATAAGAAAATATACAAATACGAAAATCGATTAGGTATTCCATATTGGTTGTGAAATCCATGCCACACATATCCTACAATGGGCATATTAAAACTAAAGAATAAAAATACTAAAAGGATTCCTCTTCGTAATTTATGCTTCCACGAAATTCCCTTTACAATGAAAAATGCTACAACCAAAATTAGTGTAAAAATACCACAATATAAGTTGGCGTCTCCATCAAAAACAGAGTTCGTCCAAGGCACTGTTCCAATAAAATGTCGAGAATACAAATTAGCAAAATTTCCATACCATAATTCTTTTGGGAAATCCCATTTTGCTGAGGAAGTTTTCATAATTCCAACATACGCTGGAATCAATACCACCGCCGCCATTCCTGCTGATAACAAAGAGTAAAATGCAAACTGAATTCCCCTTGCAAAAAATTCTTTCACATTTTTATGGTCATATAATATATACCAGAACACTAAGAATAAACATGTCATAAAAGACATATAGAAATTACAAAACAGCGAAAAGAACAAAGCAACACAGTACAATCTTCCATCACGTTCTTTTATTAATCGATCCACCCCAACTAAAATCACTGGAAGTAAAATCATAACTTCAAGCCACATAATATTCCAGCTATATCCAACAATATAACTACTCAATGCATATGCAAATCCAAAGATTATATTTGCAATTTTATATTTTTTATTTCTTCTCTTAAAATAAAATGTTCCTGCACAGCCACACAATGCAATTTTAAAGATAAACAAGTGACTCAACACTTCATTTAGCATTGTCTTTGGAAAAAATGCAACAATTACATTTAATGGACTGGACAAGTAATATGCCCACAGTCCAAGAAAATTGTGTCCAAGTCCTCCATGAAAAGAATAAAACAAGGAATCCATTGATCTTAATTTTTCCCAATAATCCGCAAAAAATGGTAGATATTGATGAAGTGCATCTACTATTAAAAATGATTTGTTCCCAAAAGGCTGTACTTCCAGTGCTACTGCGAGAATCTCCATAAAACAAAACGGTATTAAAAATCCTAGTAATAAAGTATCATGTCGTTTACAAAACTGTTTGATTTTCTGCATCTTCTTTTTTCCACTCCTTAACGCGTTGATTAATTCCAAAAATCATAAATATTCTTTTCTTTAACATGGCAACGGCATGTCCATGATTTAATCCTGTAACATTGTTCCCATGCCTACGGTATTTTAATAAAATATCATCTAAAAATATAACTTTCCCAAGCTGCTCACACAACAAACCTATCCACTGATCATGAATCCAAATGTATTCCGGAATAGGAAGTACAGATTTTAAAACGCCTCGTTTCACTGCCATACAACATCCAATATAAGAATTCTTTTTTACATTCTTCCAAAATCCAGATTTGCTTTCTCTCCATTGAAATGTAGTTGTTCCACTGTCCTCAAGATTCTCATCTACGATCATGGCATTATGAACCACTGCTGTAACTCGAGGATTTTCAAACGCCTCACAGACCTTTTCTACTTTATTATCTTCCCACACGTCATCTTGATCTGCAATAAAAATAATATCTCCGTTACAGTATCCTAACCCTTGTTCAAAATTTTTAGCGACCCCTTGATGTGGTCCAGCTACAATCTTAATTCTAGAATCATTTTCCCGAAGTTTAAATAGTAACTCTTTAGAACCGTCCTCCCATCCATCCACAGATATTATAAGCTCGTCACCTTTATCTAGCTGCTTTAAAATAGATCCTACTTGTTCATTTATATATTTTATTCCATTGTAATATGCAATAATCACTGATTTTTTCATCTTTTTCCCTTTCCTATACAAATAATATTATTACCAATTATACCATAGATTTATAGAGCCCTTTCTTTTTATTCTCCAAAAAATATGAATTTTATGTTAATTTTTTATTGTTTTTACTTTTAACATCTTATATAATGTGTGCAGAGAAAATATTTTATTTTACATTTTTTTACTTATTTAACTCTGTTAAATCAAAGTGTTAAAGTATTTATTTTACAAAAGAGCTATTATATATTTTAAGGAGGACACACAATGTCATATGTAGATCAAGTAATTGAGCAAGTAGTTGCTCAAAACCCAGCAGAACCAGAATTTCATCAAGCTGTAAAGGAAGTTTTAGAATCTTTACGTACAGTTGTTGAAGCTAACGAAGAAGCCTTCAAAAAAGACGCTCTATTAGAACGCCTAGTAAACCCAGAACGTCAATTTAAATTCAGAGTACCTTGGGTAGATGACAAAGGACAAGTTCAAGTAAACACAGGTTACCGTGTACAGTTTAACAGTGCTATTGGACCTTACAAAGGTGGATTAAGATTACATCCATCTGTAAACTTAGGAATCATCAAATTCTTAGGATTTGAACAAATCTTCAAAAACTCTTTAACAGGACTTCCTATTGGTGGTGGTAAAGGTGGATCAGATTTCAATCCTAAAGGAAAATCTGATAGAGAAGTTATGGCATTCTGCCAAAGCTTTATGACAGAACTATGCAAATATATCGGTGCTGACACTGACGTTCCTGCTGGAGACATTGGAACTGGTGCTCGTGAAATCGGATATATGTTTGGACAATACAAGAGAATCCGCGGAGTATACGAAGGAGTTCTTACAGGAAAAGGTTTATCTTACGGTGGATCATTAGCTCGTACAGAAGCTACTGGATACGGACTACTTTACTTAACATCTGAAATGTTAAAATGCAATGGTAAATCAATCGAAGGAGCTACTGTTTGTGTTTCTGGATCAGGAAACGTTGCAATTTACGCAACACAAAAAGCACAACAATTAGGAGCTA
The DNA here is from genome assembly GCA_028697725.1 of Anaerostipes sp. Taxonomy (GTDB): domain Bacteria; phylum Bacillota; class Clostridia; order Lachnospirales; family Lachnospiraceae; genus Anaerostipes. The sequence goes on from JAQVEG010000033.1 coordinate 13,308, forward strand.
AGGTTGTTACAGTTTCAGATTCTACAGGATGGATTTATGACAAAGACGGAATTGATGTGGCCTTATTAAAAGAAGTAAAAGAAGTAAAACGTGCTCGTTTAACAGAATACGCTGCCGCTCGTCCAAGTGCTGAATACCATGAAGGACGTGGAGTATGGTCTGTTAAATGTGATGTTGCTCTTCCATGTGCAACTCAAAACGAATTAGGACTTGAAGATGCAAAAGCATTGGTTGCAAACGGATGCTATGCAGTCGCTGAAGGTGCTAACATGCCTACTACATTAGAAGCAACTGAATACTTACAAGCAAACAACATCTTATTTGCTCCTGGTAAAGCTGCAAACGCTGGTGGTGTTGCAACATCTGCATTAGAAATGTCACAAAACAGCGAAAGATTAAGCTGGACATTTGAAGAAGTTGATGGAAAATTACAAAACATTATGGTTAATATTTTCCACAACCTAGATGATGCTGCAAAACGTTACGGATTAGAAGGAAACTACGTAGCTGGAGCCAATATTGCTGGATTTGAAAAAGTAGCTGATGCTATGAGTGCACAAGGAATCGTATAATTTCTTAGTAAATTTAGATAAAGTGTAAAAAAAAAGGAATCGCGTTTTTGCGATTCCTTTTTTTAGTTTAATATTTTTGTGTATGCTTGTATTGCATCAATTGTAAGGCTCTTTGTTCTAGATATTTGTTTCTTTGTATTTTTCCCTAGATTCATCACTTTAAAACTAACAATTGTATGATGATAACTCATATAATATTCCTCAAAAAAAGTTGTCCCATTGCTAAATTTATATTCATCCATTGGAATATCTGATGTAATCAGTTGTTTCCCCACTTCTTTTTTTGAATACATTTGGGTTATGTAAATCAATATACTTTTATCTTTGTTTAGATAATACAAATTCTTTTTTACTGGCTGATTAAAATCATCATCTACCATATCCTTTTTTTCTTTAAAATACTTATTCTCAGGAAAAATAACACATGAGTGCTGAAGTTCGCCATCGCCTGTTTTAGAAAAACCTTTCATCTTATAATTCTCTGCTATATTTTGATAGTCCTTTTGAAATATCTGGTATGTATTCTTTTTTGCTGTCTTAGCACAAGAAACATTAGTTTTTTTAATGTGTTGCTCTTCTATTAGCTTTGCTATAAATTTCTCCCTATATTTATACCATGCTTTATCTCCATCTACAGAACCTTGCTCAAGCTTATTCTTTTTAAAATATGTACTTTCTATTTGATCTAGATATTTTTTTATTGTCAATGAACGATTGTATCTCTTTTTGGACATTTTCCAATAATTTTCTTCTCCCCCAAATCCTTTTATCATTTCAAGAACAATCTTTTTCCCTTTGTCCGAATCAGGCGTATTTTCTAAAGTTTTTTTCACAGTATTTGTATATTCCTCTACCTCCTTATTCGAGGTACTGTATCCATTTTCTTTCGCATTTTCATATAACGTTTTTTCCTGCTTTAATGAATTATATGCCTTTTTCTCTGCGTCTTTTTGACCTAATAATTCACCTATTTTTATTTGAGTTTGCATTTCTTTCTTTGTAATTACTATCTTTTTTCCTTTTGCATATATATCTTCGCTACTGTTCGTATCTTGATTTTGATATACAAATAAAAGCCTTATTTGATTTCCTATTTTTGCATACTTGCTTTGTGGTACAAGCAATATAAAAATCAAAAAAATCGCTAATATTAATCCTAAAATATATTTTTTCTTCATATTTAATCTCCTTTAAAAATTTTCTTGTTAAAAAAATACCAAGATATACTTATTGAAATGAAATAAAAAACCCCTGGAATCCAAAAAAAATCTTTTACTTTCATTATTCCATATGTATTGACAACAACATCTAATAATAACACCCCCAAAAAAAAGGCATTTACTATCATCTTTATTAGTTTCATAAACTTCACCCTCCAAAAATTATTTATTTCACTTTATATTGATATCAACTCATGCTACTATATTATTATGTCCATGCTTTACCATCTGCTTTTGCAGATGCTGGTTGCCCGCCATGTATTGCGTGGATTTTTTATCAACTCTGATATCTTTTTCTCCTTCTTCATCCTACCACCACCTTTCATATTTATCTTGTGTAATTACCATTCACATTGGTTGTATTGCTTACAATAAACTTAAAATTAATTTTATTTCCTTTTCTTTGGGTAAAATATTTTGTTTTTTTAATGTTTTCTTTGAAACATTCCAATTAATTATATATTGAGTTGAAAA
>JAQVEG010000033.1:15673-27070 GCA_028697725.1 Anaerostipes sp.
TTCACATTGGTTGTATTGCTTACAATAAACTTAAAATTAATTTTATTTCCTTTTCTTTGGGTAAAATATTTTGTTTTTTTAATGTTTTCTTTGAAACATTCCAATTAATTATATATTGAGTTGAAAATAATTGAATTCCATCTGATGATTCATCTGTTTCTACAGTTAAATCTGGACTAATTCCATCTTCGGTATATACTATACAATTATCTCTCTTTCGTTATGAATCCTCCAATTTGCATGGTCCATTTGGATAAATTTTCTGTAAACAATCTGTAGTTTCCACTTTCCTTTATAGTAAATTCTGCATCCATATCATTTTTTTCTGTTACATATCTTTGCCGTCCCTTTTCATTCATGATTCCAACTCGAAGTTGTCCAATCTCTGCAACATGATCATCTTTTTGTGCTGTTAATACACCAAGTTCAATCTGCTCTCCTTTTGTTACATAGAAAGTATCACTTATCTTCCCCGTTCGAGATTTTAATGTCCAACCGAATGTCTCCACATCTTTCTTCTTAAATAATATTGTATGTGTATCATCCCACTGAATCACATCTGGTTGTTCTTGAACCTTTTCCTTTAGAATTACTATTTTTTTAGTAGGCATTTCCACTTCTTCTGTCATTGCATCCTTCATTCCCTTGTATCCTCTATAATATCCAATGGTTGTTGCTGACACACTTGCTGTACTAAGAAGACAAAATACCACAACATATAAAATTGCTATTGGAAGAGAACATTTTCCGTTTTTTCGAATCTTTATCACTCTTTTCATACGACTTTCTAACTCCGTCATATCTTCAAAAAGCGCACATGCAAGGCTTGTTCTCTGACTTGAAAATTTTGCAGCTATTTGAATCACTTCTCTATAGTACCGTTTGATGCTAGAAGTGATATTTAGTACATACAAGTCACAATATATCTCGCTCCACTGATCTAATTGCCTTCCAATCACTTTTACCACAGGGTTAAACCAATGAATACAAGTTGCTATATTATTAAGATAAATCCAGAACAAATCATGGTGTTTACAATGTTCTAACTCATGAAGTAAGATGACCTCTAGCTGACTCTTTGTATATGCAGCATCAGGTAGTAATATCATTGAATTTATGACACCATACGCCATAGGGACAGGAATTAAGTCTCCTTGATATATCTTGATTTCCCTTTGACACCCTGCCCTTTTCATACATTCATGTGCAATTGCTGCAACATCTCTTCTACATATATGACAACCAGCAATTATTCTTTTTATCTTTTTATGTTCTTGATAATATTTTTTTAATTGTCTTATAAATCCAAACGTCCAGACAACTGTTAAAATTGTAAGTACAATTTGAAAAACATTTGGTGTCTCATCAAAAATTGAATATCCATCAAATCTTTTTACGAGCAAGTACATTACTGGAATTAGATGTGCTACTATAATAACTTTTAAAATAAAGTAAGCTTGCTTTGGATTTCCTTCTAATTCAATTCGTTTACTAAGTGGTATCCAAAAAATGAAGAAAACACATCCTGTCAATGATGTTAGAATCACTACACTAAAGATATTTTGAAGAATTCCAAATAAAATATATACTTTAAACACAACATCAATCATCTGATAGCTCATCCAACACCTCCATCAAGTGAGCGGCTCCTTCTTCTGTGATATCATCTTTTGCTAATGCTTTAATCAAAATTCCCTTGGAACCATCGTACCAAAAATCAATCATCTTTCTTGTCTGATCCTCTCGGTAGGCTTCTTCTGTGACCATTGGCACAATATATGTGAATCTTCCCCTTCTTTCTGTCTTGATATATTGCTTCGCTTCCATACTTGTGAGAAAAGTTCGAACTGTACTTCTTTTCGCATCCCAATCAAACTTCTCTTTTGCGTCATTTTGAACATCTTGAATGGAAACATCTCCCTCTCTCTCCCAAATACACTTCATTAGTAACACTTCTCTTCCTGATAGTTCAGTATCCATCATCCACTCCTTTATATGTTTAATTAATTAGTTGTATCGTGGCTTTATTGTAACATATATATAATCTCCTTTTCAACCATTTCTTTACTGGGAATGATAAAAGGGTTGCATCCTGCAAGTTTTAATTTTGCAAAGATACAACCCTCTTTTTTATTCTTTTTACACTTTATTCTTACAATATCTCTTGTACTCTTCCTACAATTCCACCTTCTAACATCACTTTAATTCCTCGTGGATGTTTTGCTGAGTTAGTCAGGATTCTTGCCACTGTACCCTCGGTTAATTGTCCTGTTCTTTGATCTTGTTTCTGTACTACTTTTACCTTTGAGCCTATTTTAATATGGCTTCTTACTGTTCCGTCCATAATTTCTCCTATAATGTACTGATAGATTTTACGGTTCTATATATCTTATATTCTTCACACTTTACTCCCTATCAAATATCCCTGACAAGGTCTTTTCCATATCTTCAATCAAATTTACTACTAATGCATTCCCCATCATAAATCTTCGCTTACGTAATGGCATCTCAACAACTTCTCCATTTACTAGACAATTTTTCGTATGATTAGTTGGAAATCCTTGAATCCTTTCAGTTTCAGTTGCTGTAAGAAGTCTAATATTCCCCGTTTGTTTATCTTTAACAATATGTGTTGTTCTACTAAATCCACCTTCTGAAGTTAACATTGTTCTTGCGGGTTTATCCTTCACGTCAATCATTGGAATTGCACCTTCTGAAAAAATATATTCATGACCTGTTGCTGCTTTACGTGGAAGTTTTTTAGCTCCCTTTAGATATTGCCAAGTTTGCCTTTTTTCTTTTGGTAATCTTTCTAAACTTTCATCACTGTGTTTTATATCTGGATTTGTATAGTACAATTTTTCTTCGGGAATAAAATAACTTTTGTCAACATTCCCTGTCTCCATAATATCGCCAAGAGTTATCCTTTTTCCATCATATACAGGTGTTGTTTTGATAGTATAAATCACACCATTCTTCATAACTCCAGAATTTTCAAACAAAAAACTAAAATTATCTGATAAATCACCCAATCCTTTTGGTAATTTTTCAATTTTTAACTTTTTTTCATCTACATAATCAACTGGAAATGTTTCTGCAAAAAATCCGTCTTTCAAAATAGTTTCTATTATTCTAGTTCTTTGTTTTGATATATCCTTATCATAAAAAGCTGTATCCATCATCCGCTCAGCATACTTTGTATCGTTCTTATATGCAAAAATAAAGGTTCTTCGTCTTCGTTGCTGATATCCATAATCAGCTGCATTAATAACCCTCCATTCAACCGTATATCCTTCATCTCGAAAACACGCAAGCATAACTCCAAAATCTCTACCTCTTTGTTTTGCTGGTGATTTAATCAATCGATCTACATTTTCAAGCAACACAAAAGGAGGCTGCTTTGCCTCTAAAACTTCTCGAATAGACCACCAAAGAATACCTTTCTTTCCATCTAAACCTTTGGATGTTGATAAAGAAGATGCCACTGAATAATCCTGACAAGGAAATCCACCTACCAATAAATTAAAATCTGGAATTACTTCCTTATTCACTTCTTCAATATTATAATTTGTTGTATCCTCTCCATTGTTATCCAAAGAAGTTCCAAAATGATACACATAACAATCATGTGCATATTGAGTCTTCTTTTCTGCAGGTTCCCATTGGTTAAACCAGACAGTATCCCACTTTTCAATTTTTTTAGTATCTTCAATACTTTTAATGCTATTCAATCCACATCTAAATCCACCAACTCCGGCAAATAATTCACATACTGTCTTTTTCATTTATCTTTACCTACTTCTATAATATAATTTGCGAACATGTATTCGAACGATCGTTCGCTCTTTTTATATACTACACTATTTTTGCTCTTTTGTAAAGATCCAATTGAAAATATTTAATTCTCTATGAGTTCTCTTTTTATTTGCTTAAGAATATAATCATTATTTAGCCAGAAACATTGTTTCGTATATACCCTTCCATCTGGCAACTCATATACATCCTCTGCATTTCTTCCGTGTGGTCTAACATGGCATACTGCATTGTCTGTTTTCTTTGGAAAATTATTTCTCTTTTGTTTTCCCACCTGTGTAATTTCTAATCCCTCAATTAATACTTTCTTCGTCTGCTTCCATACCTTTTTCACTTGATTTTCAAGGTCCTCATATGGAATATTCCAGAACTGACAACCTTTTAATATCAAGTTATTATCGTCATCAAACTTATAGACAACAAATAAGAATCTTGTCTCTTCAAGATAATTTCCAAATGTCGAATCTTCCCATTCCTCTTCTACCAATTCTTTAAACTTAAAGTTCGGAAATGACATGTTTTCTTTAATCTTGTTTTTATTTGTAATTCGAATGGTCTTTACTACAATATTTGCCTTTTCAAACTCTTCCGCATGGTTACCTTTTATTCCCAACATTCTATATGCCAACATTGCTTCTAGATTTTTAGGATTCTTCCGGTATTCAACATTAAATTCCTTACATAAAGCTCCAACTGAATATCCATTATACTTATCAATTTTGTCCATTACATAATCTTCAAATGATAACTCACTTGATTCTTTTATAATCGATTCATATGTTGATTTTCCTGATATGATGTAATTATTCAATACATATGTCATATAAGAATTTTTAAATGCAAATGCTCTTGGTTTTGCAAGTTCATCACTATATGGTTGCTTTCTCCGATTTTTTGATGTTGCCGCTTTGGGTGCTGCACCAAGATACATTGTATCCCCCTCTGATAACTCATGTGCTTTCCCAGCTTTTATTTTTTCTATAATAATTTTATAATCATGCTTAATAATTTTCAAATCCTCCGCTGGAGGGGTAAATAGTTTAGCATAATTAATTCTGTAATCAAGACGATTCTTAATCTCTTTTTCGTACAAATAATATACCAAGAGAATCAACTGTGCTTTTCCCCACAAATGACTCTCCTCAAATTTTTCATTAATTACATTACAATAATCTATCATTGTAATAATCAATCGTTCTTTTGCTGATTTAGAACCATTCTTATTAACTTTATATGGAGTAACTTTTAGTTCAACCCCTGCCTTATCAAAGTCCGGTTGCGAATCATTGTTTGCGGCGTAATGAAAAAATCTTTCTTCTATTAATTCTCCCAATCCACCCTTGCGTTTCTTGTTTTCATGGCTTGCCTTGTATCCCGATGTTTCAGCTAAAATGCTATCTTTTTCTCTATCATCTTCATCACATATTTCTGCAAATGTTTTTCCAACCATATTTTGCGAATATGTTTCAATACTGATTGGATCACATTCATCAAAAAACACCTTTGTTCCTTCACTCATTCACGTTCCCCTTTATACCTTAAATAAAATCTATCTTCTTTAATTCATTTGTAATATATCTGCCTTTAATCCATATTTGTTGTGAATAAGTATGAACTATACCCGAACCATCAATGGCATCTCCTTTAAATACCCAAGGTTTCACAGTACTATCTTTCCCTGTTCCTCTTACAAATATATCACCATCTTTTTGTTTTGGAAAATTAATAGAAACCATAGGTCTCCCTGTTTTATTAATTCTTTGACTTCCATCTTTTAAATAGCAGAAACTTTCAACGATTTTCCCATTATTTATCTTGTCACATATATCCATATAAACATCTTTAATCATTCCATTTATTATTGTTTCATCAAATGCCAATCTCTTAAATCCCAAGAATATATTATCATTTAACATCGCTTCTTCACTTGGTTCTTCAAATACAATACATAAAATCTGATGAGTGCTAAAATATTCATAATAACTTGTATTTTCAAACGACAAGGTTTCATCCATTATCTCATCTAAATCCATGGTAAAAAGTTTCATTTCCTCTGTCTCTATACCACTTGATGTAATAGTGATTGTTTTTCCAATCAATCCAATCTTATTAAAAAGTTCTATGTTAGATATACTCCTTGATGTACCTCCTAACATCTTAACAACTATGGTTTCTGATATTCGCTTGCTGAATTTGGGTCTTAAAAATTGTTCTCCCTCTCTTCCTGCAACACTCAGCTTATGAATATGTAGTATATCCACTAACTCTTCTATTGTCTTTCCCCTATACTGTTCTGTAAGAGCATGTAACCTATCATCTAATTCTGAATATGAACTAAAATCTTTTTGCAATTTTTCAAGTTTCTTCTTCTTCATTTTTTCCGCATAAAATTGTTGAAACAAAGTATTCACATATGATTTTTTAAATCTAAATCTCGGTGATTGCTTTGGTTTTAACTTAAACCTTGGAGCAATGTCTATGTAAAATAGATTTTGCTTTATCTTCTGATGGAGAAGTGGATATAAATCATACCTATCAGGGTTATTTTCAATACTAAGAAGGTAATCATGAGCTAATCTCCAATCATTCTCAAACTTCTCTAATTCTTCAGGGTCATCTGCAATATCCAGAAATTCATACCCTAAAATCGGAAATTTCTCATAATCAGTATATGGCACAACCTTCTGTCCTTCATTTCTTTGATAAAGATAAAAAACAAATATTAAATGTGCTATTTTATTATAGAAATGAGAACCAATAAATTCCTCATGTTCTATCGTTCCAATGGAAACTGCTGTGATTGACATAGGTTCTTTTGCACAATATTTTTCACTTTGCTTATTAGATATTTCAACACCTGTTGTCTTTAATTCTGTATCTTTATATGTACCATCTGATTGTAAAACTGATAAATCAGCTTCTTGCATAGCGTTTTGTTTCATATGAAGAACGCTTTGCTCTATAACACAACCAGCAATCCCCTTGGCAGGTACCTGATTATGAAAGACATCTCTTTCATCAACCTGTCCAAAAGTTTTTTCTTTTTCAAACACCTTAAATCGTTCATCTATTTCTTCTTTTGTAAAATACTTATCGTGGTAATCCCAATCCATTTTAACACCTCCAAATAAGAGACAATAACCATAAGATAAATCTCCTTTTATTATACACATGATTTAAGTCATTATCTACTACCACAATCTGTTTTCAAACATTAGCTTTTTCAAATTCATACTTCTAAAAGAATCTTTTTGTATTAATCGTTAATGTGAAAAAAGCACAAAAGAAAATTGTAAATTTTTCTCGTGCTTTTTTCACATTAACTTATTAAATTAATTTAAGTTCCTTTAACACAACTGGAATTCCATCGTGGTCATTATCCTTGGTTACATTCTTAATTTCTGCCTTCATATCTTCCGGGGCATTTTCCATAATATAACCATGTCCCACTTCTCTCAACATGGAAAAATCATTGTAATTATCACCAAACGCAATAGTATCTTCGATTGGAATCTTCCACATCTCACATAAGCGGTCAATAGCTGCTGCTTTATCAATTCCTTTTGACATAATTTCCAACAATGCATCCGACGATTTGATAATGGTATAGTCTGTGAACTTCTCCTTTAATTTTGCTTCAATGTCATTGATTGTCCCTGGGGCACAAATACACAAAATCTTGCTGGATGTCTGTTCGTCTGACATCTTAGACAATTCAACCTCTTGTGGCTCTATCTGCAGAACCCTTGCTTCATTTACAATCCTAGGATCCATCTTGTCTTTTACAGACCATACTTCATCTGGATAAATACACCATGCAAGAGGCATCTTCTCTTCTTCTATAAAGCTAATTATTTCTTCAATCTTACGAATTGGTATTTTCTTTTCGTATAGTACATTTCGATTCTCATCTAATATCAAGGATCCACTATATGTAATCATTGCACAATTAAAGTCATTATCCTCCAAAATCGGATAAACTCCAGTTGGTCCTCTTCCTGTCACTATAACAAATGGAATTCCCTGCTCCTGTAGTTTTAAAATAGCCTCTCTTGTTCCCTTACTGACCTTATGATTACTATTAAGCAATGTTCCATCAACATCACTAAACACAATGGTTTTATTTGTCATTTTATTTCCTCCTAGTATACCTCAACTTGATACTGTTTTAATTTGTTTACTTCTTCTTTTTCCAAAGGTCCTTCACAAATAACTCCCGTAATCTTGTCAAAGCTTGCAAACACATAGTTTGCATCTAAATCAAACTTCATCTTCTCCATTACAAGATAACATTTTTTGCTGGCCTTAATTTCTTCCTCTTTTAAAATGCCATCTTCCATGGCATATGTTGTAATTGTATTGTTGTCTAAATCAGCACCTACAACACCAATAAAAGAAATATCGAACCTAAATTTTGAAATAAGATTAAGAGGCATACCTCCAAGAAATCCATCTTGTTTTCGATTAAAAGTTCCTCCAATCAAAATGAACTCTGCGGCACATTCAGAAACCTTTGCAAATACATTGGCAATATCAAGCATATTAGTAACTACTGTTACCTTTAATTCTTTCCTAATAATCTCCTTTGCCACTTCTATATTTGTTGTGGAAATGTCAAGAAATACAACATCCCCTGTATGAATCAGTTTCACTGCCTTTTTTGCAATTCCATGCTTTTCTTTTATATTTTTATCTCTTCTTTTTTCCACTCTAGACTCATGGGTTTTTAACTTAATTTTCACTGCCCCGCCATAAGCACGTTTTAAAAGACCTTTCCCTTCCATAGCTGCCAGATCTTTTCTGATACAATCTTCTGTAACTTTAAATTGTTGACTCAGTTCTTTTACCTTTACTTTTTCATTTTCATCTAGCAATTCAAGTATCTTTTCTTGTCGTTCTTCTACAAACATGAGTCCCTCCTATATCTCTTTTGCTTCGAGCAATGCCTCCATAACAAAATCATGATCTTCATTTTGCTTTAATCCCGAGATTCCTACAGTACCAACAAGTCCTACATCTTTTACAACCACTGGAATGCACCCACCTGCAGCTACGTAATCCTTTTTTTCTAAAGCATATCGATTATCGATAGTGTCTTTCTTAAGCTCCATGGCAAGTGACATCTCATAGGAACTTTTTTCAAAATAATATACTGTATTTTGTTTTCGTCTTATCCAGTTATCGTTATCACAAGTTGTTCCAGGAAGTGCCGCATAAAAAACCTGATGATGATTCATCGTAATAGAAATCACAATTGGAAGCTTCTTTTCCTTTGCCTTTTCATACATTTTCGTTCCTAACTTATACACCTTTTCAAAAGAAAATGAATCTTGCACCACTTCTTGTCTTGCTGTTTCAATTTCTTTAATCTGCTCTTCTAAACCCATATTTACACCTCATCTGCTGGAAATACAATTCCCTGTTGTCTTCTTACTTCATCCATTACTTTAAGTTCCATCACAGAATTTTTCAAATACTCATCTCCTGATTCTCCATCTTCAATCAATCGAATAAATTCTTTGATTTCATAATACATATTATTTTCCTTTTTTTCAATTGGAAGTTCTTCTACTGTACCGTCATTATAGTAAATCGTTGCCTCTACAGTATCTGGTATTTCTCGAATTACCATACTTCCAGCTTCCCCTTGAATTTGGCTTGGCGTTCTTGCCTGTGTAATCTTTGCATATAACAATTCTCCATGCATTTGTTCATAACCAAGAATCACAGAACCCGATGCCTCTGCTCCATTGTCCAACTTAATACTGTGGCTATAGATAGTTTCTGGCATTCCAAACAGTGTAACAAATGGATGCACACAGTAAACCCCAATATCCATAATCGCACCATTGGATAGTTCTGGCTTAAATGCATTTTCTACGACTCCATTCTTATAATTATCATATCTTCTAGAGTATTGGCAGTATTGAAATGTCGCTCTTCGAATCGTTCCAAGTTTGCTAAGATTATCCTTAATTGCTTGAAAGCCAGGGTCAAAGACTGGGCGCATAGCTTCAACCAATACGACACGATTCTCCTTTGCCACCCTTATCATCTCTTCTAACTCTTTTGAATTAGATGCAATTGTTTTCTCACAAAGAACATGTTTCCCTGCGTTCATCATCTGAATGCTCTGACTCATATGAAGATAATTAGGACTTGCAACATAAACGGCATCAATCTCATCACATGCCGCTAAATCATCCAGGCTGTCAAAAGTAAGTGGTGCTCCATGCTCTTTTGCATAATCCTTCGCCTTTTCCATAGATCTTGAATAAACCCCTTGAAGTTTAAAATCCTCAATCTGGCTCCCCGCTTCCAATAAACTGTCTGTAACAAAATTAGTTCCAATAACCGCAAATCTAATCATATTCATTCTCCTTTATATTGATTGATTTTATTGTTTTTTATTATTATATATTATTTTTTATTATTTTTCAAGAAGAACAAAAAAGAATGCAGACCAAAATCAATCTGCACTCCCTTCATCTATTTTACATTACGTTCACTGGATTACCTTCTAAATAATATTTAACATTATCAAAATCAATAATTGCACGTTTAACTAATGCTTCCTTTGTTGCAAATGCTACGTGTGGTGTTGCAATCAAATTCTTTGCACCAAACAATGGATGATCTTTTTTCACAGGTGGCTCTACTTCAAATACATCCACTCCTGCTCCTGCAATCTTCCCTTGATTCAACGCATCTGCAAGTGCCTCACTATCTACTACTGGTCCGCGAGCTGTGTTGATTAACACTGCATTTTCCTTCATTAAATCTAATTGATCCTTTTCAATCAGACCTTTTGTATCCGCATTCAATGGTACATGAAGAGAAACTACATCACAAGTTTTAAGCAGTTCATCAAGCTCTACATAAGTGATTCCATCTATCTCCTTCTTTGTTCGTGAATATGCATATACTTCACATCCAAAGGCATCTGCAATCTTGGCAACTCTACTTCCAATCGCTCCTGTACCAACAACGCCAAACTTCTTACCTTCTAATTCAAATCCAACCAGACCATCTTTGGTTCCTTCTTCTCGAACCACTTGATTGCAAGGAATAATATTTCGATAAATAGAAATCAATAATCCAAATACGAGATCTGCAACTGCTGCATTAGAATATCCCGCACAGTTACAAACTGTAATATCCCTTTTTCTGCATGCATCCATAGCAATATGGTCAATTCCCGTAAATGCAACTGCAAGCATTTTCAGTTTTTTGCATCCATTGATAACGTCTGCATTCAATGGTAAATTTGCCACTACAATAATTTCTGCGTCTTTCCCTCGTTGAATCAATGTCTCTGTATCCGTAACCTTTGTGTCGTAATACACAATCTCTACCTCATCTGAAAGTGCCAATTTTGCAATTTCCATTAACTTTGATTCCTCTACCCCTAGGGGTTCAATAATAACTACTTTCATTTCTTTCCTCCTAATCTTTCTTAGGTAGTGTCAAATCTACTACCTGTTTTTTTGTTACAAACCTTATATTTTCAGGCGTTTTAGCCTTTTTGACATCAAAAAAGCAATGACCCCCTATTTTCATGTATAATGTAATCACCACAAAAAC
>JAQVEG010000034.1 GCA_028697725.1 Anaerostipes sp.
TAGGGTTATCCGTTCAGCATCAGTGGGATGATGAATATACCATTGATACACAGCCCACTTGTACCGAAAGTGGAAGTAAGTCAATTTATTGTGCTTTGTGCCAAGAAAAGAAAGAAGGAAGTTCTGTTAGTATCAATCCAACAGGCCATCAACACACTGAAATCAAAGACAAAAAAGACGCGACTTGTACAGAATCCGGTTATACTGGAGATCTTTATTGCAATGATTGCAATAAAATAATTAAAGAAGGAGAGGACATCAAGGCAACTGAACATGATTACGAAGGCAAGGTTACAAAAGAAGCAACGTGTAAAGAAGATGGAATTGAAACCTTTACTTGTAAGAAATGTAAGGATACTCATACAAAAACTATTCCAAAAACAGAAGATCATACATGGAATGATGAAGAAGTGACTAAAAAACCAACGTGCAAGGAAACAGGTATCAAGATGTCCACTTGTAGTGTATGCGGAGAAACAAAAACAGACGTGATTCCAAAGTCTGATGAACACAACCTTGATGAAGGTGTTATTTCAAAACAACCTACTTGCGAAACATCAGGAGAAAAGACATTTACTTGTAAGGACTGTAGTGCTACCGAGATTGAAGTATTAAAAGCACTAGGACATAACTATGGTTTATGGACCACTGTAAGTAAAGCAACTGTCTTTGCACCAGAAATGCGAGAACGCATTTGCGAAAGATGTGGAAAAATAGAAACATTAGTCTTTGGATCAAAAATAAATCCAACCATGAGACTTGATAAAACCAACATTAATCTTTCTTATGCAAGAACCAATGATATGATTAAGGTCAGTGGGCTTGCCAATGGAGATTCTATCAAATCTATGGTTTCAAGTAATCCAAAAATTGCAACGGTATCTTCAAGTGGAAAAGTCTATGCAAAAGGTAACGGAACTACTAAGATTACAGTAACATTAGCAAGTGGCTTTACAAAGACAGTAACAGTAAAAGTTACATCATCTATCAGAAATGTACCAGCAAAAAAGATAATCAAACGTAAGAAGAGTTATGCTTTAAAACCGAAGACTTTTTTACTTGGAAAAGTAAAATACAAGACTTCAAATAAAAAGATTGCAACAGTTAGCTCAAAAGGAAAGATTACCGCAAAGAAAAAAGGAAAAGTTAAAATTACAGTTTATAGCGGAAGCAAGAAGGTTATTTGTGCTATTACGGTGAAATAAGAAGATACTGTAAAAAGTTTTGTGTAAACTATGAAAACCTCCTGGATTAATGATAAAATTACATTAATCTGGGAGGTTTTTTCTATGGGCAAAAAAGCCGTAAGACATCGTAACTGCTATTGTTTTATTATTTTCATCCTCTACTTGACTGTGATTTTACACGTCTTTTTTGCTATCTATTGAATAATATATTAAGCGTCTTAAAATCATGGTATATGCTCCTAGGTTTCTGAGGAATTCCTTGTCCCCAATCCCAATCCACACATGTTCTGGATTATGGAGCTCATATTCCATTCTATATACTTTTAATGTGTTAAAATCCAAATCTTCTAATGTATAGCCATCCAACATTCCTGCATCTGAAGCATCACGTAACATTGCTTTTACTTCTTCCTCAGTACAATGATAGTCTCCTTCATGATTTCGTTTAAAGCTTCCCTTCATAGGATTTTCGTTTATATAAATAGGCTTATTCTTGTAATCCGCTTGAGGAACTTCAATCCAAATCACATTACAACCATTTACAGAACAATATCCCACATTTTCATCAAGAAGAATGTTTGTACTTACTTTGCTACCATTAATCGTATCCCACAATTCTTTAATTCTTGTTTCCGGTTTTTTAATATCAATAAATGAAAATTTTTTCAAAATCCGCTTCATTCATATGCTCCCTAACACCTAATAAAATTACTCCACCGTTGGTATTGGCAAAAGAAGAATATGTTTCCTATACCGATCTTGGAACTTCTCCTTTACCTTCTTTACACTCAAGAGAAATACGCTCGCCATATTTTATTCTTTCCAATATATCTTCACTCGTGATCATGACGCTTTCCTCCATCTATATATCATTCTGCAACCATCCCAAAAATAATGTTGCCGATTCTAAAAATATTCATCATACATCTCATCCAACTCTTGAAGCATCTCAAGTTGAACCACATTTTCAGCTTTCTCCATCATACCTTCAAGTAACTTAAAACCAGTATTGGCATATCGCTGTGCTTTCCCATACACTTTCCCTACATCATTTATTTTATCAAGATCTCCACTATCTGACAATTCTGAAATGAAAACAGAATACAGATATGCCTCATTTTTTGTATTTAGATACTCTGCTCTAACTAACGTATCTGTTTTGGTTAATTCTGTTTCAATTCCACTTTCGACACCAAGTGCTAGTGCAAACAGGAACAATTCCATCCTTGAACAATTCTTGTTATCTAGATTAAGAAGCTTTATAGAATCAATTTTTTCTATTGTTCTCTTTGCCTCTCCAGAAACATTTAATATTTTAACTATTTTTCCATCCATTTTCTTCACCTACCCTATAAAAGTTTCGCTTTCGTCAGCTGTTTTCAATTCTTTAAAAGTACTTGCGCAAGGTTCAAGAACATTTTTTATTTCTTGCGAATACTCAGATGGTGTAAAAGTCATTATGACCTGTTTATTTTCAGCTATCTGGCTAAGAACTGTTGCAAAATTAGCACGGTTTTCTAAATCTACCCTGCCCACAGGTGTATCAATAAACAGCATAGAATCGTATCCTGATACTTTTTGTAGCGCCAATGTGAATGAGAGTGCGAGTAATGCACGCTCAGCTGCACTACAAGCTCCTACCATTGGATATCCATATGTATCATACAATTCCAATACATAAGAATCATCTAAGATGATATGACTAAAGGTTTCCGTTTTCCAATCTAATCTTTTAAACATGTTCATTGTTTCTTCGGTCATTTTTTCTCTTACTTCTTGCATCATTTCCGTCTCAATTTCTTCAACTATAGACTTCGATTCGGTAACAAATGCAATTTGTTTTTTCAATACCTTTAGTTCTTCTTGCTTTTCAATTGCCTTGGCTAATTCATCTTCAATTTTATCTAAGGTTTTTCTTGTATCATCTCGCTGCAACTCAAATTTTGCTTTGTTGTTTTCATTTTTCTTTCTGATTTCATCATATTTTGACCGTTTTTCATACATATCTTTTATTTTTTCTTTATCCTGATAATTCTTCAAATATGCATCTAATTTGTTAAATCTTTCATTCAGATTATCCAACGATTCACGAATTGTCTTTTCGCGATGAAGTAACTCCTCCCTTATCTTAGGATAAGCCTTACAACGTCCCAGCGACTCTTCAAGAGGACTTTTAATTTTCACTAATAAGTGTGATACCGAAGAAGATAATTTCAACTGATCAAGAAGGTTTTCTACTTTGGTTTCTTCTTCATCTTCCATTGGACGATCACAGATAAAACACTTATGATATTTCAACATTCTTTCAAGAAATTGTTTATCTATGTTTGGAGGAAGTTCTCCCTGATTTTCTTTACTATCAATCAATTCAAGTGTTTCTTTCAGTTTTGGATATAAGGAAAATAGAATTTTGAATTCTCTTAAAAATTGCTTAAAATCAGCAGAATATCTCGTTAATTCAAGTTCTTTCTCTTCAATATCTTTAGCAAGATCTTGATATTCCTTTTCTTTTTCTGGAACTCCTTCTTTTCCTGCAAGAAACTCATTGCAAATAGTGATTTCTGATTCTGCGATACCAATCTGTTTTTTACAGTTACTAATGCTTTCTTCTAAATTAATCACCGTTGCCTCTATCTCACTTTTCCTCGCATTTAATTCACTTATACCAACATTCTTTTTGCCTGCTTGGGTGTGAAACTCACGAATAACATTGCCTATTCTATCGCTCATAGAAGATAATAAGTTGACCTGAGAAATATTATAAATCGCCTCATGGATTTTCTCACCTTGATCACTAATAAAATATTTATCTAGTTGCTCTCCATCAAAGAAAAAATATTCACTAATTTCTTCTGGCAAATACTGTTTTTGTATATTCGATATTTCTTCAATGTCCGTTAATACTTTATTTGCTTCTTGTGCGATAATAGTCACAACAAAAACTGGCTTAAATTCAAATGGATTCTTAGTCGCCTTAAACTCTTGAGTACGTTCAAATGCAATAAGTTTATTATCTACACTAATTGTAACCGTAACCTTCGTTTGACACTTTTCTTTACCCAACAATATTGCATTTTCTAATTCCGAAGCGTTAATTCTTTTTCTTGCTATTTTCTCATTTCCCAAATGTGGCTCAGTTCCATATAAACACCATGAAATGGCATTAAGCAAATTTGTCTTACCTATTCCATTATTCCCTAAAATAATATGTAAATCTCTGGAATTATTCTTTTTGAAATCAAATTCAATATTTTTGTATTGTCTAAAGTTTATTATCTCAACATTCTCTATTCTCATATTTATTCACCATCTTTTGCAGCCTTTTCTATTAATTCTTTATAGAACTTTTTATAATGTCCAATCCCTCTGTTTTCCTCGTCTAAAATACTAATAATAAACTCTTGTTGCTTCTTTTTTCCAACTGTTTTTTCGCTTACTTTTTTTAATATAGTTTTATTTAGTGCCATTTTAATCCCCCATCTCCTCAAATAGTATCTTTAATGCTTCCGTATTGTTTTTAGCATTTTCAGAAATATCAAATATTCTTGCTTTTTCTTTTTCACAAATCTGTTTTTCAAATTCCTGCAATTCTGGAACGGCTAATTTATCTGCACATGGTCGAATTGTAATATCCCAAATATTAGCATCTTTCTTATTTGGAGCTTGTCGGATAACACGTCCAATTCTTTGTACATATTCTCTTGGATTTGTTGAACTAGCCATTAAAATTGCATTTTTGGCACTTGGTATATCAATACCCTCATCCAAACATTTAATCGCAACCAGCACCTTATAATGCCCAGATTTGAAACAATTTATAATGTGTTGTCGTTCTGTTAAGCCATTATACTTCGCATCAGAGACTGTACCAACTGCTTGAGTAAATTCATGCGCAGCAATTCTTTTATTGAATAGCAATGTCAACACACGATCTTTTTGCTCTGGTGAAACAAATATAATTAAATCTTGAATATCATCCATTTCATCTAATATTCCATTCAATTTATCATACTTATTTTCAGCATCCTTGACTATATTTGCTCTTTTAAAAAGTAATCTTTCCATGCGTTCTGCATATTCATCAGAATTCTTCGAAAACCTACTCAATTTCTTCACATCCAGTGAAATCTTCTGGTATTGTGTCAGCTCACTTTCAGTCAAATCTATAAAATCCAAATTATATGTATACGGAACCAAAAATGTCTTTCCAGTGGCAGGATTTAATGTTGTTAGTGCATCATTAATAGTAAATTCAAAAGAATCATTCCCAAAGTAATCTTCCAATACCTTCGTTCCACTTTCATCAAACCATCTACTTGGTGTTGCACTCAATCCAACCCGATAATCATATCTAGATAGTAATCCTTTCTTGCTTTCACAAGCACCAAGCCCATGTGCCTCGTCACCCACAAACAAATATTTAATTTTATCTGAGCTACTATTAATAACACTCGTAAATTCATTTTTTGCTCCCGTGGTATGTGTTGTAAAAATCACTACTGAATCATAAAATCCGGTTGAAACACGTAACACCACTTCTTGTAGATCTGTTTTCCAGTTTTTATTTGTTCCATCAATGACAATTTTTTTCTCGAACTTTAATGGTGAACTCTCTATTTCTGTCTTCCACTGCAATGACAAGGTCCCTTGCGGACAAGATACAATAACAATTAGTTTTTCTGACGAAAGCATCAGATCTGCCATACAGCCAAGTGCGGTTCTTGTTTTGCCCGTTCCCGTAGCCATTTGGAATAACAATTTATGTCTATTATCTCTCCACTTTTTCACCGCCTGATTCTGGTAAAAGAACAAATGTAGTGCATCTATCGTTTTCCTCTGTATCGAATACTTTTTATAATGTTTTACAAGAATTTTTTCTATTTCAAACTCCCTAGATTTTTCTATTAATTTATTCTTAACAGACTCTGGTAACGAATATGTATGCACATTATCCCGGTTATTATCCCAAAACTCCTGGAATTTCATTTCATCACCAACTAAATACTTATTTTCACCGTTCCAAGATTTAAATACTTTGAATTCTTCCACATTATTAAGCCATCCTGAAGCAGTCTCATTAATTGATCCGCTAAAGGAAATTTTATTTCCATCTATGTCCGTCAGAATTCCTACTTTTTGATGAAAAATTCCTGTTTGTTCAATTTGCTTATCTGTACAAAATTTTCCATTTAAGTTGACTAAAGCTATGCGAATTTCCAGAAATCCATTCGCAATCATCCATCCAAGTGCCATAATATGATTATTTTGAAATCCATCTTCTATATTTTCAAATTCTCCAGCAATTTTATCTTCCAAAAATTTACCAGGATTGTCTGATACCGTTTTTAATATCTCGACATCTTTAGAATCTAATCTTGGGCATGCGATTAAATGCATTTTCCCTTTGTTTTTTATGAATCCTGATATTCCTTTTGCTGCAATTGCAAGGCATGAAGATGAAAAAAATCCAGCTATACGATCGTATGAGATAGCACACCTCAATACCGGGGCATAAAACTCTTCTATAAGATCGTTTTTCCCCGTTTCGTAGCTGGATTTTAAATTTAGTGTTTTAAAATTTTCCAATAAGATCACTCGCCTTGTAAACCGATTTTTTTTGATAATTCTTCATTATCCTCTACGATCGATCTTACCACATTTATGACATTTGATCTTCTTCTTTTTTTAGTTGTTACAGACAAAACATCTAAGTCTTTATCTATTTGATTAATATCATTCGCTCTAAATACATTTTGCACTATTGGTATTCGTATAAACAACTTTTTAATCAGTGCTGCTTGCTTGTTTTCATCTAACTTATATATAGATTCACCCAAAACAGAGGCTACAATCTTAGATTTAATTCCTCTCTTTCCAATAATTGCTAAATCCATCAACGTTGCAAGCTTTGCATGGTTCTCTCCATATTTTTTTAATGCGACTGTTTTTATTGTATTAGGATCTCGTTTCTTTTCAAGATAGTATCCCAAATCCTCAAAAATTAATTCCTCTCCAGCCTCGATCAAGATTTTGTTTACTCCATACGATGCATCCTCAAGATCACTGTATTGTGGAATATTTTCCTTGGTAACGGGTTCTACATCCGTTGCACTACTAATCAACTCAAGAATTTCCTCAATACTATATTTTAAAAGTACACGGATTAGAGCCTCCGAAATCAATTCTTTATCTTTGCATTCAGAATTTGAATATCTCAAACATTCTAAATCAATTTTCTTTGTAAAATATAATTGCAAAAAACGTTTTTCAGTTTCTTCATCGGGTTGAATCAAACCAGTCCAGCATGTACCCTCTGTCTTGCACTGACTACATAATGGCTTGTTTTCATAACGCCTTCCATATCCATATTGTTGCTGATAAATATTTTCTCTGTCAAATCTTAAATCAAAATATTTTCTTGCTATTTCTGGGAATTCTTGTTCAAAGTCCAACATCGTTTGGTATGCTGCACAATTAGTTTCTTTATTCTTCTTACATTCTTGATTGGCAACACAAAATTCTCTAAATGATTTCTTTTTAAAGAATTGTGGCTGGTTGCACCACCTTGCCAGCTCAATGTACATTCCCTTGAATCTACTTTCTTTATACTTCTCATATCTCATAATATAAGGCAAACTTCCGTATTTCATAAGCACAGAAATTCTTTCAAATACACTTTCAATATCTTTCTCATCTTGAGAATCAAAACCGCTCAACACATACATTTTGCACACACGTGAAGAATATCTTTTCCATAGTTGAACCTTCTCAATTATCCGTTGCTTATCTTTCAAATGATCAAACGCAAAAATAAAATCACCATGATAATGTGTATGATTGAATCTATATGCCTTTCTATCCGTCATCAAACGTAGATCTATCCCTTGTCTAAACTGAAAAGGTTTTCCCGTTTTCTCTAGATCATCAAGGACTTCTTCCCACTGTGGAAATGCCAAAATGTTATCATCCCATAAGTAAATATATGGTTTATCTGGGTCATAAAACTCTGAGACCGGTGAATGTCTATGTACTCGATCATATTTTTTATTAACACAAAATGCACATTTTCTGAAACACCCTCTTGTTGTAAAACCAATTGAATAGTCAAGATAATCAGCAAATGTAACTCTATTCCTTCCATTTTCTATTTGTTTCTCAACATATTCTTTGTATAAATCATAATAAGGCTTATGGTGTTCAATTTCTTCTGGCAAGTCTTTCCCACCATTTTCAAAGAAACCTGTGCCGCCTATATGTACATTTGGTAAATTTAAAATCCATTTCGGTATGTCTGAAAAAGTAAATACTTTTGATATAAATATTTCATCATAGTCATGAACATCTGAATAAGAGTGATATATTAGTGCCACCTCATCACCCTTATCTTTATAGTATCCTGCAATTTTCATTAATGCCAAATTAGGATGACGTGTACCGTGATCCATTAAATCTGCATCTAAAAGTCCTATTTTCATTTTTCTTATCCTTTTCTATAGATCGAACTTTGATTCGATCTATAGAAAAATTATATCATATCCAAAGAAAATAACAAGATCTGTGCTTTACTTTTTATAACATTTCTTTAATTTCTTTAATTTGGCTAAGCCATTTTACAGATAAATCATCTCCTTCCCCACAATTTCTTCAGCCGCCTGCACTATCCCGTTCATCCGCCGAATCCACCCCATCTGATCTCTCTGCTTAAGCAGCTCCGTCACGCACTCCCTTTCCTAACGGTCCAGCTTTTATAACAGGGTTGCATTTCAACTCATAAAAGCGTACTGCATGATTGAATAATGCACTTAACTCTGCTTGCATGGTCTTTAAGTAAGTCGGAGCATGGGGCTTTCCTTTTTCATCACGATAGGAAATCTGAACATTTTGCCATTGGATAATATCCTTGGCTGAAATATCTCTCATTTTCTTATCTGCAAAATAAGGAAGTACTTTGCTTCTTACTATGTGTTCCTTTGTAAGCCATGTGTTGTGCTTTAATTTCGGCTGCATACTTCTGGTATATGCTTTCACAAAATCCGAAAATACCATATCCAGATTTGCACCTTCTTTCATACGAAAATGCTGTTCCCATTCCAATGCTTCTCGCCTAGTCTTAAAATCTCTTTTTACTTTTCTGCAATTCTTTCCTGTCCAATCATAATAGTAAAACGATACATACCACATTCCTCTTTTTCATCCTTATATGCTGCCCTATGATTATTCCCTTCTAGTTGACTGTTTCCATGCCATAAATTTTTTCTTCATAAAACCTTCTGCTTACTCTACCTGCAATCGTAATAAATCCTTTTGCTTCCAGTTCTTCATTCATCTGCTTTACCCACTTATAGGTAAAAGTTTTTGATACTCCCAATTCCTATGCCACTTCTCCTGCTGTAACAAACAATTCATTCTTCATTTGAATTCCCTCCTTTTCTTCTTCTTTTAACATATTTGTTACGTGCTATATTCGTATTGCACAATATGAGTCTGGCTATTGTGTTCCTAAAAAAGGTACTTTAATGGAAATGGCTAAGATACTTGATATAAATTACATCAATTTTATAAGTGAGACAGCCAGCTGTGCCGAAGATATAATGCAGACATTTTTCTGGTTGGATGAAGATAATAAATGTACGATTAAACTTTTTCAACTTGTTCGCAATTCGGGGAAGTGTAATGCATCTGATATAGATCGGTCCACTATAATGACTCGGATGGCTGGCTGCTCATGCTCCAGTTGGTATGTGGTTTAATTATGGTACCGTAGATAGGTTTATGAGAGAATGGTGCCTGAGAAAAGCACAGTTAAAGAATGAAGAAATTTCCGAAGATGAATATATGGAATGGAAATTGAATTGACCTGCTACTAGTAGCAGTATTGATAAAACAGGAAATGACAAAAAAATAATAGATATCAATAGAGGAAGTAATACTATTTTCAAAAGGAAAGGCTGCCATAACGGCAGCCTAATTGTGAATGGAGTGCAGAGGATTTGAACCTCTAGGCGTTTAATCTTTATCTAAATTGACTTAGCAGGGCACACTCCACAAACGCCTACCGCCACCATTTTAACACATGCAATCATCATTATCATAATCTTTCTCCCTCCCATACTAATCTTTACTGCAAATTTTTCTGAAAGTTTAAATTCAAATTCAAACGAAGTGCACAACAGAATTGCTAAGCCAACAATCAAAGGCAATCTTTGTCTCGAATATAATATATTTCAAAATTTTCAAATATACAAGATACAGGTATCAAAAAAGTATCACGCCACATAAAGAGAGCCAAGAAGCACCGTAAATTCAACGTTTCTTGGCTCTTGTTTACTACTCGAACTCGGCAATTTCTTAGTTGATACTAAATATATTTGTTAAAGTTCTATATAGAAACTGCCTTATTTTTATCTCAATTATACATTTTATTCTGGCTTACTGATTTTCTGTTGCCATATTGTTGCCATAATAATTATAAGTACAAATCAATATTATGCCGTTTTTGAAACAGGATATCCATAAATCAATTCATCTAATTCATCATCTTGCATAGAATTTCCATTTTCAAAATAAAAAATCGGTAACTTTTTATGATATTCATCAAGAGCATCGTTATTCTTTTTCGTATAGGAAACAGATTCATCATATTGCCAATGTTCTCCCGAAAAACGCTTTGCCTTAACGATTTCCTTTTTAGGAATAGGTTTATCCCCATCCATATAGCCACCCTCTTCGCGTATACGTTCCAATATAATTCTGTTAAAATACTGACTTGTACTAAACAAGTAATTTCTTCTAACAACTTGTTTTGGTACAAGCAACAACTCCTGATCTCCAATATAGAATGAAGCTCTTTCTATTTTAATCCAACAGGAATGCTCTCTATCCCAACTCCAAAAACAAGCATTTCCATTACTTTCCACTCCGTACTTCTCCATCTGCTGCAATGTAAACGCATTCAATTGAGCATGCAAAATATTTGTTAACAAATCGGATAACCCGTCTTCTGCAAAATCAGGAATCAAAAGTGGTAAATCCTCAGCTTTTCTCATAGTAGTAATTTCCTGCATAAGATTTTCTAAAGGAGTAAAAATATCAAGTAATCCCATTACAGTATTCCCCTTACCATTATCTCCGCGACCATAACCAAGACGAGTTCCATTTTGTTCACCGGCATGCCCCAATAATTCAGTCTTTTTTAAATCATTTTTTTCGCTATACGCTTCAAAAAAGGCATTGAAGAACGATTGAATTGACATTTTCGCTTCCTTACTCCACTGATCATTTGAAGTTTCAATCAACATAGGATCAATGAATAATAAATTATCATCATTTACAATTACATCTACAAATTCATAATTCACATGACCTTTTATACCTTTATTCCAATAATCTGATACATGCTTTTTCATATAGCACATCCTTTCTCCCTTATAATTTGGGAAGTGTTTAACATTTAGTATCTTTGCAAGCAAAAATACCCTTTTAAGATATTTTTGCTTGTAATCTGTCATGAATGTGCTATACTTTCTTTGTATGAAGTGCATACAGCACATTGACAGAAGCGCATTTTAGCTATTGCCGTAGCTATTAATGTGCTTTTTGTTTATATCGATTCAAATCACTTATTTTCATCCACCCCCTCATCTTTTTGACTTTGAAGTGTCTCCAATACGGAAATATATAATATTTCTTCTTGCGCATCATATTTGGCAATATATCGAACCGCCGGACTAAATTCCAACCCTGTCAATGATGATAAATATTTTATAAATTCCTTACAGCCAATTCTTACCCATCCATTTTTCATTCTGCTGTAAAATTTATATGATTTTACATTTTCATTGCCATCATACTTCTTAACTCCAATAGTCATCGTTTGATCATCAAATCCTATGACAACCTCTTCTGGATTTCCGAGTAATGAGATAGATGGCGCATTAAATCCAAGTGCTAATTCACTTATCGTAATATATGGTGCACCTGCCGCTACATAATTCCAATCAAAATTGAATTTCATTCTATCACCTCCGCCCGATAATCTTTTACATTTTAAATTATATATCTCCATCAAAATAAAGTCAATAAAAGAATTTTAAAAGTTGTATTTAAAAACATGAGAAAATTATTTTTGCAACACAATTTCGTTTTTATATTTGATTTTAAAAAAGAAAAGAAGAAATTCCTTTACACATTTAGGAATATCTTCTTTTCTTATATTGTTTAATCAATGCCTTACATATATTTATTTTTCATATGACCTGCACTCTTTTTTATCTGGTTTACATTTTCTTATGTTTTAGTTGTTTTTAGACATACTCAAGTAATATTTAAATTCTATTCCTTTAAAACCAATTATTATTTTTTCAAACACATCATTATTTCTTCCTTAAAAACAACTTTGCTAGCGAGTTACATATATCCTAATAAAA
The DNA here is from genome assembly GCA_028697725.1 of Anaerostipes sp. Taxonomy (GTDB): domain Bacteria; phylum Bacillota; class Clostridia; order Lachnospirales; family Lachnospiraceae; genus Anaerostipes. Next base: position 12,614 of record JAQVEG010000034.1, read on the forward strand.
TATCCATCTATTTTATATAGCATAATCATTATATTGTCTAGTGTTTTTACAAGTTGTTCATCCTTCATTTTTCATGTTGTTTTTTTGCGTCAAAAAAAATCGTCTCTTTGTTATATTAAATCGTTTTTTCCATTTCTATTAAAATATATTTTGTAGTTATTTCATCTAATTAATAGAAATTTCCATCGAGAATCATTCAAAAGACTATTTAAATTAAACTAGGTTTTCCTCCAAAAGATTCACTTTTGTTTTCAGTTGTTCTCCACATTTTTCTTTAAACTTTCGATACTTATTGCCTTGAAGCTTATGAGTCCTAGCCTTACTGCATACAATTCGATAGAAAAAGATATATCCCTTCAATTCCGCTTTACACTTTTGCTCTCCCGCTTCCAATTGCTTCACAGCATCATCTATATTCCCACCCTTCAGCTCAATCAAATATGCTTTTTTACTACTGTCATTAACAAGCAAATAATCACAACATGTTGTTTGTTGAATTAACACCCCATCAAGTTTATAATGTCTTAAATCAAATTGTTTCTGGGGATTAATCGCACGATGTTCCCTTTGTGCACCTCTGTCTTTTGAAACAATAATAGCTTGATTCTTTTCACACAAAGAATCGTCTGGAGATAGAAGCATATTACCTTACCTCCATTCCGCTATCATGCAGTAAATTTACCATTTTTTCATAGTCAGTATTGATTTCATCCGATGCACCATCAATAATCTCATTATCAATAGCTTCAAATTCTTCATCCATACAAGACTGAATATATCCACTTTCCACATAATAGGCCGACATTCTTTTTGAATCTATCCATTTTAAAGGGGTTATGATTCTTCCTAATTTGCTATTATCCACCTCTTTAGAAATTTTGTTTGCATACAACATATTATTAACAGTGCCCAAAATATATGGACTATGTGTCGTCAAAAGAATTTTATTACCATCATTTTTAGCTAATGAAACAAATTCTGTAATCAACTTTTGTGCATTTGGAAACAAGTGTGATTCTGGTTCTTCAACAATAAAATACGATTTCTTTTTATTTAACAAATAGTAAAATACTACATTCAAAATCCATACTGCTTCCTGTTGACCTGAAGAAGCAAAATTAATCTTGACATATCTCTCTTCTGCCACTTGCAATCTTTCTTCTCCATCAATATTTCTATATTCCCCATGCAAAATTTGCTTCATCAAATCAGCACATTGTTGCAAACATTCTTTATTTATTTTTATATCCGTTAATTCAATTTTATCTTTTATTAATGTCTGTATGCTGTTCGAAAAAGATGGCTTCAATTGCATTATTCTTTCAAGATAATTTTGGGTACAATAATCTAAACTTCTCTTCTGATCATCACTCATCACACTATACATAAACATTAGTTGAGAACTAAATAACGTCATCATACTTCTGCCAGCAGGAATATAGATAATCTCCTCACTATTATCAAAAAATTCGTCAATATTTTTCTTTATGGTTCCATTGTTATGAGCATGCGTTAATACGTCAAATTGCACATTGTCATATTCATCAAGAAAATCAATCAATTTTTCACTAAATTCAATCCATATATAATTAGGAGATATAGGATCATTTTTCAATCTAATTTTTATATAAATCGTATCTGTATAATAATATTCCATAAACATATCATTATCCATACACCATGTCGTTCCAAAAGTCTGTAAAAAATTCGAACGAATTTCCTTTATCAAACGATTTTTAGTAGATAATTTCATGGTATCACTTTCGTTAAAAAAACGTTTATTAATTTGCATTAACATAACATTTTTGATATTCTTAAAGAAAAAAATACTTTTGGCAATCGTACTCTTCCCCGATGCTTGTGGTCCAGTAAAAACCATAAAATGATTTATTTCCAAATCACAATGTGTAATTGGTCCTAATTTATTTATTACTATTTTCTCCATGTTTCATTACCTCCAGCATTTACACTTCCTTACCTTATCTAGTTTGGCAAGTTAGCCGCATATTAATATACATGCGGCTTAATATATTAACCTAATGTTCGAGATACCCTGATTTCAAAAGGGAGAAATCCCCCTTTCGAAAAGCACCTCGCTCTCCCCTCATTATATTACACCTTTGAGAATGGAGAGTCAGGGAGTTGCCTTTTTGATACTGGTTGAGCCATCGCTCCAATTTGTCGTTGTTTTGTATTCCCATTGCAAATTTCAAAATTTTCATTATACCATCTTATATTGGACATTTCATATATATTTTCTACCTCTAAGGCCTCATAGTATGCTTTATCATCGATGATTGTGCCATGATACATTCCGTTAAATTTAGTTCCATTGTATAAACCGACTAGCTGGGGAATCCCTCCTGTATGTCTATCCTTTACATTTTTTATAACATCACAAAAACAATGAAAATAATTCCTACTCGTACCCTCATTATTTCCGAATTTAAAATCTAAAAAACGTTCCTCAAACTCCTTTTTTCCACTTCCATCTGAAAAAAGCTTCATCGATTTATTATAATCAGTTTCTATTTCAATATTTGTCCAAACAATCCCATTCCAATCATAAAAATTAGCTTGAAATAGCCGTTGATTATTTCGACCTATGTGGTATATTCTAATACTACCACCATTAAGTTTATATACAGAATGTGCTTTCTTTATTTCACCCAAAATAATGTCACTTCGTTCTCTATAATCCATTTCAGGAGTTAGCAACATCTTGGCATCACACATATTTGTTAATCGAGTCAATATCTGATATGTGAATAGGGTCTCTCCGCAATAACCTAATATATCTGGTGTGTTTTTAAATGCAAATAATTTTTGACTATTATCATAACAATTTATATTATCAGAGATCCTACTATCGCTTGCTATATATGCCGAACATTGTCTTCTCTGATCACAAGCCAACCATCCTACTATTAGTGTCATTTAATCTATCTCCTTTGCACAAATCCCTTCTAAAAATCCATAAATCATACTTATGGACTTTTAGAGTGGATTTGCACCACTACCTTTTATCATATGATAAACGCCCTACTTTTAGACCACTAGAACCATGTTCATTGTCATTTTATCATCTACAAGTTAATGAATCAATACTTCTTTCCGCTCATAATATCTCACACGTATCTCAATATTATTTTCATTAAAATAAATATTTAATACAGTATGTAATCTTAAGAGCATTCCAAGCAATAATTAATTATTAAATTCTACAGCATCACCTACTAATACTCCATTTTGATTCTTCAATGTAATACATTCCGAAAAATATAATTCTATTCCACTAGTATGATCAATTACAACCAATGTTTTTCCTTTTCCTCTGATAGCATCAAGAAATCGTGCTACTGCATCAATTTCAATATTACTTAAGCCTTTGAATGGCTCATCTACACCAATCACTTTTGCTTTAGATTTAGATGCCTTCATGATTTTCACACGAATATTCTCTCCACCTGATAAAGTAGCGGTTGCCTGTCCAATTCTCAAATGTCCAAGCATAATGCCCGACGCAGTTTCACATACTTTTGCAATAGACCTATCTGTATCTTCAAAAAATTCAATTGCTTCGTCGAGCGTCATTTTCCAAACATCAAAGATAGATTTACCTCTAATTTTATATTTCTTTAAGTTCTTATTGAATCCAGTTCCTTCGCAGTCTCTACATTCCATTCTTGTACTTTGATGATAATCATCACCATATTCAATATAACCTGCACCGGCACACACTGGACACATACCATCATTCCCCGTCAAATTAGAGAAAAACTTTTTATCTTTTTTGTTCTTTATTGCATATAACTCTGATATTTTATTTGAGATGTCCAATATCGTAGCAACACATGAATTTTTATTTCCAAGAAGAGATTTCTGATTAATATATAAATAGCTTTCAAAATACTGTGGAAAATACTCTCGTAATAGAGTGGATTTTCCAACACCTGAATAGCCTGTGACAAGATTCATACATTTATCAGCAATTGAAAGATTTACACCTTTGTATTTATATATCGCACTATTAAGCTCTATTTTTGTTTGATTACCACTTTTTATCGGAATGAATTCTTTTATAGCGTTCTGTTTTTGTAAAAAGTTCTCAACATTAATTAGTTGACCTCCAGCACTGCCACCTTTTTCCCCTAAAGCAATTACCTTGTCTGCCACCTTATAAAAAGTATCGCCATGATCAACTAAAACAACTGTATGTTTCTTTGCTAACAAAACAATATTATCAAATATAGATTTTTTTTCTTCTCCTGATAACCCTGCCAACGGTTCATCCAATACAATAATTAAATCTGAAAGTTGCGTTGTAAACACTTGAACCATTCTTAATCGCTGAAGTTCTCCACCTGAAAGAGTTGGAATTGCTCTATGAAAACACAAATGTCCCAAATTTAATTCTACAGCCTTGTCTATAAAAATTTTCAAATTTCTAATTGTAAACGTAAGTCTATCGTCAGATATTTCCTTAGAAATATTATTTACAAAGCCTCTCAACGATGCAAACTCGGTAGTCATGAATTCTCCAATCGAAAGTCCCTGTACTCTATACGTGTCAAACTGCCTACTATACTTCTTTCCATGACAGCATTCACACTCAAATTCCGAATAATATGACTTACCTATTCCGCAATTTGGAAGCATTGGTATTCCTGTAAGTACTCCATAAAATTTTGAAGTTCTTCTTGAAAATGCATTTGTTTTTTTATATCTAACCGAATATTTCTCTGTGCTTTCCCCATATAAAATCAACTCTTTTTCTTTGTCTGATAACTGCCTAAAGGTCTTCTCACTATCTATTTTATAGTCGACACAAAAATTAACAATCATTTGAGCAAAAAAATCTTTATACCTATTCCAACATTTAAATGGAACATTCTTAAGCGGAACATTAAAATCAATTATCTTGTTATAATCAAGTCCACTTACATATCCTAATCCATGACAATTTTCACATAGATTACTTTCTTTATTTAAAACAAAAAAATCTTCGGATAAATCAAGCAGCACGGCATATATCAATCCAATACTCCTGTTAAACCCAAAATAAGTACCTATTGTTGATCTCAAATTGTTATTATGATTAGATTGCTTTATCGGAACTGTAGCAACCATATTTGAAAAAGATTTAACTTTATAAGACGGCTCACTTACTGCATCGGCAAACATAGTCATAAACTCATGCTGACCTATTTGCGCAATAGTATCGTAAGCCAGCGATGACTTTCCACTGCCTGAAGGTCCAATAATTAAATTAACGCCTTTTTTTATAATTTGAACATCAATATTTTTTAAATTATTTGTTTCTATACCTTCAATAACAATGTTATCAATCATTAACTCACCCTTCCGTTATTATTCTATATAAATCTTTAATAAGAAATTCCAATGTCATTTTTGAATGAACACAAAAACGCTCATCTAAATCATGAATTGTATTTCCATTCTTCAAATTCATAGCATTAATAGGACATCCGCCACCACAAATACCTAGAGCTGGACAATCTTGACATTCCTCCTTATTTATTGGTGTCAATTGTGACCACTCGATAAAGTTTTTATCTTTTGTTGCATCAAAATCATCATTCCAAATATCAGCAACAAAATATTTTTTATCGTGAAGACAACCATGACAAATACCAACTTGACCATTTGGTGCAATAACAATTTGACCTCCAGCCGTAGCCGCACAATCCGAAAAATAAACCTGTGCTTTTGAAAAAGCTTTAAGTTTTCTCATTATTCTGTCTTCATAGATTCCTCTTTTTCTCAATTCCACAAATTCATCAAGTATAAACTGTGCTGCCGCCTCATTGTATGTCTGTGGTAAAACAAATTCTTCACTAGACATCATAATATTAAATCCAAAAGAGTGAACACCATAATTGTCGACTAACTGTAAAATATCACTTTTATTCTTTATTGTTTCTTCACTAAGTGTTACTGATAATGATGCATTAGCACCAAGTTCCTTACAACGATCTAATGTTTTTAAAATTCTGCTATATACAGGATTTCCTGCTAAATCAACTCGCATTTTATTAGCTTCTTCATTAAATCCATCAATTGAAATGCCAATTGATACCCCTAGTTCTTTCAGCCTAATTATTCTTTCATCTGTAAGAAGAAGTCCATTGGTCACCATTGACAGTTCTGTATTTTTTATACATTTTTCTGTTCTTCTTAATGCATTTATCTTTTCTGCGATGTAAACAAGAACTTCATAATTTACAAGCGGCTCTCCCCCATAAAAAATAATAACTGGTTTATTATCTTCATCGTCCAAATCGGATAATTTTATCTGGCGAATAAAAAAATCAATTACTTTATCAGCAGTTTCTTTTGACATACTTTCAAGCGTAAAATTACTTCTTTTTTCAGAGTCATTATTTCCCAAAAAGCAGTATTTACACGCCAAATTACACTGTTCACTTAAAATCATATAGCATACATTTATCATTGGTTTTGGTATCTTTGATTTCACAAATTTTAAAACTTTTTCATCTTCATCGTCCGTTCTTGTTAAAATTTTAAATTTTGCTAACTCATTTACTTCTTTTTTTATTGCGTCAGATGCTTCTTCAAGAGTATTACAAAAAGAACCTGCAAGCCATGCCTGCAAGTTCTCATAAGACTCTCGATTTAAATATACTGGTTTCATTCTTAGTGAATGGTATAATGCAACTGCACCATCCAACTCAAATGTATGTGCATATCTAGAGAGTTTTACCATTCTACATCCTCCCACTCAGGGATATTCCTGCAGGAACAAGCACATGTACATGAATTGCATGCTACACATGCACAGCGAGCCATTACAACTGCACCGTCACAAATTTCACCAAATAATTTAGCATAAGCTTCCATATTAGCACTCATCTTTACATTTCCTCCCATTCAAAATCTGCTATAATACCGCCAGAACATGAGCAACGGCAACTACACATACAACCTGTGCACTGTGAAATGCATGAGGCTGCACTTTGAATAGTCTTTTCACTTATATTTCCGAGCATACTATTATAGGAGTCAATACTGTAATTAATCATTGTAATTACCTCCTCTAATGTTTATTATTTTTATAATATCACGCTTTCTTTATACTGTCAATGGCATACCCTTTTTACCAATTTTACTTTTTCTCATTTTATACATCATATAGTATTCATTTTTTATTTCATTCCATATCTTGTGTTTTTTTCGATATAGTGACTCTTATCAAGTTTTATCCGATTTTCGCACAAGTCCTTTATTTATGCGGCTCAACGCGTATTTTCTATTTTCTGTATAATTGGTATATTTTTTGATATATAAATAATCTAAAACGGAGTAGTTTCCCACTCCGTATCACCTTAACGATATACAATTTCCTTTAACACAAATTCCTCTGCCGACTGTCTGATATTATTCATCAATCCCACCCACAACATAGGTTCCTCAGCCTTCATCTGCTCCGTCACACCTTGTTTCACCTTCATCTGCTTGATCAACAGGTCCATCATCTGATCACATTTTTCATCTACACAATGCAAATACTCATTCAATTCACCACTCAATAGTAAATTCAAATACCTTGCTTTACGATGATTCTTCAAATACTCACACTTCATGCGACCATACTTTCCAATAGGATGCTCTGTTCCTTCTGGTAATTTTAAATCTGGATAATAGAATCCGTCTTTCCCTAATGTGTAGCTAATACCATTTTCTTCAATTATATGCTTTCTCATCATATTCTCCTTATCTGGCATCTCTGTCCACTTTCCTTACTTGGACATCATTTCGCCCCTGTTCTTTGATTTTCTGTTTATGTTGTTCCAGCCTTGCATGAATGCTTTTCGGTTCTTTTTCCCGTTCCGTTCCATACATTTGTTTCCAGTCTTTCAATGCTTTTTTGTACCATGCATATTCAGCTTCTGATTTCGTATACTCCAGTTGGAATGCTCGCACATTCTGAAAACCGTTAGATGTAACAATCTTGCTCAAGTCCATTTTCATATTCTCAAGTTGCTTCTCTGTTTGAGAAATTTTCCCCTGCAGTTCTTTACGACGTTTCCCTTTCCAGAATCCTCTGCATTCCTGTAGTTCCTTTTTCAAATCATCCAGCTTTTGCTCCTTCTGGTAAATAGCTTTGTTTTGTTGCTGCAGTTTTCCATTGATTTTCGTCAAATTCACATATGCCGCTGCACGAGTAGATTTCTTTGGCTTTGCTGGAACTTGTTTCCCTTCTGCTCGTGTTAAAGCAATCATTTCATCTGACTTTGTTTCTAAGACAGGTACTGCAGCATTTTCCATCAATTCCATTGCATTTTCGGTAACTGTCTTTGATGCACGTATAATCTGCGTAATGATCAATTCCAATACCCGAATCGCCATCTGAATAATATTCGCAAACATTTCTGGTTGATTCCCGAATTGATGAATGGATTGACTTGCTTTCTTTCCTATCTCCATCTTTCTGACTTCGATAATCTGTTGTTCCTGTACACCACTGACCAATGCTCTGTCTACCGTCTGATTCCATTTTTGTCGTTGCATATTGTCTGCTTCTATCTGCTTGGCTTTGGGATTGTTCTTACCAATTTTCTTCATCGGAAGATAAGCACCATTACGTTCAAAAGTTTTCAGCTTGTCTTTATCACTTCTCACATAAATATTGATGAGATCCGTATATGATTTCTTTACACCATCCAGAAAGTTTTCACTTTTAAATCGACTGTCTTTGATTGTAAAAATCTTTCGCTCATATACCTCGCCTTTGGGAATAATTTTACATCCTGGGCGTATCTGACCACCTTCATCTAATATCTCTTTTTTTGTTCTGACATGTTTACCACTTTCATCGTAAAACATGTTTCTGCTCGCAATCTTTTCCATCGGTTCTTCCAACAACTTTCGTTCCGAAAAGATAAGATGGATGTGATAATTAGTCTTTCGTTTATTATGATGCAATGCAGCAATACATTCAGTACCATAATTCTGTTTAAAATGATTTGTGAATACTTCCAACAACCTATTAGGACTATATTCCACAAAGCTCTCTGGCAAGGCAATGATTAGTTCCCTTGCTTCAATACACTTTCCCTCTGAACCACTTTTGAGAAATTCTTCCTGATTACAATTTGCAAGCTCTCTCCAAAATTTTCGATCTACAGTTTCAAAAACCGCATATAGATTTTCCTGCCTTGCATGGCTGGATATATAGCTGATTCGTCCTTTAAGATTCGTCAGTTTTGACATCTGTATAAATGAATTTCTTGCTATAAGCAACACCTTTTTTCTGTACTGTAACATGGCTCAATAGCCACTGTGAGTAGGTGCTTAGGCACCTGTTTACGAACTTATCCGCCTATCGGCGACATTGCTCCCGGCAGGGCGAAATACCCTGAGTACAAACAAAGTTTGTGCGATGGGTGTATTTCGCTCTCATACGCCGAGGGCTTAAAAAACTAATCATCTGACTTGGAACTGCGCTGGTACTTGCTTTCATCATGGGCGTATCCGCCCATTTTATCTGCTCGTTTCCGAGCTGCTTTTTCAATGACCGACAGCAAATGATTCACCGTAGATTCTTCCCATCCCGCTAACCAGATCAGAGTTCTCTCCTCTGCTTTCGTCAGTTCCACATCTCCGATAACTGTATTCATCTTTGCTATCATCCTTGCTTCGAATCTGTAAAAACTGTCATTCACATTTCGACTTCCATATTCTGGCTGTTTAATCATTACATTTTCCTCCCTGATTTTCCCTGCAAAGGGTCTAACGTTTCGTGATACCCTTTATGAAAATTCAAAATAATTTAGATCCATTTGAATGAGCCTTCCCATTGTTATATCTGAATTCTTTGCCAGTGCCTAACGACTGCACCATTATCATTTCTCTTTGTCTGTCTATCACAGGTGCGTGGCACGCTCCTGTATCATGCACTCAACGAAGATTTACCATCGAAAACTTCCCGGTACTCCTCGTTTGTCCAGATACTCCTGTCTGGCTTTTTCCTTTTCTTCCTCTGTCGGTGCTGTCTTGTATCGGGAATATAATTCACGCATCACCATTGCATCCATCTTATCCATCAATCCCTTTTTTATCTCTGGCTGAACTTCTTCCACATCCAGCAAATGATACTTCAACAGTTTCATAAACAGTCCTTCTGGAATCTGAACATTTTTCATATCGTCTTCCTTCCATCCCCATCCGCAGGCTTTTATTTTTCATCTATTCTTCAATAATTCCTACTGAATAAACTAATGTATAATCTTCTAATACGTTATGAACAATCTGTTCTACATCCTTCTGCAAATCTGCAATGTCATTCACATCCGCTTCATTTAATAATTCTTCATTCAAAAGTTCTTTGAAAATTCTGGTATAAACTTCTGTTTTTCTCATATAAAATTCCTTTCTATGACGGTTATGACGATAATGACGATATTCTTGATACCATCCTGCTATAAAAATTACCGTCATAATCGTCATTTATCGTCATTACTGCTCTTGGTAGGTAAGTGTGAGATGCCTGTTCTGACTGTCACGTCCTCTGAAATATTTGATTTTCTTATCCAACAACAGACTTTCCGCACAAATATTCAGCTTTCTTGATAAGGTATTTGGTTGAAGTTTTTCCTCTACTCCTAATGTCTCTAATACCTGCAGGAGTTCTGTGGCTGTTCCCGTCCATTCTGGCTGTTCTGCCGTTACCATAGTGGCAATAGCTTCCACAATTCTGTCTCTGTTTTTACAAGTTCCCAAACACATAATTCACGATTAAAGTTTAATTCCAATCTCTGATCCTGCTGGTCACGTCCAGCCACTTCCAGAATTGCCTTGTTCTCTGTACGTTTTTGCTTCTGCATGACAAATGCTCCATCTGCCGCACCCAGTAAGCCATTGGTACCTGAAATCATATCAAAGCTGTCAGAGGATTCCATTTTTCTTGTATGGTGAACTGCCAATAGACAGATATTGTGCGTGTCACTGAATCTTTTCAGTTTCGTAACGATGTCATAATCACTTCCGTAACCGAATTTGTCCCCAGCAACCTCTCTGACCTTCTGCAAGGTATCTATAATAATGAGTCTTGCATCCTGATGCTCCTTCACAAATTGATTCAGCTGTTCTTCTAATCCTTCGTTCAATGTTTTTGACTTGGTAGCAAAGAAGAAGTTATCCGTACTTTCCACACCGAACATTCTGGACAGACGTTTTTGCAATCTTGCATAATCATCTTCCAATGCCAGATAAAGAACAGAACCTTTTTCTACAGGGTTGCCCCAAAACGGGGCTCCCTTGCTAATGTGATAACCAAGCTGTGCCATAAAGAAAGATTTTCCAACCTTGGGTGCTCCAACAAATAGATACATTCCGTTATAAAGCAGTCCATCTACAATCGGTATTTTGGGCGGATAGATGGTATCGTACAATTCATCCATCGAAATAACCTCTAACGCATTCTGTATGGCATCACTTGACTTTTGTGCTGGAATACTTTCAGAAAATGCTTCTGAATTCAAACTTTCTGCGGCTTGCAGATTGTTTTGTGTGGTGTTATTTGCTATAATTTCTTTGTTATTTTTTACAGGTGGCTGCTCCACATCTGCGCCAACAGATGGAACTGGAACAGCTGCTTTTTTAGTTACTCCCATTCATTGTCCTCCTTCAAACCATTCATTGTTTCAGCTATAAGTTGAAGTGTGAATTGAAATTCATCACTCATTTCACTTACATCCGCAATTCTCTGTAACTCAGTATAAATATCTGCCATTTGATTCCGAAGTGCCTTATATACTCTCGGATTGCCCTGCACGACTACCTCACGATGTAACAGTCTCCGCAGAATATAATCCTGCTTCGTCAGACCTGATAAACTGACACAATCATCCAATAGTTTTGCTTCTTCCTCGGATACCCGGAAAGCAACTGTTCTTTTTCTCCAGCGTCCTTTGTTATCTACATTTCTATCCAATCGTTTCATCCTCCTTTCCCATGCGTTCAATCTCTAATTTTTCTGCCATTTCTGTCTGTTTTGTTGGAAATAAATGTGCGTATCGATACGTGATATCTATACTTTCATGTCCAACTCTTTCGGCAATATCCACTGCTGTAAATCCAATGTTGATTAACAAACTGACATGTGAATGTCTGAGATCGTGGACGCGAATTCTCTTAACTCCACTTGCTTTTGCCCCTCGGTCCATTTCATGATGCAGATAAGATTTTGAAATCTGAAATAATCTGTCTTTAGAATTGACCTCATAAAGCATTCCAATATAATCTTTCATTTCATCGCATAAGAACTTTGATAACTTAATGGTTCTATTGCTCTTTGGTGTCTTAGGACTTGTAATCACATCTTCTCCCTTTAATCTTTGATATGATTTATTAATTGTCAGCGTTGATTTTTCGAAATTGAAGTCATCTGCACAAAGTGCTAATAGCTCGCCCAGACGGACCCCAGACCAATACAGCATCTCAAAGGCATAATAGGATTGCGGTTTGTCCATCATTGCATCAGCAAATTGTAAATATTCTTCCTTCGTCCAAAATAACATTTCCTTGTGTTTCTCTGAACCCATCGATCCTGCCTTCTTAGCCGGATTACTGGGCAAATTGTAATACCTTACTGCATGATTAAAAATAGCACTCAGCTGAGCATGAATTGTTTTCAGGTAAGTAGGAGCATATTCCTTTCCCGAAGCATCCTTGTATTCCAGCAAGTGATTCTGCCAGGCAATAATGTCTTTCGGTTCAATCTCTTCCATCTTTCGCTTCCCAAAATATGGAAGTATCTTGGTTCTTATCACATGTCCCTTAGATTCCCATGTGTTTTCTTTTACTCTCTTTTTCTTGTCTGTTTCATAGATTTCGAAGAAACTTTCAAAAGTCATATCCAATTTAGATCTCTTTTTCAACATTTCTTCACATTCCCACATCTGAGCTTCTCTTTTCGTGGCGAATCCACGCTTCTGTGTCTGTCGGCGTTCGCCCTGCCAGTCCGTGTAGCGAAAAACAACTCGCCATTTGTTTCCATCCTTATAAACAGCCATCTCATCACATCCTCTCTTTTTTACTCGCTGTAACATAATTTCTTTTGAAAAAACTGGGCATTTACCCTGCCGTTTACAGTCAGATATCCTAATTGCCGCAGTTCTTCATTTAGTTGTCTGACTACCTTATAGGCATAGGATTTGGACACTCCCAGTTCATCGGCTACTTCCTGTACTGTCAAAAATGATTTGTTTACCATACTTTTTCTCCTTTCATTTTATTAAACTTATTTGTTTAAGTTTTGTATTTATATCTTACTAAACATTTTGCGTTAAGTCAATAGGTTTTCAAAATAGTAATTAACTTTTTTTGTTTAAGTTCTCGTTGCTATTCATTTTGACCTGTGTTATACTTTTTTTATTATCAAAACATATTTGTTTAGGAGGTCTTATCATGGCAATCGGTCAACGTATCAAATTCTTTCGCAATAGAAAAGGAATGACACAAAAGAATCTGGGGGAGCTTTTAGGCTTTCTTGGCAAAACATCCGATGTTCGTATGGCTCAATATGAATCAGAAGCCAGAGTACCCAAAAATGATCTTGTCAAGGAAATGGCTCAAATCTTTGATGTCAGTCCCCGGGCACTGACTGTCCCAAATATAGACAGCTACCTTGGTCTGATGCATACGCTTTTTGCTTTGGAAGATATGTATGGACTGAAAATCGGAGAGATTGATGGAGAACTCTGCCTGCATCTGGATAAATCAACCGGAATGACCTATGCTGCCATATTCGATATGTTCCTCGCCTGGCAGACCGAAGCTGCAAGGTTAGGAAATGGTGAAATCACCAAAGAGGAATATGACGAATGGAGATATAAGTATCCTCAATTAGATACTTCACAGCATCGGGCTAAGGTTCCTTCGCAGGGATTAAGTGATATGCTCGTAGACGCATTTTTGCAAGAAGAGAAGAAGAACAAGAAAAAATAGACGCAAAAAAACCTTACCAATTTTCAGTTATTATTTCTGAAAATCAGTAAGGTTTTGTTATGTCTAATTAAGATAATTTTATTTTTCGAATAAAATACAAATGTTGCCAAATCGTTGCCATTCACTAAGCAAATATGCTTGGAACGTGCATAAACACTGGCTTTATTTTTTTAAAATTTTATTCGAACTCAATTGTTGCTGGTGGTTTCCCTGTGCAATCGTACATCACTCGATTGACATGGTCCACTTCGTTTACGATTCTTGTTGTCACTTTCGCCAGTACCTCCCAAGGCAGTTGTGCCGCATCTGCTG
>JAQVEG010000077.1 GCA_028697725.1 Anaerostipes sp.
CAGGTAAAACTTTACTTGCACTTTCTTCTTGTTAAATGTACAATAGATTGTACGTCTATCAAGGGGAGGAAAAAGGTATGGTAGCAATTGAAATCGAGCAAGTTAAATCATTTATGTCAAAGCTTTTAGTCGGAGATTTATTTGATCAGTTCTTGATGCGAGAAGGAAAGCTGACTATGTCCATTTCCTATGAATTTGATGGAACGTTACAGGAAGAGTTTTATGATAGTGATCAATGGGAATTGATAAAAGAATATCAATATATATCCTGGAAAAGTGAGAAAACTAGAATATTTTCCTTAATTAAAGGAAAGAAAACACCATTATCATTTCGATTTGTTTTAATGTTAACAAGAAAGAAAGTTGAAGAGTTTGTAATGCGGTATAACATACCAGTAGATGCAGATGAGATTGCAGGCTTGTTTATTAATGTTTATTTCCAAAGAGGAGTCCTTACATGTACCCCTGGGGTATCAAGGAAAACTTTTGTGGCAGACCATACATTGGAACAGATGTGGGATGAAGAAATGAAGCAGTATTTAAAGGAGTTTATGTAAAAATGAAATTATTAAAGTCAATATGTCGAGGCGTTTTAATTGGAGTTGCCAATATTATTCCTGGCGTTAGTGGTGGAACCATGGCAGTTTCTATGGGAATTTACGACAAGATTATCTATGCAGTGACACACATAAAGAGTGATTTTAAGAAAAGTATGGAAATTTTGATTCCAATTCTTATTGGAGCATTGCTTGGTCTTGTAGGACTGTCTTTTGTGATTAAGTGGTTATTTTCCAATTATCCAATGCAGACGAATTTGCTGTTTATTGGATTGATTATTGGAAGTCTTCCTATTATCACGAAGAATTTACATGGTACCACCATTAAAATAAGAGAGGGAATTGTATTTTTGATTTTCTTTGGTATTGTTGTATTAATGCCTATTCTTGGAAGTAGCGGTGGAAGTTCTGTAGTTCTTCACATGAATCCAGTTATGATGATCCAGATGTTTTTTGTTGGAGTGATTGCGGCAGCAACTATGGTAATTCCAGGGGTAAGTGGTTCTATGGTTCTTTTGATTTTAGGATTTTATCAGCCAGTGTTAAACACCATTACAGAGTTTACTGTGAGTTTAAGCAAGATGGACACTGCTGGAATTATGAGAGGGATGTATATTCTAATTCCAATGGGAATTGGAATCCTTATTGGAATTGTTGTAATTGCCAAGGTTATTGAGTTCTTATTTGAGAATTATACTGCAATTACCTATTGTGGTATTATTGGTCTTATTGTTGGATCACCTATTGCAATTTTATTTGAAGCAAAGTTTACAGATTTTTCTGTAACTACAATTATAACAAGTGTGATTGCATTGATTGTTGGATGTGTGATTGCATATTTCCTAGGTGGAGATGAATCAAAGGAAGCGTAACAAGGGAATAATAAGGCAGATGCTGTGAATTATGGCATTTGTCTTTTCTTTTGTAAATGGATATGATAGTATATGTAGTAACGAATACTATATCTGATGGAGATAAATAAATATAGATAAAGGAGACATAGGATGAGTTTTAATATTGTCTGTGATAGTTGTACGGATTTAACAAAGGAAGATTTTGAGAAGGGGTGTTATTCATGGGTTCCATTGACTTTATTAGTGGAAGAATATGAAATTATTGATGATGAGACATTCAATCAGTTGGATTTTTTAGATAAAGTAGCACGCAGCAAAGGCGAAGTAAAGTCAGCGTGTCCTGCACCGGAAAGTTATAAGATGAATTATGATAAGGCAGATGATATTTATGTCATTACATTGTCAGCAGAGTTAAGTGGTTCTTATAATAGTGCAGTTTTAGCAAAGAACTTGTATGAGGAAGAGAATGGGAAGAAGAATATTTATGTATTCAATTCCAGAGGTGCTTCGACGACGCAGATTTTAATTGCAAGAAAGATTTATGAGTATGCTTCTACAGGAATGGATTTTGAAGAGGTTGTTGAAAAAGTGGAGGAGTATATTCGTGGACAAAGAACTTATTTTGTTCTTGAAACGTTAGATGTACTAAAGAGGAATGGCCGTCTTTCTAAAGTGAGTGCAACCTTAGCCAGCGCCCTTAACATAAAACCAGTGATGGAAGGGACGAGAGAGGGTACTATTGAGAAGCTTGGTCAGGCAAGAGGAACGAAGAAGGCATTATCAAAGCTAGCAGATGCCATTGCAGAAGATTATGCAGCAAGGGATTTATCAGACCGTATTCTCGCAGTTGCACACTGCAATTGTAAGCAGCGTGCAGAGGCATTTAAGGATATGTTAGAAAAGAAAATAAAGGCAAAAGAGATTATTATTATAGATACAAAGGGTGTCAGTAGTTTATATGCGTGTGATGGTGGAATTATTGTATCCTATTAAAAAGATAGAAAATGGGAGAAGAACAGAAGCGTTCTTCTTTCTTTTTTTTACATAAAAATCCATATCATCGTTAGTTATTAAACAAACGATGAATTTGCTTGTTTCCTATTGTTTCATAGACGTAAATTGTATATAATTGAGTACAAAATACGAAAAGGAAGGGTGAAAAAATGAGTCGATTAGAGTTAAATGCACCAAACAAGTCTCAACTTGTGGTGGAGGGTCTTTATAAAGATTTAGAAAGACGAATTGAAGCAAGTCCCCCAGGACTATGTCCAGTAGATATGTCCAGAGCATTTTTGGAGTTGTGCCACGCACAGACTTGTGGAAAATGTGTACCATGTCGAGTTGGTCTGGGACAATTAAAGAATCTGTTAACAGATGTGTTAGATGGAAATGCAACCATCCAGACACTTGGATTAATTCGTAGTACATCTGAGACAATTATGGAGTCAGCAAACTGTGCCATTGGTTATGAGGCTGCAAGAATGGTCTATGAAGGTGTGGAAGGTTTTCGAGATGATTATTTAGAACATATTATGTATCATCGGTGTCTAAGCACCCTTGATTTACCAGTACCATGTGTATCTCTATGTCCAGCAGGAGTTGATATTCCAGGATATATTGCATTGGTTAGAGAGGGACGCTATGAGGATGCTATTCGTTTGATTCGGAAAGACAATCCATTTCCAACAACTTGTGGATTTATCTGTGAACATCCATGTGAAGCGAGATGCCGAAGAAATATGATGGATGATGCTGTGAATATTCGTGGATTAAAACGAATGGCGGCAGATAAAGCGGGTTATGTTGCACCTCCAGAGTGTCAGGAGCCTACTGGTAAAAAGATTGCCATTGTGGGAGGAGGACCAGGAGGATTAAGTGCAGCCTATTATCTTCAACTAATGGGACATGAAGTAACCGTATTTGAAATGTTGTCAAAACTTGGCGGAATGCTTCGCTATGGAATTCCAAACTATCGTCTTCCAAAGAATCGTCTGGATGATGATATTCAGGCAATTCTGGATACAGGTGTCAAGGTTGAGCATGGAAAGAGAATAGGAAAAGATTTTTCCGTAGAAGATTTAAGAGCAGAATATGATGCAGTTTTGATTACCATAGGAGCAAGTACAGATAAAAAGCTTGGTCTAGAGGGAGAGGATGCCCAAGGCGTGATTTCCGCAGTATCTTTCTTACGTGGTGTGGGACATAATCAATATCCAGATTTAAATGGAAAAGAAGTTGCAGTCATTGGCGGAGGAAATGTATCTATGGATGCAGTTCGTACGGCAAAAAGACTTGGTGCCAAAAAGGTTAGTATTGTATATCGCCGACGTGTTGCCGACATGACAGCTCTTTCAGCAGAAATTGAAGGTGCTATAGCCGAGGGAATTGAAGTACAGACTCTTCGTGCACCTAGCAAAATAGAATTGGATGAGAATGGGCATGTAAAAGGAATCTGGGTAACACCTCAGATGATTAGTAAGATAAAAGATGGTAGAGCCAGTGTAGTTCCAACAGGAGAAAAAGATATCTTAATTCCTTGTGAATACTTAATTGTAGCCATTGGGCAAGATATTGAGTACCATCATTTTGAAAAATCAGGAGTACCAGTTCTTCGAGGAAGAATTAAAACAGAAAACTATGGTGGATTTGATGAGATTCCAGGTGTATTTGCAGGTGGTGACTGTGCAACGGGACCATCTACGGTTATTTCTGCTATTGCGGCAGGGAAAGTGATTGCAGCAAATATTGATGAATATCTAGGATACCGTCATGAAATTACAGTGGATGTTGATATTCCAGATCCAAGTCTTGAGGATCGTACACCATGTGGACGTGTCAACATGATAGAAAGAGAAGCAAGTGAACGAGTAAATGATTTTGATGGCGTTGAAATGTGCATGTCAGAAAAGGAATCATGTCAGGAGGCAGGTCGTTGTCTTCGTTGTGATCACTTTGGATATGGAATCTTTAAAGGAGGGAGGGATGTCAAATGGTAAATTTAACAATTAATCGAAAACCAGTCTGTGTTCCAGAGGGAACTACAATTATGGAGGCGGCGGCAACCATACATATCCCAATTCCTAAACTGTGTTATTTGAAAGGTATTAATGAAATTAGTGCATGTCGTGTGTGTGTTGTGGAACTTGAGGGAAAAGACCGTCTGATTACATCTTGTAACAATGTAGTAGAAGATGGCATGGTAATTTACACCAACAGTCCAAAGGTTCGGAGAAATCGAAAAGAGATTGTTGAAATGTTGTTGTCTCAGCATGATGATCATTGTGTCACGTGTAGCAGAAGTGGAAACTGTACCCTGCAGACCATTGCAAATGATTTGAATATTCTTGAAATTCCTTATAAAAGAGAGGTTGAAGATAAACAATGGGATCAAACATTCCCATTGATTCGTGACACAAAAAAATGTATCAAATGTATGCGATGTGTTCAAATTTGTGACAAGGTACAAGGATTAAATGTATGGGATGTTTCTGGAACTGGTGCAAGAACAACTGTTGATGTGTCCCATGGCAGAGAAATTCAAACAGCAGACTGCTCCCTTTGTGGACAATGTATTACACACTGTCCAGTGGGTGCATTAAGAGAACGAGATGATACAAAAGCGTTATTAAAAGCAATTGAAAATCCAGATGTAGTTGTGGTAGCACAGATTGCTCCAGCAGTACGTGCCGCATGGGGAGAAGCGCTGGGACTTAGCCGAGAAGAAGCAACGGTTGAGAAGATTGTCACAGTTCTAAAGGAAATGGGAGTAGATTATGTATTTGATACTACATTTTCTGCGGATTTGACAATTATGGAAGAAGGAAGTGAATTCTTAAAACGTCTTCAGGATGGGGACTTAGAACAATATCCAATGTTTACCTCATGTTGCCCAGGATGGGTTCGTTTTCTAAAATCCCAATATCCAGATATGGTAGGACGACTTTCTAGTGCCAAGTCTCCACAGCAGATGTTTGGAGCAGTTATGAAATCTTATTTTGCTAAGAAAATGGATATTAATCCTGACAATATGTTTACCTTGTCAATTATGCCATGTCTGGCAAAGAAAGATGAAAGAGAAATGGACTTGTTTTATGAAGAATATGCAGGACATGACGTAGACTGTGTATTAACAACAAGAGAATTAGATCGCTTGATTCGTCAGGAGCAAATTGATCCAAAATATATCGAAGAGTCAAAGTTTGATAATCCTTTTGAAATTGGAACTGGTGCAGGAGTTATTTTTGGAGCTACAGGTGGAGTTATGGAAGCAGCACTTCGTTCCGCATATTTTCTTGTAACTGGAGAGAATCCAGATGCAGATGCATTTAAAGAGATTCGTGGAGAGGTTCGAGAAGGATGGACAGAAGCTGTTTTTGATATTGCTGGAAATGAGATACGTATTGCAGTTGTCAGTGGACTTTCTAACACAAGAGCTTTGATGGAAGCTATTCGATCCGGGGATGTAAAATACGAGTTTGTAGAAGTAATGGCATGTCCTGGAGGATGTTCTGGTGGAGGTGGTCAGCCAATTCATGATGGAATTGAACTGGCAGCCCAAAGAGGTCAGAACCTATACTTCCTAGACAAAGAAGCTGATTTTAGATTCTCACATGAGAATCCAGATATTACAAG
>JAQVEG010000035.1 GCA_028697725.1 Anaerostipes sp.
ACGCAGATAACCTATACTGGTTTGCAGCAACTGTCAATGGCACGGACAATCTAAATAAAAATGAATCAGCCTGTGCCACACTGGTAAATGACATTACAGTGAACACAGAGGTATTAAACAAAGATGGGAACTTGAATGGAAACGGTGAAAGCTTCCGTGTATGGGAGCCAATAGGCAATGACGACAATCAATATAGCGGAATTTTTGACGGAGATGGATACACCATCCAAGGACTGTATGTCAACACCTCCAAGGATTATGTTGGTCTGTTTGGCTATAGCCGTGGAACCATTGAAAATGTGAATGTGGCAGATTCTTATTTTAAGGGCGGATCTTGTGTTGGCGGCGTGAGTGGCGAAAATAGTGGAACCATCACCAACTGCACTAACAGCGGCAGCGTCAGTGGCGAAGATGCTGTTGGAGGCGTGAGTGGCTATAATGATGATGGTAGCATCACCAACTGCATCAATAGCGGAAGTGTCAGTGGTATGAGGAATTCTGTTGGCGGCGTGAATGGCTATGAATATGAAGGCACTACTACCAACTGCTATTACGATAAGGAAAACTGCACTGCTGGAGGCATTAACGGTGCGGATGTAGAGGGTAGTGCTGAGGGAAAATCTCCTACGGCATTTGCAAGTGGCGAAATAACATGGCTACTCAACGGTAGCAAGAGCACCTCAGCAGAGGGAGAGACTCTTCCATGGGGACAAACATTATCCGGTGAGAAAGCAGATGCATATCCGGTTCTTGGTGGTGCAACTGTATATCAAGTGGATAAGTATGAGAGCTGTATAAAATCAGGTACTCCAACTACAACATATAGCAATACCAATGGGACTATATTTGGAGCCCATGTGTATGGCAAGCCAACACTTACTTGGACAAAAAACACAAAGACAGGTGGCTATGATTGTACAGCAAAGAGAATCTGTGCAGTCGATAATACCCATGTAGATGAGAGGTCATGTACGGTAACGAGTATTACAAAACAAGCCACATTATATGAGTCAGGAAAAATAACTTACACAGCAAAAGTGAGTCTTGATAACAAAGAGTATACAGATACAAAGGAAGTTATCATACCACAAAAGAAGAACATTGCATCAGCAGGGGTAAGTGGCATTTATAATAAGAATTACACTGGGAAATCACAGACACAGTCTAAGCTTTCTGTAAAAGCAGGAAGTACCACATTAAAAGCAGGAACAGATTACACTGTTTCTTATACAAACAACAAATACATTGGAACTGCCACCATTACCATAACAGGGAAGGGAAATTATGGCGGAACCTTAAAAAAGACCTTTAAAATTACAATCTCCAAAGGAAAAACTTATACGGTAAGTTCCAAAAAATACAAAGTAACCAATGCAAGTACAAGTGGAAAAGGAACGGTTACCTTAACTGGTGTAACTACAAGTAAATCCAAACTTACCAGCTTGTCCGTTGGAAATACAGTGAAGATTGGAAATAAGACGTTCAAGATTACAGCCATTGGAAGCAACGCCTGTAAAAGCTATACTAAACTTAAGAAGGTAACCATAGGCAATAATGTAACAAGTATTGGAAAGTCAGCATTTTATAATTGTAAGAAATTATCCAAGTTGACCATTAAGAGTACCAAACTTAAGTCAGTGGGTAGCAAGGCAATTAAGAACATTAAGAAAAATGCTAAGATAGATGTCCCTAGTAAAAAAGTATCTAAATATAAGAAATTGTTTAAGAGCAGTACAGGATACAAAAAAACAATGAAGATAAAATAGAAAAAACAAGCAGAAGATACCAGAAGACTAAGAGACTTTACAGGAGACGAGACAAAGAAAGGAAGTAGAAAAATGCATGAAAAGAAAAGAATTTTAAGCCTTATACTGGCACTGTGCATGGTAGTTACCATGACCGTTATGCCCGTTTCAGCTACAGAAAAGACAACCAAGGAAAACACCACAGGGAATCTGGTACAGCCTGCAAAGGGGGATGGAACAAAGGAAGATCCTTACCAAATCGCCAACGCAGATAATCTATACTGGTTTGCGGCAACTGTCAATGGAACAGATAATCTAACCCAAAATAAATCAGCCTGTGCCACACTGGTAAAAGACATCACAGTGAACACAGGGGTATTAAACAAAGATGGAACATTAAATGGAAACGGTGAAAACTTCCGTGTATGGACACCAATAGGCACTGACAGGGACAATAGCTATGAAGGAACTTTTGACGGAAAAGGACACACTATCAAAGGAGTATATGTGGACTCCACCAACAATTATGTTGGTCTGTTTGGCTATAATAAAAGTGGCACCATTGAAAATGTAAACGTGGTTGATTCTTATTTTAAGGGTCAGAATAATGTTGGCGGCTTGAGTGGCATAAATAGTGGCAGCATCACCAACTGCACTAACAGTGGAAGCGTCAGCGGAGTAGATGATATTGGTGGCGTGAGTGGTGATAATTCTTTTAATGGTATCATCACCAACTGCACCAATAGTGGTAACGTGAACGGTATGAGCTATTATGTTGGCGGTGTGAGTGGTAGTAATTTTGGCAGTATCACCAACTGCACCAATAGTGGTAGCGTCAGTGGTGCTAATAATGTTGGCGGCGTGAGCGGCAATAATAATAATAGTACTGACAATTGTAGCGTCTCTAACTGCACTAATAGTGGTAGCGTTAGCGGAGCAAACTCCGTTGGAGGTGTAAACGGCTATAATTATAATGGCACTATCACCAACTGCATCAATAGTGGTAGCGTCAGCGGAGCAAACTCCGTTGGAGGTGTAAACGGCTATAATAATGAAGGCACTATCACCAACTGCTATTACGATAAGGAAAACTGCACCGCCCTTGGCATTAATGGTGAGGATGTAACTGGTAGTGCTGAGGGAAAATCTTCTATGGAATTTGTAAGTGGCGAAATAACATGGCTGCTCAATGGCAGCAAGAGCACTCCAGCAGAGGGAGAGACTCTTCCATGGGGACAAACATTATCCGGCGAGAAAGCAGATGCATATCCGGTTCTTGGTGGTGCAACTGTATATCAAGTGGATAAGTATGAGAACTGTATAAGATCAGGTACTCCAACTACAGGATATAGCAATACCAATGAGACTATATTTGGATCCCATACATACGGTGATCCAACACTTACTTGGACAAAAAATGCAAAGACAGGTGGCTATGATTGTACAGCAAAGAGAACATGTACAGTCGATAGTGCCCATGTAGATGAGAAGTCATGTACTGTAACGAGTGTTACAAAACAAGCCACATTATATGAGTCAGGAAAAATAACTTACACAGCAAAAGTGAGTTTTGATAACAAAGAGTATACAGATACAAAGGAAGTTATCATACCACAAAAGAAGAACATTGCATCAGCAGGGGTAAGTGGCATTTATAGTAAGAATTACACTGGGAAATCACAGACACAGTCTAAGATTTCTCTAAGAGCAGGAAGTACCACATTAAAAGCAGGAACAGATTACACTGTTTCTTATACAAACAACAAATACATTGGAACTGCCACTATTACCATAACAGGGAAGGGAAATTATGGCGGAACCTTAAAAAAGACCTTTAAAATCACAATCTCTAAAGGAAAAACTTATACCGTAAGTTCCAAAAAATATAAAGTAACCAATGCAAGTACAAATGGAAAAGGAACGGTTACCTTAACTGGCGTAACCACTAGCAAATCCAAGCTTACCAGCTTGTCCATTGGAAATACAGTGAAGATTGGAAATAAGACGTTCAAGATTACAGCCATTGGAAGCAACGTGTGTAAAAGCTATACCAAACTTAAGAAAGTAACCATAGGCAACAATGTAACAAGCATTGGAAAGTATGCGTTTTATAATTGTAAGAAATTATCCAAGTTGACCATTAAGAGTACAAAACTTAAGTCAGTGGGCAGCAAGGCCATTAAGAACATCAAGAAAAATGCCAAGATAGATGTCCCTAGTAAGAAAGTATCTAAATATAAGAAATTGTTTAAGAGCCGTACAGGGTACAAAAAAACAATGAAGATAAAATAAGGGGTTGTAAAAAAGTTCCCTAAAAGAAAAATCGCTGAGGTCTGTGACTTCAGCGATTTTTTGATATAATTAATTATACGAATAAATAATACAACCAATGCTAATTATACTGTAAGACAATTAAAATCACTATTGGAAATCGAAAAATTAATGAAACATGAATCTTGTGATTTTAACCTTTGTAAGTATCACAAAAAGAATTCGCTACTTATGTAATATTCTTATTACTAATTGTAGGTTTAGTGATATAATGAAGAAAGACGTATTTACAGATTATTCAAGTTGCTTATTGATAACGGATTGAAAAAGACAGATTAACATATTATATATGGATATCTACTAATTATTACTTGAAGACGTGATGAAATAAAGGAGACTCATAATATGGCAGAAAACCAAAATATAGAATGGAAAGAGTCTTGGCGTGATGAATATCTGAAATGGATATGCGGTTTTGCAAACGCACAGGGCGGAAAGATATATATTGGAACACGTGATGATGGAACGATTATTGGAGTAAAAAATTCCAAGAAACTTCTAGAGGACATTCCGAACAAAATTCAAAACAAACTGGGCATTGTGGCAGATGTGAACTTGCTGAATGATGACGGGGTGGACTATATTGAAATCGTGGTTAATCCGTGGTCTTTTCCCGTGAATTATGATGGTGAGTATCATTATAGAAGTGGTAGTACAAAACAGCTGTTGCGTGGAAATGCACTCACTAATTTTCTTATGGAAAAGACTGGTTTGAAATGGGATGCAGCGACGATTTCCAATATCGGAATTGATGACTTGGATAAAGAGAGTTTCGACATTTTTAGAAGAGAAGCTCTGCGAAGTGGACGAATGTCAAAGGAAGATTTGGACATCCCGAACGCAGAATTGTTGGAGAAGCTGGATTTAGTGGTGGACGGCAATTTAAAGCGTGCTGGTGCATTATGTTTTTACAGAGAACCGGAAAAAGTTATCGGTGGTTGTTATGTTAAAATTGGAAAATTTGAAGGAAGTGAATTACTATATCAGGATGAAGTACATGGTTCCTTGCTTATCATGGCAGACAGAGTAATTGATCTAATATATTTGAAGTATCTAAAAGCAGCCATTACGTATCATAAGGAAACCCGAGTGGAAACTTATCCGTTTGCACGTGATGCTGTGAGAGAAGCTGTTTTTAATGCATTGATTCATTGCAATTGGGCAGACAATGTTCCTGTGCAGATTCGCATTGAGGATGATGCCA
Organism: Anaerostipes sp.; assembly: GCA_028697725.1. Taxonomy (GTDB): domain Bacteria; phylum Bacillota; class Clostridia; order Lachnospirales; family Lachnospiraceae; genus Anaerostipes. The sequence goes on from JAQVEG010000035.1 coordinate 5,281, forward strand.
TGTTTGTCAGCAACTGCAGTATGTTGCCGTTTGGCTGGACAGCAGAGACACTGTTGGGTTCTCACGCATCAAAGCCGTATAATCCGGATATTGCACGAGTGTTTTATCGAGTCGGATATATTGAAAGTTGGGGACGTGGTATTCAGAAGATTAAGGATGCCTGTAAGAATCTTGGCAGTGAAGACCCAGAATACATCGTTCACGGCGAAGATATTATGGTAAAGTTTTCTGCACTCCAAAGTGCCAAAGTGCCATATTCTAAAGTGCCAAAGGGTCAAGATGACCCTTTGGATGACCCTATGGAAAGACCTTTGGAAGAAAAAATCCTTCAAGTTATCAGCAAGACATCAAACTGCACATATGATGAATTAGCAGAATCACTTGAAATATCACGCAGCACAGTGAAACGTACTATGAAACTTCTTGTAGAGCAAGGTAAAATAGAACGTAAAGGTGGAAAGCGATACGGATATTGGGAGGTTCATGAAGAGTAAATAGAAGTGATGCTTTAAAATGAGAAACCAGTTTGGAATTCCAAACTGGTTCTTTTCGTATATGCTATAAAAATAAATTTAAAATCATCTCTTTTGTAAATGATACTGCATTTACATAATCGACTTCAATTTGATACAAGGCATTGGCTGCAATATGTTCTGCTGCCTGCTCTAAATCACGAATTCCAGTAGTGTCTTTAAAACATTCAATCAAAGCATCTAGACCTTCTTCTGTTACAACACATTCATTTTCCTTTAATCCCATTCGTCTTAGAACCTTAGGAAGTGAGAATTTAGAAAAAATAACTTTCTTCTCATCAACAGAATAATCTGGAATTTCAATCACTGCAAATCTTGACATTAAAGGGGCGCTAATCTGATCTTTTTCATTTGCAGTTGCAATAGGATATACGCCAACAGTTGGAACCAAACATTCCATATAGTTGTCTGTAAAACCAAGATTATCAAGAAGTGTTAATAACACATCTGCTGGATTTCCATTTCCTTTTCCAGAAGCCGCTTTGTCTAACTCATTAATAATAAAAACTAAATTGGATTCTCCTGCTGCATTAAAAGCTTCCATTATAATTCCAGGCTTTGCATTGGAATAAATACGGGAACTTCCAGTTAGCTGTTCTGGGTCATTAATAGAACTCATATCAAGGGTTGTCCATGGCAGTTTTAGAATTTTGGCAACAGCATAGGCAATTTGGGATTTTCCTGTTCCTGCAGGTCCAATTAAAAGAATACCATAAGCAGGAAGAGTATGGGTACGATTAATTTGAATAATAGTCTCTATAATTCTTTGTTTGACACGTTCCATGCCATAAAGTTCTTCATCTAAGATACGACGTGCCTCATTTGGATCAATAGATTCAAAATAATTGGTTTTCCATTGAATGTTCATCATAATGGAAAGCGCCCTTTGAGCATGTCGTCTTTCTTCTGGAGTTACCTCGTGAGAACGGGCAACAGCAAGATTTCTTCTTGCCCAAAGTCTAATGTTGTCTGGAAGAGTTCTTCCAGCACAAGTCATAAAATCTGTAATACTTTGAATACTGGTAAGTTTCATATCATCCCCAGCTTCATCAAGTTCTTCATCTTCTAGTGACTCTTCCGGTGCGTTGCTTGAGAATAATCGTTCCATCATAAATTGAAGGAATCCATCTTCAGCAGAAAGTTTCGTTGCTTTTCCAAATCCTATTTCACGAATTTCATATACTGCATATCCTTCTTTTGTATGTTCACCAGATAGGCGAACCTTAATATGATTTTCCCCTAGCCATTTTGTAAGGCTTGTGAATCTGGAATCTATTTTTAAAATATCTGCAGCCACCGTTCCTGTTTCTTCGTCAAACTCAAAAGTAGTTGTCTTTACAGGGTTTGTAAAAATCCCATGAGAATGATGGTTCCATTTATTTTTTGAGGAATCTAAAATTAAAATGGGATGTCCTTTATCTGCAAAAGGCAGATTGGAGTGAAATGTTGTGTATGTACATGGGACTGTAGTTTTATTCTTACTGTCCTCATTAAAATCAAATACTGGCATATTATTTCTCCTTCTTTTTTACACGTATTGTAGCATAAAACATAAAAATGTACTAGATGTGTACACTTATATATAGTTTTTTGTTATATTATGTAGTACAATGTATATAAATTGGTGCATGAATGAAAGAAATTAAGGAGGCAGAATATGAGGAAATTAACAAAGGGGATTGTGGCAACTTTATTTTTTAGTTTAGCTCTTTCTTTATCTGGATGTGGGAATTCTAAGGACAAGACAGAAGCTACTACAAAAGCAACCACAGAGGCTACAACACAAGCAACAACTCAGGCTACAACAGAAGCATCTACAGATGCAAAGACAGGACATCAACTACTTACATGTGAGATTCAACAGATCAAGAAAGATCGTGTGTTAGTAAAGGATGCCACTGGTAATACCTATTGGTTTGTAACCAAGAATGTAGATTTAGAACTTAAGAATGGAATGCATGCAGGAAATATAATCGCAATTACATATGAAGGTGATATTTTAAAAGATGGTTCTATCAATTGTAAGGTTGTAAAGCTTGTTGATAATGATGAGAATGCAAAGAAGGAAGTTAAAAAAGTTGTCAAGAAAGCAAAAAAGGTTAAGATTACAAAAAGAGATGATACAATGTATGCAAAACTACCTCTTAACGTTCGTACCAATCCAAACATTAAAGGAAAGAAAATTGGATACTTGAAGACAGGACAATCAGTGAATCGTACTGGAGAATGTGATAACGGTTGGGCAAGAATTACCTATAAAGGAAAGACAGCTTATGTATTTGCAGCGGATTTATCTTCAAATAAGGTAAAAGTAACAACTGCTAAGATGAAACCAACAACTACAGCGAAAAAGCATAAAACAACTACTACAGCGAAAAAGCGTAAAACAACTACAGAAAGAAAGAAACCAACAACTACAGAGAGAAAGCAGCCAACGACCACAGAAACAAAGCAGCCAACAGAGCAAAAAACAATAAAAATCGAAGCAACGGTTGTTGAAGGAAGTATGAACAATCTTCTTATTAACTATAAGGGAGTTGAATATACAATCTATACAGGTCATGCTAAAATAACATCTGTAAATGGAATTCTTAATGGTAATACTATAACCATTGAATATCAAGGGGATTTAGGGAAAGATCCTAAGGTTTTAACTGTTGATGACAAAGATGCAAATCAATAAAATTATTTTAAAATCCAGCAGATTTTTTGCTGGATTTTTTATGCTCTTTTTGAGAAAAGTAAAGGAAAAGTAAAGTAGATAACGGTTGAAAGGATGAAAGATTAGGAGTAAAATGAATACAAATAGAATCAGGGGGAAATAGTATGAATACAACGATTCATATAAATCAAAGAGAGCAGCAGTTACTGGATCAGATTGATTGTGGAATTTGTATTTATCATGTAGATAAAGCATTTCATTTTACACTGGAATATGTGAACGATGGTTTTTGTCAATTGATGGATGGAACAAAAGAGGATGTTCGAGCAGCGTTTGACAAGGATACTTTGTTTGGCGTGGAAGATAGTGATAGAGCAAAGGTAAAATCCCAGATTTATCGTGGAGTCGAAACAAGAGAGAATACTGAGATTACATACCAGGCACGAACTTTAACACAAGAACCAAGATGGTGTACGCTGCGTTTGAATTATGATACTTATGATGGGGAAACTACCATTATTTATGCAACATATTTTGATGTTACCCGATTAAAGAAAAGTGAAAAAGAGCTAGAAGAGAAGTATGAGATTGAAAAAAAGCGTGGAGCTAAGAATAAGAACACGCTCCTTTCTCATGCTTGTTTTAATTTAAATAAAGGAAATTGTCTTGAATTAGAATGGAATGACGTATTTCTTGAAAATGAATCAGTTGATACATTTGAAAGATTGGGAGAGCAGATGGGCTCTTATATGATTGATCCAAATGAAAAAGAAAAATATCTTGCATTGCATCAAAAAGAGCATCTTTTAAGGGAACATAAAACAGGAGAAGAGATTAATTCAGAGTACCAGATTCTTCTTCCAAATGGAAAGATTATATGGGTACATAATTTAATTCACTTGGTAAAAGCACCAACGGGAGATGATATTCTTGTTTTTGAATATTGCTATGACGTTAATAAGGACAAAACAGTTCAAATTATGATGCATTTTGCTGTAAATGATGACTATGATTTGTTAGGATGTGTAAACTTTAAGGACAATAATGCAGTTATGTTATTTGGACAAAATAGTTATAATATTCATAAATCTGACTTGGTAGAAGAAGACTATACAATATCGTTACTTCGCTTTACAAATCATTCTGTTATTCCTGAGGAACGAGAGGAATATTTTAAAAAAGCATCCATCCAGAATATTAGACAAGCATTAGCACATCATAATTCTTATGAATTCTATATGCATATGACGAATAAGCGAGGAGAAAAAAGAGCTAAGAAACTTCGATATATTAGATATGATGATGTTCAGGATACCTGTTTATTTATACAAACAGATATTACTCTTTTATTAGAAAAAGAGAAGAAAAAGAGATTAGAACTAGAAAAAGCATTAAATACTGCAAAGATTGCCAGTAAATCAAAATCTACATTTTTAGCACAGATGAGTCATGAAATCAGAACACCTATGAATGCAATTACTGGTATGACAAGACTTGCAATGGAAGAGAATAATCCCTATGAAATAAAAAATTACTTGAATAAAATTGATAGCTCAAGTCAATATTTACTAAATATTATTAATGACATTCTGGATATGAGTCGGATTGAAAATGGAAAATTTGAGTTGCGTCCTGAATGGATGATAGGAAGTGATATTATAAAAGAATGTATTGATATGCTTGCCCCTGAGATGGAAAAGAAAAATATTACATTTCTTTATCCGGACATTGACAAACACGATATGACAGAATGGTATATTGATGGATTGAGAGTACAGCAAGTATTTATGAATTTGTTAAATAATGCACTGAAGTTTACACCACAAGGAGGAACAATACAACTTCTGGTGAAACCAATGGAAGATGACGGGAAACATCGAGTGGATCAAGTGCAAATAAAAGATACTGGATGTGGAATGAGTCAGGATTTTTTGACTAGAATATTTCAACCTTTTGAACAGGAAATCAATCCCTATTCCAAAGAAATATGTGGTACTGGACTAGGATTAACCATAGTAAAACAGATTATTACGTTTATGAATGGGAATATTACAGTAGAAAGTGAATTAGGAAAGGGTTCTACATTTACTTTTACGTTCCCATATGATTATCGACCATTGACCAAAGTTCCAGATAAATTAATCTCTGCAGATACTAAGGATTTAGAGGGAAAACATATTTTGTTAGTTGATGGTCATCCATTAAATTGTGAAATTGCGAAAAAGCTTCTGAAAAGCAGAGGGTTAGCTGTGACAGAGGCAGGCGATGGATTAGAAGCTCTTGAGATTTTTACTTCATCAAACGAAGGACATTTTGATGCCATACTAATGGATATTCGGATGCCTAGAATGAATGGACTAGAAGCATCAAGAGAAATCCGAAATTTAGATAGAAAAGATGCTAGAGAGATTCCGATTATTGCAATGACAGCCAATGCATTTGATGAAGATGTACAAGAATCTTTAAATGCTGGAATGAACTTACATTTAGCAAAACCAATGAAACCCAGTATATTATATCAATCTTTATTAAATCTCATATTGAAATAAAAGCAGAATTTTTGCTATGGAGGTACTTATGGATAGTATTGTAGATCAATTAACTGAAATAGAAGAAGCGGCAAACGCTATTGTTTCTCACGCAATTGCATCAAAAGAGGAATACGATAGTGAAATAAAGAAAAAAAGAGAGAGTTTTGATATAGAGACAGCAGGAAAAACGAAAAAAGAAATTCAACGAATTGATTCTGATTTAGAGATTGAAAAGAAGGAGAAAGTAGAAGGATTAAAAGCCATTAGTGACAAGAAGATAAAGGCATTCCAGAAAGAGTATGAAACCAATCATGAGGCTTATGCTTCAATGATTTTATCTCGTATCACAGAGGTGTCCATATGAGTCGATTGTTAAAATACAGTGGAATTATTACAAAGGTTCGAGCTATGAGTGCAAGACTATTGACCCATAATGATTTTGTACAAATAGCCAATCTGCCAGCGGTGACAGACTTTATTGATTTTTTAAAGAATCATCCCGCATATGAAAAATCATTCGAGCCATGGGATAAGTATTCCCTACATCGTGGGGATATAGAAAAGGTTTTGGTCCAATCTATTTATGATGATTATACAAAATTATATCTGTTTGGAGATATTCATATTCGTAAATTTTTATTATTTTATATGAAATGGTACGAGGTTGAACTTATTAATTATTGTTTTCGGATTGTACTAAATCATTACGAAGAACCCTTCGATATGCACTATAAAAAGCCGTTTTTTGACCGTTTTTCTCAGCTTAGACTTGGGGATTTGGCAGTGTCAAAAAATGAAACAGAACTGATTGAGAATCTGAAGAATACAGAATACTATGATTGTATGAAAACACTGTTAGATACAGGAAAAGCTACTTTATATGATTATAACCTTGCCTTGAACCTTTATTATTATAAGGCGGTCTGGAAAGAACGTAAAAAATGTTTAAAAGGGAAAGAACTTGATATGTACACAAAGAAATGTGGAGCCAATATTGATCTTTTAAATATTCAATGGATTTACCGTAGCAAAAAATACTACAATATGTCAGAAGTGGATTTGTATTCAATTTTAATACCCATTCAATATCACATAAAACAGGAACAATTGAAACAATTTATTGAAGCACCTGATTTGAATATGTTTTTAAAATTGGTTCGTGAATCTTATTACGGAAAAAAGTATCCAGTGGACGAGGAGTATACGCTGGAACGAATTTATAAAGAATGCTTGGAACATTTGTATTTAGCCGATTTTCGGAGTAATCCTTATTCTATCGCAACAATTAACCGATATTTATTTCAAAAGGAAGAAGAAATAGAAAAACTTACAACGACCTTAGAATGTATTCGTTATGGAATTGATTCTGTAGAAACGTTGAAGTATGTAGGAGGTGTGGCAAAGTGATTGTAAAAATGAAGTTTCTTAGTATTACAGGTCCTAAAAGTGATTTTGACCGAATCACAAACACATACCTATCTAAATACGAGATTCAATTGGAAAATGCCTTATCTGAACTAAAAACAGTAGACAATCTAACTCCTTTTGCACAGATGAATCCTTACAAGGATGCTTTGTCAAAAGCAGAAGAATTTCTATCTTTTTTAGAAGACCCAGAAAAAGAAATAAATCCAGTGAAGCAGCATTTATCAGAGGAACAAATCTTTCATTTGATTCGGAATTGTAATCATGATTATATGGAAATCAAGATGAAGGAAAATAATCTAAAATCAAAACAAGAAGAGCTTCAAGAAAAGCTAAGTATGATACAGCCTTTTAAGCCACTTCAATTTGATTTACACCGTGTGCTGCAGTACAAATATGTAAAGTTTCGATTTGGCAGGGTATTACTGGACTATTATCATAAATTAGAAAAATATATTTATGATGATTTAAATGTTATTTTTTTGGAAGGGGCAAGAGATTCCCATTATGTTTATGGTGTCTATTTTGTTTCAAAACCAGAATCAGAAAAGACAGATGCTATTTTTAAGGCACTTCACTTTGAACGCTTGTTCCTTCCAGATGAATATGACGGAACACCAATGCAGGCGAGTATCAAGCTTGAAAAAGCAATTGATGAAGTAGAAAGAGATATCAATCATATTACAGAAGAGGTGAAAGAAATACTCCAAAAGAAAGCATCCTTAATTCTTCGTGCCAAGATGCAGTTAGAAGAATTATCTGCCAATTTTGATTTGAGAAAAGTTGCTGCCTGTGTGGAAGATAAAGAGGAGAACTTTTATATCTTGTGTGGATGGATGACAGAGGAAGATGTAGAGCATTTTCTTGAAGATATTAAAGGAGATAACAACATTTTTGTCGCTGTAGATGATGACAAAAATAAGTATTTTGGAGAACCTCCTACAAAACTTAGTAATCCAAAAGTATTTAAACCTTTTGAGTTATTTGTAAAAATGTATGGACTTCCTTCTCACAATGAAATGGATCCAACCATCTTTGTAGCAATTACCTATACCTTTATCTTTGGTGTTATGTTTGGAGATGTAGGACAGGGTGCATGTTTATTTATTGGAGGAGCAATTTTATATAAATTAAAACACATTGATCTTGCAGGAATTATTTCAGTGGCAGGAATCTTTTCTATGATATTTGGATGGATGTTTGGAAGTGTGTTTGGATTTGAAAATATAATAAAAGCAAAATGGCTGCGGCCAATGGACAACATGACAACACTTCCTTTTGTGGGACGATTAAATACAGTGTTTGTAGTTGCCATTGTATTTGGTATGGTTATGATTTTGTTTTCAATGATTTTACAGATTATAAATGCATGGAAAGCTGAGGATACACAAAAGGCGTTGTTTGATGCCAATGGAATTGCAGGATTTTTATTTTATGCATCCGCAGTTGTTACCATATTTTTATTTATGACTGGACACAATGGGCCAGCAGGCATTGTCCTTTTTATTATGTTTGGGTTGCCACTTCTTATGATTTTGTTTCAGAAGCCTTTGGCCAATAAAATCATGCACAAGGTATATACGTCAAATGAAGGACTTACCATGTTTTTTGTGGAAGGATTTTTTGAACTGTTTGAGACGATTTTAAGTTACTTTTCAAATACATTATCCTTTGTCCGTTTGGGTGCATTTGCTGTTAGCCATGGAGCTATGATGCAGGTTGTACTTATGCTTGCCGGCGCAGAAAGTGGAAACATCAACTGGATTGTTGTTATATTAGGAAATATATTTGTCTGTGGAATGGAAGGTTTAATTGTTGGAATTCAAGTATTACGTCTGGAATATTATGAAATGTTCAGTCGTTTTTATTCTGGGACAGGTCGGGAGTTTAAACCATACTTAAAGAAAACGAGTACAAAATAGGAGGTTTTGAATATGAATTTAGTTACAAGAATTGTTTTGGTTATTGCATTGATAGTAAGTATTATCATTCCTTTTGGTTATTATCTTCTTGGTCAGAAAAACAAGGGTAGATATAAAACCACCATTGGAGTCAATGCATTTTTCTTCTTTGGAATTTTAGTGATCAGTGGGATTATGATGTTCTCTGGATATTCAGCCCATGCGGCAGAGGCAAAAACAGCGGCAGAAAGTACAGCTACTGGTCTTGGATATTTGGCAGCTGCACTGGTTACTGGATTGTCTTGTATCGGTGGAGGAATCGCTGTGGCAAGTGCAGCAAGTGCGGCTTTAGGTGCTATTAGTGAAGATGATAGTATCCTTGGTAAATCTTTAATTTATGTAGGATTAGCAGAAGGTGTCTGCCTCTATGGATTGATTATTTCTTTTATGATTTTAGGACAATTATAGGGAAGGTTAGGAGCGTATCAATATGAAAATGTATTTGATTAGTGATAACGTGGATACTTATACAGGAATGCGTCTTGCTGGCGTTGATGGTTGTGTTGTTCATGAAAGAAATGAATTAGAAGCAGCTCTTCACAATGTTTTGGCAGATGATACGGTGGGGATTATTCTTTTAACTGAAAAATTCGGTAGAGAATTTCCTGAAATTATTGATGATGTAAAATTAAAGCGTAAATTTCCATTGATTGTTGAGATACCAGACCGTCATGGAACCGGACGAAAATCTGACTTTATTACATCTTATGTAAATGAAGCCATTGGATTAAAATTATAAAGAAGGTGATTTCTTGACATTAGAAGATAAAATTGAAGTAATTAGAAAGGCTTCCATGGAGGAAGCAAGAAAAGATGGGAATAAAATTATACAAGAGCATAAACAGGGGATAGACCAGATTTATGAAGATCATAAAGAAGTTGCCTTACGTCAATCTAATTTATCTATTAAAACAAAGGAGAATGATGCCAGACAGCAGCTAAATCAAGCAATTGCCATTATTCAAACAAAATTAAAAAGAGAAGAAGGAAAATGTCAGACAAAGTTAAAACAACAACTCTTTCGGCAAATAAAAGATCAATTAGATGATTTTATGAAAACATCATCCTACGATGAACTTTTGATTGCATATATTGAAAAGGTTAAAAATTTTGCTGGAAAGGAATCCTTCCAAATATTGATTAGTCCCAAGGACAAAGATAAAGTAAAACTACTAGAAGCAAAAACAAATACAATCATTCAAATTAGTGAGGAAGATTTTATTGGTGGAATTCGTGCTGTTTTAAAGGATCGTCAGATTTTAATTGATAACTCATTTTCTTCTGCTTTGACTAAAGAATATGAAAGCTTCCAGTTTACGGGAGGTGATTTCCATGAATAAAAAGGGAACCATATATGGAATTAACGGACCCATTATTTATTTAAAGGGAAATACGGGATTTAAAATGTCAGAGATGGTTCATGTGGGAAAAGAAAAATTAGTGGGCGAGGTAATTGCCCTTGATAAGGATATGACAACCATTCAAGTGTATGAAGAAACGTCAGGACTATATCCTGGAGAAGAAGTGACCGCCTCTGGAGATGCTGTTTCTGTTACTTTGGCACCGGGTATTTTAAATAATATTTTTGATGGAATTGAAAGACCCTTAAAAAAGATTTCTCAAGAATCCGGTTTTTATATCACCCGAGGAGTTACCGTAGATTCTCTTGATAAAGAAAAAAAGTGGGAAACCACAATAACTGTTATCCAAGGCCAGGAATTACATGGTGGTGATATTATTGCAGAGGTTCCAGAGACATCGGCAATTACACATAAAGTTATGATTCCACCAGATATAAGTGGAAGAGTTGTTCAGGTGGTTCAAGATGGTTTTTATACTATCGAAGATGTATTACTTACCCTTGAATTAGAGGATGGAACCCAAAAAGACATTACCATGACGCAAAAATGGCCAGTTCGGGTTCCAAGACCAACCCATCATCGGTTTGCGGCTTCTGTTCCATTGGTAACTGGACAGCGTATTATTGATACTATGTTTCCCATTGCAAAAGGTGGAACAGCATGTATTCCAGGTGGATTTGGAACAGGGAAAACCATGACCCAGCATCAAATTGCAAAATGGTCTGATGCAGATATTATTATTTATATTGGGTGTGGAGAACGTGGAAATGAAATGACACAAGTTTTAGAGGAATTTAGTGAACTTGTTGATCCAAAATCAGGAAATCCTTTAATGGATCGAACTACACTGATTGCAAATACTTCAAATATGCCAGTTGCCGCAAGAGAGGCCAGCCTATATACTGGGCTTACCCTTGCAGAATATTATCGTGATATGGGATATGATGTGGCAATTATGGCAGACTCTACTTCCAGATGGGCAGAGGCTCTTCGTGAGCTTTCTGGTCGATTAGAAGAGATGCCGGCAGAAGAAGGTTTTCCAGCATATCTTGCATCAAAACTATCTGCCTTTTATGAGCGTGCAGGAATGATGCATAACCTAAATGGAACCGATGGTTCTGTTACTGTTATTGGTGCAGTATCTCCCCAAGGAGGAGATTTTTCAGAACCAGTGACACAAAATACAAAACGATTTGTAAGATGTTTTTGGGGACTTGATAAAAGCCTTGCATATGCAAGACATTTTCCAGCGATTCACTGGCTTACAAGCTATAGTGAATATTTAACTGATTTGGCTCCTTGGTATAATGATTTTGTATCCCCTCAATTTGTGGATCATAGGAATCAACTAATGGGGATTTTAAATCAGGAGAGTTCCTTAATGGAAATTGTCAAGTTAATCGGAAGTGATGTATTGCCAGATGATCAGAAGCTGACGCTGGAAATTGCACGTGTTATTCGATTGGGATTCTTACAGCAGAATGCATTTCATCAAGATGACACCTGTGTTTCAATGGAGAAACAGGAAAAGATGATGGAAACCATATTATATTTATATAAGAAATCAAAAGAATTAATATCTATGAATATGCCAATTTCAATTTTAAAAGAGGAAAATATTTTTGAAAAAATAATTGCAATTAAATATGATGTACCAAATAATCAATTGGAATTATTTCAATCTTATGTAAGAGAGATTGATGAATTTTATGACCGAATCATGGAAAAGAATGCTTAAGGAGGGAACGTTATGTCAATAGAATATTTAGGGCTTAGCAACATTAATGGTCCCTTGATTGTGTTAGAAGGCATTCAAGATGCGTTTTATGATGAAATTGTTGAGTTTGTAGTTAATAAAAAAGAGAAAAAAATAGGTCGTATTATTGAGATTTACGAAGACCGGGCTGTGATTCAGGTGTTTGAGGGAACGGAAAATATGTCTCTTCAAAATACCCATACAAAACTTACAGGAAAACCTATGGAAATCGGTTTGTCTACCAATATGCTTGGTCGTACCTTTAATGGAATCGGTCAGCCTATTGATGATTTAGGGCCTATTTCCATAGAGAAAAAAAGAGATATTAACGGACTTCCCTTAAATCCAGTGGAACGAGAATACCCAAGAAACTATATCCATACAGGAATCTCTGCCATTGATGGATTGACTACATTGATTCGTGGACAGAAACTGCCTATCTTTTCTGGAAATGGACTTCCCCATGATCAGTTGGCAGCACAAATTGTACAGCAGGCTTCTCTTGGAGCAAATTCAGATGAGAGTTTTGGTATTGTATTTGCCGCCATGGGTGTTAAACATGATGTGGCAAATTTCTTCCGAAAAACATTTGAAAACAGTGGGGTATCAGATCATGTGGCTATGTTTTTAAATCTAGCCAATGACCCAGTAGTTGAACGTTTGATTACTCCAAAAGTTGCATTGACGGTAGCTGAATATTTAGCCTTTGAAAAGAGTATGCATATTCTTGTTATTTTAACGGATATGACTTCTTTTGCAGAAGCCATGCGTGAAGTGTCTTCTTCTAAAGGAGAGATTCCAAGTAGAAAGGGATTTCCAGGATACTTGTATAGTGAATTAGCAACCATTTATGAACGTGCGGGAATTGTAAAGGGTATCAATGGATCTGTGACTCAGCTTCCGATTTTGACTATGCCCAATGATGATATTACTCATCCAATTCCTGATTTAACAGGTTATATTACAGAAGGTCAGGTAGTTCTTGACCGAAATATGAATGGACAGTCTATCTATCCTCCGATAAATATTCTTCCTTCTCTTTCTCGTTTGATGAAAGATGGAATTGGAGAAGGATTTACTAGAAAAGACCATCAGGATTTGGCAAATCAGTTATTCTCTTCTTATGCCAAAGTTGGAGAAGCAAGAAACTTAGCTTCTGTCATAGGAGAGGATGAATTGTCACCTGTAGATAAAAAGTATCTTGCTTTTGGCAAGGACTTTGAAGAACATTATATTGGTCAGGGAAAGACGGAAAATCGGTCTATGGAGAAAACCTTAAATCTTGGATGGGAATTACTCTCTACCTTACCAAGAGAAGAATTAGACCGAGTGGACACGAAGATTTTAGATGAATTTTATCATCCACAAGACAGTTAGGAAGTGATATCATGGATCCAAGAGAATTTCCAACCAAAGGGAATTTAATTGCGGCAAAGAATTCCCTGCAGCTTGCCAACCAAGGCTATGATTTAATGGATAAAAAAAGGAATATTTTGATTCGTGAATTAATGGATTTAATTGATGAAGCAAAAAATATTCAAAATCAAATTGATATGACATTTACTTATGCCTACAAGTGTCTCCAGCGTGCCAATATTGAAAATGGAATCAATAATGTTGCCAGTCTGGCATATACAGTTCCTGTTGAAGATTCCATCCAGTTAAAAAGTCGAAGTATTATGGGAACAGAAATTCCATTGGTAGACTTTATTGAAGGAAGAAATTCCCCTTCTTATACTTTTGGAAATACAAAGGAATCTGTAGATACAGCAAGAGATGCCTTTCGAAAGGTAAAAGAATTAACGATCCGTTTGTCAGAAGTAGAAAATTCAGCATATCGCTTGGCGGCAAGTATTAAGAAAACACAAAAGCGTGCCAATGCATTAAAGAACATTACAATTCCAATGTATTCAAATTTGGTATATAATATTTCTAATGCATTAGAAGAAAAAGAGCGTGAAGAATTTACAAGATTAAAAGTAATCAAACAGCGTAAATCAAGACAATCTTAGAAGGAGACTAGAAGAAGATGTATACATTTGAAGGAAAAGTGCGATATAGCGAAGTAGATAGAACTGGAAAACTTCCAGCTCCGGGTATTATTAATTATTTTCAAGACTGCAGCGTTTTTCAATCTGAAGAACTTGGAGTGGGTGTAAAGTACCTGCTATCTCAAAATCGAGCGTGGATGTTATGTTCATGGCAGGTGATTTTTGAGAAGTTTCCCAAAGAAGGGGATTTCGTTGCCACAAGCACTTGGGCATCTGGATTTGAAAGGATACATGGAATCCGTAATTTTACTATGAGAGATAAAGATGGAGAATTGTTTGCTTATGCCAATTCCTACTGGGTTTACATGGATGTAGAAGCAGGAAAACCAATTCGTGCATCACAGGAAGAAGTGGACACATATAAGCCAGAAACACCATTTCCAATGGAAAACGCATCTAGGAAGATTAAAGTTCCAAAGGATTTAGATTGGACAGATACCCATCCAGTAAAGGTTCAAAAAAGCTGGATTGATAGTAATCAGCACGTAAATAATAATCGATATATATATGTTGCATGGAATGCACTGTCCAAAGAACCTAAGTTAAGACAGATTCGAGTAGAATATAAAAAGGCAGCAAAATTAGGAGATATGATAATACCTAAAGTTGCCACTTTTGAAAACAAGATTTTCGTTTCTCTTTGTGATGAGATACAAAAACCATATGCAGTAGTTGAGATTACAATTGGATAATTAGCGAGGAGATATGTGACTTATGAAGAAAAGAAAAATAGTTATTTTAGGAGCTGGACACGTGGGAACTCACTGTGGATCCAGCCTTATGTATGGTGGTTTGGCTGACGAAATTGTATTCATTGACAGTGACGAAAAGAAGGCATATAGTCAGGCTCTTGATTTAGATGATATGAGTGCATGTTTAGATACAAAAGTAAAGGTTTCTAGTGGTTCTTATGATGATTGCAAAGATGCTGATATTTTAGTAAATGCCATAGGTCGAAGCCGCAAACCAGGGGAAACCAGACTTGATATGTTTGGAGATTCTATGGAACGATTAAATGATATTATTCCCAAATTAAAGCAAATAGATTTTAAAGGAATTTTAATTAGCATTACCAATCCTGCAGATGTAGTAGGAGAGTGCCTGAGAAAGCATTTGAATCTTCCAAGGAATCGTTGCTTTAGTACAGGAACAAGTCTTGACAGCTTACGAATAAAGCGTATTCTAGAAGAGAAAACTGGATACGATAGGAATTCTATCTCAGCTTTTTGTATGGGAGAGCATGGAGATTCTCAGATGGTTCCATTATCTCATGTATCTATTGGCGGTATCCCGTTTCATACACTACAAAAAAGATATCCAGACACTCTGGGAACTCTTACGTTAGAACAACTTCAAGAAGAAGTGCGTATGTCTGGAACAACAGTTATTGAAGGAAAGAAGAGTACCGAATTTGGAATTGGAGCAGCACTTGCGCAGATTGTAAGTTCTATCTATCATGATCAAAAGAGAATTTGGCCTTTATCTGTTCATTTAGAGGGAGAATATGGACAAGAAGACGTAGCCGCAGGTGTTCCTTGTGTGATTGGAAGAGATGGAATTGAAGAGATTTTAGAAATTGATTTATTAGAAAATGAAACAAAAGAATTTAACCATTCTTGTGACGTGATTCGTGGCTATTTAGAGAACGCTAAATTATTATTACATTGTTAACTATATGATTACAGAAAGAAGGAAACAACATGAGCAGTTATAGTATATTTTTACCAGATTATAGTGTGGGGAGTGATTGCTATAAAGAAATACCAAGTGTAACTCGTAAATACGGAAAGAAAATCCTTGTTATTGGTGGGAAAACAGCACTGGAAAAAGCAAAGGATGAACTAGAAGCTGGAATTGCAGATTCAGATATGGAAATCTTAGATTTCGTCTGGTACGGTGGAGATTCCAGCATGGAAAACGTAGAAATATTAAAAAAGAATAATCTTGTGGCACAGGCAGATATGCTTTTTGGTGTTGGAGGAGGAAGAGCTTGTGATACAGTTAAGACATTAGCTGATATGTTAGACAAGCCATTTTTTACATTTCCAACATTGGCATCAAACTGTGCTGCATGTACTGCAATCACAGTAATATATGATAAAAATGGTACCTTTAAAGAATATTATTACATGAAGCAGCCATCTTATCATACATTTATACATACGAAGATTATCGCCAATTCTCCAGAACAACTATTCTGGGCTGGAATTGGAGACGCTTTATCAAAAGAATGCGAAGTGTTGTTTGCATGCCGCGAGAAACATATGTATCATACTCCGATGATGGGAGCGTGTATCTCAAAAATGTGTACAGATCCATTGGTTTCCTATGGGAAAAAGGCATTAGAAGATTGTAAAAATAATATAGCATCTTTTGAGTTAGAACAAGTTGCTCTTGATATTGTTATTTCAACGGGAATTGTATCAAACTTTGCAACCCATGAAGCACAGCCAGATCCAAAGGACAATTATTATTACAACAGTTCCCTTGCTCACTGTGTATACTATGGCTCATCCTTAGTTCCAGCATGTGAAAAGCATTTACATGGAGAAATCGTATCTTTTGGAGTGCTATGTCTTCTTACTTATGACAATCAAATAAAAGAGCGTGATCGGATTCTTGCATTTAATCATAGTATTGGGTTGCCAATTACATTAGATGAAATTGAGATGAAAGAATCAGATTTAGAAACAGTTGTAACAAAGGCTGCCAGTGTTGTAGAGTGGACTTATGTACCGGGAAATCCTACGAAAGAGAAATTTATAGAAGCAATTATGGCGACAGATAAAGCAGGAAAAGAATACTTAAAAAAATAATAATAATTTAAAATAGAAGCCTAAGGGAGACACTCCGTAAGGAAGCTGTCTCCCTTAAGCTTTGTATTCAGCCAGAATGATTGAAATTCAGCCTAATTACTGCATATAATAGAGCAGGAATATATGCAGTAATGTTTCTTCCATTCTTGATTTTCTGCATATACTTTGGTATAGTTATATGTAGAAAAGGAGGATGTACTATGAGAAAATTTGATTACTCATTCTTAAATAACGGATTGCTGCCTGCTAACCTAATCAACCTAACTTCAAACATATCATCACTAAAGACAATGGCAGGTGTACGCAAAGGTGAATATGCACAGGTTTTTACTGAACTGGAAGCAGTTGCAAAGGTGCAGTCGATAAAAAGCTCCAATGAAATTGAGGGCATTATCACAAGTGAAGAGCGTATTCAAGCAATTATAAACCAGAACAGTGCCCCTCTCAATCATAACGAAGCAGAAATAGCAGGTTACAGAGATGCTCTGGGTGAAATTCATCTCGGTTACGAACACATAAATTTTCGTGAGCGTGACATCTTGCGATTGCACGAGATAATGATGTCCTATGCAGGTGAAGATTTCGGCGGTCAGTATAAGACCGATGATAATGTAATTTTGGAAGTTGATGCGGACGGTAACAGAAAGGTTCGCTTTCGCCCAACGCCTGCCGAAGAAACTGTACAGGCAATGGAGCAGCTTGAACTTGCTTACATGGATGCCAGAGCAAATGCGAATATCAATCAGCTCCTCCTTATCCCATGTGTGATTCTTGACTTCCTTTGCATCCATCCATTCCGTGACGGGAATGGCAGAATGTCACGGCTGCTCTCTCTACTGTTACTCTATAAGAATGGATTTGATGCAGGTAAATATGTTTCCTTCGAGGAGCAAATCAACAAATACAAAGCCTATTATTATGAGTCGCTCCGGCAATCCTCCATTGGTTGGGATACAAATGAGAACAGCTATTTCCCGTTTATAGAGAATTTCTTATCTACACTTTATATGTGCTACAAGGAGCTCGACAAGCGGTTTGCAGTCGTTCAGGGCAAGCGCATTACCAAAAAAGCCCGTGTTGAAGCGACTATACTGAACAGCTTAACGCCCATGTCAAAGGCGGAAATCTGTAAAATTCTGCCCGATGTAAGTCCTACCACCGTAGAAGCGGTGCTTGGAAGGATGGTCAGAGATGGGCAATTGCAGAAAATCGGGAGTTCAAGAAATACACGGTATATTAAGGCATAGAACGCAACTATAGAAATGCTTCTATTTTTTGTGTCGATATTGATATGGGGTACGGAGCATTTTTTCTTTAAACATTTTCGTAAAATAACTTGGACTTTGGATTCCCACTTCTTGACTTATTTTAGAAATGGGAAAATCAGTTGCCCTTAATAAATGTGCAGCCATTTCCAATCGATATTGAAGTAAATATTGAATCGGTGAAATCCCCAATACTCTTTGAAAGGCACGAAAACATTCTCGCCTATGAATCTTTCCATGTGCTGCGATTTCATTAATCGTTAATTGCTTTTTATATTGCTGTTCCATAAATTTCATCATCTGTTTTACCCGAAAAATATCTTTATTCCAGCTATCATCTTTCTTATTATCGCTATAAAAACCATATTTCACAAATTCATAGAAAATAGAAGATAAGTAGTTTCGAATTAAAAACTCATACCCAGACTCTTTTTTCTCATAACAAGAAAAGCACTTCAAAATCAAGGTTTTAACTTCCTTCTGCCAACATATATTCTCGGAAAATAGTAATCCAGGAAGTTGTTCTTGCTCTATAAATGACTTTATATACTTTAGATAAATACTGCTTAATTTATCTCCATATATCAAAGATGGATGAAAGGAAATTTGATAAAAATCACAGATTTCTTCTTGTTCCAATTCCATGGAATGAAGGGTGTTTGAGTTGATAAAACAAATATCATCCTTTTCTAAAACTACTTTTTGTAAATTCATATTCAATTTTAGTGTTCCATTTTTAATGATAATAAGTTCAAATTCATCATGGCAATGCCAAGAAATAAAAGCAGTAGAAGCATGACTTAATGTAAAAAAGTCATGAGAATATGGGAAATCAGAGCCTATATACATAAATTCTTCCTTTCTTTTATGTCATTTTTATTATATTTATTTTGTATTATATCATATATTTGTATATTATTTGTCGCTTTTATTATATTATGAAAGAATTTTAAGAAAAAAGGCTGCCAAGTAGTAAAATGAAATCATCTGTGTTATGATATATATACTATAAAATCACTAGGAGATAGATTTATGAAATTACAACAAGTATTAAGTCATGTAAGGCGTGCCGTAGATGACTATAGTATGATACAAGAGGGAGATAAAATAGCTGTAGGAATTTCAGGGGGAAAAGATAGTCTTACTTTATTGTGTGCATTAGCAAGCCTTCGCAGATTTTATCCCAATCATTTTGAGATTCATGCCATTACTGTAGATTTAGGTTTTGGTAACTTTGATTTGAATGCAATTAAACAGTTGTGTAAAGATTTGAATGTGGAATATACTATTGTAAAGACTGAGATTGCAGAGATTGTATTTGAGCGAAGGAAGGAGACGAATCCATGTTCTTTATGTGCTAAGATGCGAAAAGGTGCTTTAAATGAGAAGATAAAGGAACTTGGATGTAATAAGATTGCCTACGGACACCATAAAGACGATATGGTAGAGACACTTCTTATGTCATTACTATTTGAAAGTAGAATTCACTGTTTTTCACCAGTGACTTATTTAGATCGAATGGATCTTACGGTTATTCGACCACTTATGTATATGAATGAAGCAGATGTGATTGGATTTTGGCACAAAGAGAATCTTCCAGTAGCAAAGAGTCCCTGTCCAATGGATGGATATACAAAGAGAGAATATGCAAAGGACTTAGTAAAACAGTTAGATCATGACCATGAGGGTGCTAGAGATCGTATGTTCAAAGCAATTGTAGAAGGTAATATTCCAGGATGGCCTAAGAAGAATCCACCTAGAAGACGTACCAAATCAGAGAAATAAAAGAGGATTAACATATGAAATTATTAGTTCAAAGAGTTACGGAGGCATCTGTAACAGTAGACCAAGAGGTTATTGGTCAAATAGGAAAAGGTTTGTTGGTGTTTGTTGGGGTTGGAGAGAATGATACAGAGGAGATTACTGACAAATACCTAAAAAAGTTATTAGGATTACGCATATTTGAAGATGAAAACGGAAAAACAAATTTGTCGTTAAAAGATGTCAATGGACAATTGCTATTGGTATCACAATTTACGTTGTATGCAAATTGCAAGAAAGGGAATCGCCCAAGTTTCATAGAGGCTGGGAACCCTGAGCTGGCCAATCATTTATATGAATATATGATTTCAGTTGCAAGAGATGAGATTCATATTGTAGAGTCAGGTGCCTTTGGTGCTGATATGAAAGTATCGTTAGTTAATGACGGACCATTTACAATTATATTAGATTATTTATAGACATACATGAAATACTACAGGAAGAGGCATAGATTGCATTAATGTTCTTGTTGGCAGGGATGGCAATTGTTAAGAAGAAAGCATCAGATAAAAATCTTCCTTTTTTATCTGATCAATATATGGTTGCTGATTTTCATGGAGAATATAATCAGGCAACAAATAAGATAGCAGGAGAGCAGTTAATGAAAATCATGATAAAGAAATTGCAGATTACTGCGATAGAATTGTAACAATCCATGACGGAAGTATATAATATAGGGCAATAGAAGTATTCGCAAAATACTAATTTAAAGTATAAATCGACATAAAAGACCCAGAGATATAGCCACTCTTGATTATTTGCCATATCTCTGGGTTATTTCGTATTATCTACACTGAACAGTTTCTGCCTTATCTTTTTGCAACTTCACTTGTTGTTTTACAAAAGTTAATTCACTTGCTGTTCGAAAGTCTGATGTCTGCTTTCGATCATGAAACTCTAAGACAATCAAGTTGTTCTCATAATCAATCCAATCATCCAATTCTATATTTTCTTGATTGATATGACTGCCTTTTAAGAATTCATTTTCCTTACCAT
>JAQVEG010000078.1 GCA_028697725.1 Anaerostipes sp.
AACTGTCTTACAGTATAATTATTATTGGTTATATTATTTTTTAGCATAATTTAATTATACCAAAAAATCGCTCAGACCTCATGGTCTGGGCGATTTTTCTTTTAGGGGGAGTTTTTTTACAGCCCCTCTCCTTCTCGACTATGTTTTCAAAATATTTCTTACCTCAAAATTTTATTCGTCCCAAATGGTTTCCATAATCCTACAATACAATATTTTTCTCTTATCCTCTTATTAAATCAGATATCCATTTCTTTCATCCAATCATCTATTTCGCGATCCAATTCCTGATTATGTCCATACATTTCTTCTTTATAGTTCTTCAATAACCAATTACAAACATCCTTTTGTCTATACATGGCTGCGACATAAAGACAACTTCCCCCATAACTACTTTCAGCAGATATCTTTGCTCCATGCTTCACTAAATATTTTGCATTTTCTAAATTTCCATATTGGCAGGCAGTTATCAATGCAGTAAATTTTTTGTGATCTCTTGCATTAATTTTAATTCCTGTGGATAATAAATATTCACACATTTCTGTTGTCCCAAATGCAGACGTATATTGAAATAATCTCTGTCTTTCCTTTTTTCCCTCCGGTAAATGTTTCTTTATATACTGAATATCATTCTCGTTAATTTTTTGATAACACGCATTCTTCACATCAACAATCTTGATTGCACCATAATATTCAGAATCAATTGCTTTCTTTTCAACCTCTGAGGTGATTGGTACTTTTTTATTCTTTAAATATGTTACCATTTGCTCCATTTTGTAAGGATATTCAAAATAAAAAAATTCATTGTCATCTACAGAATCAAATAATATTTCTAACAAATTATTTTTTTCTTTTATTTTTAATGACAAGAAATAATCTACTTGTTTTTGATTTAATTCTATCACTGCTGATTCACAAGGAGTATGTCCATTTTTATCTTCAACATTTACATCAGCACCATTTTGAATCAATTCTTTTATAATCTCTTCTTTATTGTTGTAAACAGTTGCGTATGTTAATGGAGTATATTGATTTATATTTTCTGCACAAATCCGAATCCAGAAAGGAAACTCATTTACATTTGCTCCATCCTTTATTGCATCTTTCACTTTCGTTTTCTGTTCATTTTCAATTCCTAAATAAAGATTGTAGTTTGCTGATAATGAAAAGATTTTTTGTATCCCATTGTTTAAAAAAAATATAATGCCACAAATAAGAATTACACCAAATAATGAAAAAAATATATCTTTTTTTATTTTCTTATTTTCTGATTTTATTTTCATATTCTCAGACATATGTGATACATTTCTCATTTCTTTTTTTGTCTTTAAATATGCAAGCATTATATCAATTATCAAAAAAATAATTGCACTTACTATAACCTCTAAAATAACTTCTCTTACAGCTATTATAGACCACTCTGAGGCACCTACAATATTCCAAATTGCATCACTTCCAAGATTCCATACAATGTATGGAATCAAAGAATATAACACAATTTTTTTTAGATTTCTAAAAAATTGTTGCTTCAACTTATTTCTCCTTTCTCATTTTTTTATATGTGGTTTTTATCTTTCTATAGCTAGATATGGTTGATTTAATTGTCTTCGCAAACTTTCTTGCTTTCTTATACTTGTTTTTTTGTAATAATGTAGCCAAATTTACTCCTGTTGTTATTACAATTATTGTAACAATAACTACTGTACCAGAAGCATTATATAAATTTTTATTTACTTTTTTTATATTCTTCCTATATGTTCTAAGCAAACTCCTTTTTCTATATGTCGTTCCTTTTAAATAATGTTCTGAATTATCCTTTCCATAATAAAAATTTCCTTTTACCTTCTTAAAAAATGGTAGTCTTTTGCTTCCAGTCCAATCAGGTTCTGTGATGTCTGTGTTCCACTTCCATCGGTCGTAGAAGATACCACCCCATCTTGATAGTAATAGTTGGTTGTGTTCCCTCCTTCTGTTTTCTGGATTCGCTGTCCATCTCCATTGTAGTCATTGCTTTGAACCAACGTACTTTGGCCATCCTTTTCTTTGGATACAGTGCTTAACTGGTTCTTGGCATCGTAAGTACGCTTTAAGGTTTCTCCTGTCTTCGTTGATGTCTGACTGATTTCATTTCCATTCTTATCATAAGAATAGTTGGTCACTTCATCCACTGCAGTTCCTTTTGCTTTGGTTGATGTTGTTACCTGATCCAGTCCATTGTAATCATACGATGTTTTGGTTCCTCCAATATCCTCTGATAATCGGTTTCCAACTCCATCATAGCTATAAGTGTTTGTCTTTTGGCTATCGTGATCCAAGTGATTGGTGGTCACAGACTTGGTTAATCTTCCAAGAGAATCATAGGTATATTCTTTGGTTTCATTTATCTTATCTGTATCTTTGTCTGGATAGTTGTTTACCTGTGTCTTCTTTGTCATATTAGAATTCTTGTCATAACTGTAGTTATAAGATTCCATTACCTTTTCTGGATGTTCTAAATCGGTATAAACCATCTCTTTGACACGATCATAGGCGTCAGTTACTTCCACTTTTTAATTTTTATAATCTTACAATTCTATATGCGTCACTTTCGGCAGAATCATTACAAAATATTAGATTTCCCATCATCATATATACTTGTGCTACCTCATTTGGTATTTGATGACTCTCTTTTTTATCTGTTTTCACATTATATATGATAATTTCATTCTTCTTTATTCCAAAATCAACAATTCCAATGTTTTGATTTCCACAAACACTATCCATCATATTTATGCTTGCAGTATATATTTTTTTATCTTTATTTCCTTCCTCATAAGAATATATTTTTGATGGTGCCTCACCACGTGATGCTCCTTTCCCACTGGATACTGCATAAAACATTTTTTTATCTGATATGAAAAGCTTATCATAGTATAATTTTGATTTTCCTTTTTCTTTTTTACCACGTACACTTGTTACTTTCAAGGTTGACAGATTTACTCGATTAATATTAGTTCGTTCTGCATTTATATAATAATAATTATTCTTAAAGAAATAGCCCTTTTCTGTATTTTCTTTTGCAACTATATTCATTTTATTTGTATCCGTATCCAATTGAATTATAACAAAGTTCGACAATTCCAAATAAATCTTGTCATTATATACTTGTATCCCTAAAATATTTTTAGACTCATCTAATGCATTCTTAAATTCATCTATACTCGTAATTTTTTTGTATTGTTTCCATTGAAATCACACGAATATACCGCATCATGGTGAGTATAGTATATTGTATTGTGGTACAAGTTGAGTCTTGTACCACTATTATCAATATTTTTTCCTTTTAATTTTAAAATCACTTCCTTTTTCTTGCTTTTTTTATCAACCTTTACCAGCGTCATGTTTGTTCTGATATAAAATATATATTCACTGTTCTGTACGACTGTTGCTCCCAAACCGTCATTTGTATCCTTTAATATCTTCTCATTTTTGTAATTAATTAAGTCTGAAGTCTTAACATTGTTAACTCGACTTTTACATCCAACAATAAAAATACTCGTGCATATTAATCCAATAATTATCATAGAAATTTTTTGATATGTTCTCATTTTATGCCCTCCCTATCATCTATTGACATAATTCTTGTGATTCATTTTTGTTTTATCATTCACGTTTATCTTCATGTAAGAATAAAAATATTCTATATAAAGTAATATACAAAAAAGCACAACTCCAATAAAAATGGAACTATGTTTATTTATAATACATTCTTTTCTCATTTTAATATATTGGCAGTGGAGAAATCTCCACTGCCTCTCCTTCCTATTAAAATTGCTAATCAAATCTTCTATCCATGTCCATTGACTTATCTTTATCTGTTCCACTCTGCTCCTGCATCTTGAGCTATCTTTTTACAACTTCTTCCGTCCGAGTCTTTTATCGTTGTATCTCCTCCATGTTTTTTCAAATACAGAACTATCTTTTTACTCGATCTTGCATATGCCATTTGAAATGAAGTCATCTCCAATCCTTCTTCATCTTTGACATATTTATTAACATCGGCTCCTTCTTTTATAAAATATTTCACCGATGCAAAATCTCCAATATTAACTGCCTCTTTTAAAAGGACTTCCATGTTAATCACTTCTTTTACATTTTTTGTTTTTAAGATTTTAATTACTTGTCTGCCTTGACCAACATGAATGTATTGCTTTAGATCCTCTGTCGTAGGCTGCAAACCATGATTACAGAGAATATACATCCAATCAGAATCTATCAAACATAATCCCGATAATAAACTATCTCCATTTTCATACCTTATATTGATTGGTTTCTTGCTTACCAAATAATTAAATTGTTCCTCATTGCATCCCAAATATGTTTCATATATTTCGTTGTCTGTCATATGATAACCAATGGCATCCAAGTTTTCTAATGCTTTCTTAGATCCTAATGTTGCAACAAATTCCCATGTTGTATTATATTTTTCACTTTGATTCTCATGGTATAATTCTATCTTCTTCTCCTTTATTAAATATTTTGCTGTTTTAATTTTATTTCCAAGCACAGCAAAAGAAACACAATTTGCATCAAAGTAATCTGTTTTAGCATTTTTATTTAAATTCAATTCCAGCAAATATTTTACAACATCCAATTGATTGCACATAGCTGCTATATGTAACAAAGATACCTTATCATCATCTTTCCAATTAAAATTATAATTTTTTTCTTTCAACAATTCTACTGTCTCTTTATTACAATAAGCGACTGCAAATGCTAATATATCATTCTTCTCTGACTTTTTTATCGCGTTTGTTTGAATGAATCTTTGCAAAATTTTGCTTTGTCCTGTCATGGCTGCCTGTAATGGCTCTGATATTTGTTTTTTTCTCTGACTTTCCGGTAGCCATTCAAGGACCCTCGGTGCAAAATAATATTGCATTCCATGATTTTTATAAGACAGATATCTTCTCATCCATGTTTTACTTGGTTTTGCACCTTTTTTCAACATTTCTTTGCATATTTTTTTTGCTTCCTTTTCATTTTTAAAAGACAAGCCACGTAGAAGATAATCCATGGGTGCATAATCTTGGGTATCTTTTTTGTTAAGATCTGCTCCTGATTCAATCAATAATCGTGCTAAACTATATCTTTGATTTTCCAAAGCTGTACTTAGACCTGTTATATTATACTTTCCAAGTTCATCTATATCCGCCCCTGCTTTCAAAAGTAATTTACATATTTCTAACTGGATTGTTTCGCTTTCAACTTCCGTTACAGCTAAATCTAATGGCTTTACACCTAATATTGAAAATCGTTTATTTGCAATGGTCTTATCGTCTTCTAAAGCTTCTTTTACTCCTTGCACATTTCCCTCCATAATCGCACTATGTAATTGCGTTTTCAGAGTACGACTCTTCATACAAGAAGTACAACAAACAGCTACTATTGGTATTGCAATGCATATTATGGTTCGTTTCATTTGTATCTTCAATTTATTTCCACAAAAAAGTTCTATGATTCACACCTCCTTTTACGGTTAATTTTGTACAATCCTATATTGACTATTTTCTTGTGTCATAGTTTTATGTTACTGATTCTAACTTCAAATCATCTTTTCAATATTTTCATGTTTTCTTCTAATTCATTACTTTTTGCAATTTCATAAGGAGTTTGTCCTTCTTCATCTTTACTTTTTAAATCGCCCCCATGTTTCATTAAATACTTCAACACATTTGTACTAAGGCTAGATGCTGCCCCTTGAAAAGGCGTCATTTTCTTTTCTTCCTCGTCTGGCTCAACATATTTATTTACACTTTGCTTATCATATCTTACCAATTCCTTAACCATTTCCAAATTACCTGAATCCACTGCATGATATAATAAAGTTGTTGTATCATACTTTTTAAAGTTTTTCTGAAAACTTTTTTTCACCAATTCATTTTCTTCTAATTCAAT
>JAQVEG010000036.1 GCA_028697725.1 Anaerostipes sp.
TGAAGGAACATGGAATTTCCTTGAAAGTTCGCACATACAAATCACAAACAAAGTTAGAAAAGGCACTAGAAAACGGAGAGATTGATTTAATTGCAACCAATGCCCACGTAACGCATTCTGAGTGGAAAGTTGTGGAAAAGTTTGCCTATGCACCATTTTATTTTGCATCGTGGAAAGGAAATGGAAAATCAATAGAAGATATTAGTCAGGCAATTATTAAAATAAATATACACCAGTCAAATTTTGAAAATGACTTAATGAAAAATTATTTTCCAATTATGGTTAGTTCACCATTTAATAAAGAAGAAAAGAAGTGTATTGAAAAGAATCTTACTTATCAGGTTTATTTTGATGCAGAGACCAAACCTATTGTCTGGTATGATAGTAAAAAGCAGGAGATGAAAGGTGTCCTCGTTAATATTTGCAGTCAATTAGAAAAGAATACAGGAATTAAGTTTGATATAAAACCAAGGACAGATTCTGTGAATACCAAAAAGGACACAACGGTAACTTATAGAACGTTATATTATGAAGTGGGTAAGGATGCAAGCGAGGAAACAGGGGTAACCAATACTATCTTGGAGCAGTCCTTTGAGATGTATCATAGAGTTGGAGATAAGTACAAAAAGGGAAAAGCTTATAAGATAGCAATTGTTAAAAATAGAGATGGGCTGAGAAGCTATGTGCAGTCTCAATATCCAAAGTGTACGATTGTGGAGTATGAATCCCCAGAAAGTTGTATGAAGCGAGTCCTTCAAAAGGAGGCAGATCTTGCGTTTATTGATACCCATATTGCTGATGATGTGATTATAACAAATAGTTTTAATCAATTGACATCAGTGCCGTTGACTCAAAAGAATCTTGGAATTGCACTTCAATTTCATGGAGAGGATGCTCAGTTATTATCCGAAATTGTTGACAAGGGAATTCCGTTGATTGATTCTGATAGAGTCAATGATACCATGCTGAAATATGCGGCAAATACAACACCAAATATGACATTGTCTTATATACTTCAAGAGCACTTTCAACTTTTTGTGGGGGGATGTATAGTAATAATCGTTATATTATTTGTATGTGTCAGCCTTGCTCTCTATGCAAAAATGATGCGTAAGGAAAAAGAGAAAATAGAAGAAGTGAATTATGAACGTTCTGATTTTTTCGCGAGAATGAGTCATGATTTGAGAACGCCTATGAATGGGATTCTTGGAATGCTAGAATTGATTCGGGGAACTTCGGATATGAATGAGGTGCAAAGCAATACTTTAAAAGCAATGCAATCAGGGAAATATATGCTGAGCCTTATTAATGATACACTGGATTTGCAGCGTCTGGAAAGCAAGAAAATCACTTTAGATCCAGAGTTTGTTTGCGTTAAAGATTTTATGGACAATCTCCTTGAGATGCTTCGTCCGTCAATGGAATCCAAACACATTGATTTAAAACTTAAAAAGTTGAATTTTAATGATAAGTATTTTATTAAAATGGATGCTGTTAGGGTGAATCAGATTTTTGTCAATATTATTTCTAATGCAGTAAAGTTTACCCCTGAAGGGGGAACGATTCAGATTATCGTTGAGAATCTTGGGACAAAGGAAAATGTTGTCCATGGAAGAGTTGTGATTTCAGATACTGGGATTGGGATGAATCAGGATTTTCTAAGACATAATTTGTTTCATCCATATTCTCAAGAACGAAATCAGATTACAAATAAATATGCGGGATCGGGACTAGGGCTTGCCATTGTGAAGAATTTAATTGATTTGATGGAGGGTTCTATCTGGGTGGATAGTGATCAAGGAGAAGGAACAACAGTTACAATTTATCTTGATTTTGAGTTTGTTTCAGAAGGCAAAGTGGATCCTAAGGTTCAAAAGAAATATAACAATATAGAGGAATGGAAAGCGTTACTGAAGGATAAGAGAATTTTACTCTGTGAGGATCATCCACTGAATGCAGAAATTGCAGTTAAACTACTTGAAAAGGTAGGATGTAAGGTAACTGTGGCAGAAGATGGAGCACAGGGAGTAAAGTTATTTCAGGAATCATATATTGGTGAGTTTGATGCAATTTTAATGGATATTCGAATGCCGATAATGGATGGCTTAGAGGCCACAAAGACGATTCGTAATCTACCAAGAGAGGATGCGAAGAAGGTGGCAATTATTGCAATGACAGCTAACGCATATGAATCAGATAGGGAAAGCAGCAAGGAAGCTGGTATGAATGCTCACCTTGCAAAGCCAATTGATGTTAATATGATGTATGAGGTTATTGTGAAGTATATTTAGAGGTGAAAGAACACAGAATAAACAGGAGAGTAAGCTATGAATCAGAAAAAAAAGAATCCGCTACATCAAAGTTTTGGCTATGCCTTTGAAGGCATTTTCACGGGTATAAAAAAAGAACGGAATATGAAGATTCATTGTGTCATAATGATACTTGTTGTAGCAGCAGGCTTCATATGTGAAATTTCGTGGATAAAGTGGAGTCTTTGTCTTATTCTATTTGGTTTAATTCTAGCATTAGAACTTGTGAATACAGCGGTAGAAGCTGTGGTAGATCTTGTAACAGAGGAGAAGAAACCTCTTGCAAAACTAGCAAAGGATACTGCGGCAGGTGCTGTTTTAATAGCAGCTATAATGGCTGCAATTACGGGATGTATTATATTCATTCCAGAACTTGTAGAGTTGATAGAAAGGAGTTTTTAGTATGGAACATTTTACAGATGGATTAAAGAAAATCATGTTAGCAGGAATCGGTGCCATTGCAACAACGGGAGAGAAATCCAAGGATCTTTTAGATGAGATGGTAAAGAAGGGTGAATTAACAGTAGAACAGGGAAAAGCACTCAATGAAGAATTAAAGCACAACATAAAAGAAACAGTGAAGGATAAGATGGATATGAAAGAAACACCATCTACACCAGAGGATTTTGATAAATTTATAGACAGTATGACACCAGAACAAAAGGAAATGTTAAAAGAGAAACTTCAACAAATGGATGTGAAAGAAGAGGCGGATGAGTAAGCAGTCAGTGGAATATAGAGGACGGCTAAGGGAGATTACAGCGGTTCTCCATAAGTATGAAATTACAAAGGGACTTACCCCCAAAAAGTTACGTTTGATTCTAGAGGAATTGGGACCAACGTTTATTAAGCTTGGTCAGATTATGTCCATGCATTCTGATATTCTTTCTAAAGAATATTGTGATGAATTAATGCAGTTGCAAGCAGGGGTTCTCCCTATTGATTTTAAGGAGATAATAAATGTAATTGAAGATTCTTATGGATATTCGTGGAAACAGATATTTCGTGAGATTGAGGAACGACCATTAGGTTCAGCTTCCATTGCTCAGGTTCACAGGGCCAAATTAAAGAATGGAGAAGATGTAGTTGTTAAGGTTCAAAAGAAAGATATAGGAAGGTTAGTCGCAAGAGATATTGCACTTCTTCGCAAGGCTGCAAAGCTATTGCCACCTGTTGGAATCAAGGAAGTTGTTGATATTGATATGGTGTTAGATGAGCTTTGGGCGGTGACAAAAGAAGAGATGAATTTCTTAATGGAAGCGGCTAATATGCTGGAATTTGCAGCTAAGAATAAAGAAGTCGAGTTTGTCGGGGTCCCTAAACTATATCAAGAGTATACAACGGTCAATGTTCTTGTAATGGAATATATTCATGGGTATGGCATGGATCAAAAGGAAGAACTTTTAGATGCTGGATATGATTTAGAGGAAATTGGAACTAAGCTGGTTGATAACTATATGAAACAGGTGATAGAAGATGGATTTTTCCATGCAGACCCTCATGGGGGAAATGTTAAGATACGAGATGGAAAGATTGTCTGGATTGATATGGGGATGATGGGTCGGTTGTCTAGGAAGGAACAAAGTCTTTTAAAGGATGCAGTCAAAGGGATTGCATTTCAAGATATTGATATGATTGAAGAGGCGGTATTAAAATTGGGTGATTTCAAAGAGCCGCCGAATCAGGGAACTTTGTATGAAGGGATTCAAGAGCTTCTATTAAAATATGGGGATGCGGACATGGGTTCTATCAATGTGGCAGAAATCACGATGAGTTTAATGGATGTTATGAAAAAGAATAAGATTATAGTTCCCCATGGACTTACTATGCTAGCAAGAGGATTAACCCATGTAGAAGGAATTATGACTGATTTATGTCCAGATACTAATATGATTAGTATTGCATCTAGGCGAATCTTGAATTCTTCCTTTGAAAATATGGATTGGAAAAAAGAACTAAAAAAAGGGGGACAAAATCTGTACCGAACTTTGCACAAAGCATCAGAGATTCCCATTCTTATTTCAGATGTACTTCATGGATACATGCGAGGGCAGCACAAATTCAATATGGAGCTGCGCACATCAAAAGAACTAGAGAGCCTCATGCGAAGACTGATTCGAAATATCGTTATGGGACTTTGGGTAATGGCCTTATTAATTAGTTCTAGTATCATATGTACTACGGATATGAAACCTAAAGTAGCAGGAATTCCACTCCTTGGACTATTTGGATATTTAATTGCATTTTTTATTGTTATGTATGTTTTTCTAAGACATATGTGGAGTGAATATAAGCATTAATTTACAAAACATCATAAAGAAATAAGAGTATAAAGGGAGGGGGACATTCATGAGAATAAAGCACTACATACAACCAATCGTTGTTTTTTTGACCTTGAATATTGTTTTAATGGGGCTATTTGTGTTAGCAGAGAGGAAAATCGTTTCTGAGACAAAGGAGAATTATAGATACATTGCTGCAAATCAGTCCAACATTATGAGAGATAGTGTGGACACTGCTATTGCCCGAGTTTATACATTCAGTGCTTTGATTCGTGCCAATAATGGAAAAACAGATTTTTTTGATAATCAAGTTGAATTTATATATAAGGAGATTTCTCAGGATAGCGGTATTCCTGTTAAGAATATAGCCATTGCACCAAATGGAATAGTAAAGAAAGTATACCCTTTGGCAACCAATGAATCTCTTCTTAATTTTGATTTTATGGACACCTCTCAGGAAGGAAACGAGGAAGCTGTGAAAGCTTATAAAGAAGGAAAAGTAATCGTGACCAATCCGTTTAAACTGGTTCAGGGAGGAGTGGGGATGGCAGGAAGGCTGCCAGTGTTTACAAAGAAAGATGGAAAGGATTCTTTTTGGGGGCTTATTACGGTTACTCTGGATTTTGATAAGATGATTCAAAGTTTTCATTTGCATAATCTTGAAGAACAGGGAGTAAACTATAAACTTTGGTACGAGGATGAAAAAGGGAAGAAAGTTACACTTACTGCATCAAAGAAGGAAGCTGTGGATCCAGTGAGTTATGAATTTGATATTCAGAATTTAAGGTGGCATTTTGATGTTGCACCAAAAGATCATTGGTACAGCCGTACCCAGGGTGCTGCGATTTTAATCGTAATTATGGGGATGTCTTTACTCGTTGCATTACTTCTTGTGGATAAAATTAAAATTCGAAATGTAAATGAGAAATTAGAACAGCTTGCACATCTAGATGGTTTAACGAAGTGTTATTCTAGACATTACCTAAATACTGTTCTCATAAACCAGGAAACAGGAGAATGGAATGATCCAAGAGCTAAATATTCCCTTGCTATTGTTGACATTGATAACTTTAAAAATATCAATGACACGTATGGACACAATGTGGGAGACCAGGCAATACGTGCTGTTGTACATGTGCTGCAAAGATATGTTCGTGCTGTCAATGGAGATTGTGTGATTCGCCAGGGTGGAGACGAATTCACAATTATTTGGAATCATATAAGCAAAGAACGATTCCAAAAGAAATTAGAAGGAATCGTGAAAGATGTAGAGAAGATAAAATTTCCACAATATGAGGAGATGCATTTGACAATTAGTATTGGTGGAGAGCCATATGCACCTCAAGGCTCAACAAGATATTCTGAGTTGCTTTCCAAAGCAGACAAGAAATTATATGTGGCAAAGGAAAATGGAAGGAATCAATATGTTATATAACAGCCTGGTTCGTGGGAATATATGATTCCCACGGCCTGCATATAAGAATAAATAATCGTTGTTCCTACGAATTTCATTCCCCTCTTTTTTAAATCGGTAGATACGTTGTCTGAGAGAGGAGAAGAAGTTTCATGAACCTCATGTATGATTTCTCCGTTGGTCCAACTCCAAATATAGTCAGAAAAACTTCCGAACTCTTTTTGAATCTCTTTGAAAATATTTGCATTAGTGACAGCAGCATGAATCTTTAATTTATTTCTTATAATCCCCGCATTCTCACGAAGGGATGCTTCTTTTTCTGCACCATAATTACAAACCTTATCTAAATCAAATCCATCAAATGCCTCGTAGAAGGCTTCTCTTTTATTCAAAACACATTCCCAGGAAAGACCTGCCTGAAAAGATTCTAAAATTAACATTTCAAATAGTTTATGATCGTCATAAACAGGAACGCCCCACTCTTCGTCATGGTATTTTACGTAGCGAGGATTTTTTGGATTTGCCCATGTGCATCGTTGCTTGTTATCATTCCATTTCATTGATTAAAATCTCCATTTCCTTTTAAAAGTTTATTGTTTTATTTTATCACAGAAGAGATTCGTTGTATAATTAAATAAGGAGGGCAAACTAGATGATAAAAGAAATAAAGATTACAGATATTGAAGGGTTTCAAATTGGAAATGCCCAGAATGAAAAGGCAGGAACTGGATGTACGGTGGTTCTTTGCAAAGAAGGAATGGCAGCAGGACTGGATGTGAGAGGGGGAGGACCAGCCTCTAGAGAAAGTGAATTGTTAAAGCCAGCTGCAACAGCACAGGAGATTCATGGATTGTTATTAAGTGGCGGAAGTGCATTTGGATTAGATGCAGCAGGTGGTGTTATGAAATATTTAGAAGAACATGGAATTGGATTTGATGTGGGTGTGACGAGAGTCCCATTGGTATGTCAATCCTGCTTATTTGATTTGACAGTAGGAAATCCATTGATACGACCAGATTCTGTGATGGCATATAAAGCATGTGAAGCGGCTGAAAAAAATCATTTTAAAAATGGGAATTTTGGAGTGGGAACTGGTGCTACGGTTGGAAAATTAAACGGAATGGACAATTGCATGAAATCGGGAATTGGGAGTTATGCAGTTCAAGTGGGAGAGTTTCAAATGGGAGCCATTGTTGCAGTGAATGCACTTGGAGATATATTGGATTATAAATCGGGAGAAATTCTTGCTGGTTTATATGATGAAGAAAGTCAAAATTTTTTGGATTCAGAAAGTAAAATGCTAGGAACAGACCAAGTCTTTGAAAATCGATTTGTTGGAAATACAACGATTGGAGCAATTCTGACCAATGGAGATTTTGATAAAGCAAGACTAGGAAAGATTGCGGCTATGGCACATAATGGATATGCAAGATCCATTCGGCCTGTGCACACAAGTGCAGATGGAGACAGTATTTATGCATTGAGTACAAGAAAAGTTGTTGCGGATGAGGATATGGCAGGGACTCTTGGAGCCAAAGTTATGAGTGAAGCAATTATGGTTGCCGTAAAAAGTGCAGAATCTGCGTATGGATATAGAGGATACAAGGAAAAGGAGAAGTAAAATGACAAGAAAAGAAGTAGGAATGAATTATTTTCTAGAAGGATATAACTGTGCACAATCGGTGGTTCTTGCATTTTCAGACATTCTTTCTCTAGATGAAGAGACATTGATGAAAATTAGCTGTTCTTTTGGTGGAGGAATGGGAAGACTTCGTGAAGTCTGTGGTTCTGTCAGTGGAATGTTTCTTGTGGCAGGCCTTCTTTATGGATATGACGGACCAGAAACTGGACAAGTTAAGTCAGATCATTATGCCAGAATTCAGTATTTAGCACATGAATTTGAAGAAAAAAATGGATCTATTGTCTGTAGAGAATTATTGGGATTGTCAGTGAAACATGATGTACCAAAAGCTGCAGAAAGAACCAAGGAGTATTATAAAAAACGTCCATGCAAAGAAATTGTAGGGATAGCAGTGGAAATTTTAGATGATTATATTAAGAAGAATCCGTATACCAACGGAAGAGAAAAAAATATAAAATATTATGGAACTTTAGGTCCTGCCTGTGAGGACGCTAAGATTCTTATGGAAATGCTTCAAGTGGGAATGACTGGAATTCGTTTAAATTTATCACACAAATCTTTGGTGGAAAGTAGAGAATGGGTAAATCATTTTTTAAAGGCGAAAAAAGAGAGTAAAATAGATGCTGACTTTATGATTGACTTGATGGGACCGGAACTTCGTATGGGAAATCTGGATGCCAATATAACATTAAAAGAGGGAGAAAGTATTTGTCTGGGAGATAAGATTATGATTCCAGATGAAATAGAGCCATTTTTAAAGCCAGGACAGGTGATTTTGTTTGATGATGGAAAGGTAAAACTTCAAGTAGAGCACAAAAAGATGTGTAAAGTTCTACAAGGTGGAATTCTATCCTCTAAAAAGAGTATTGCACTTCCTGGATGTGATATTAAGAATTCAACATTAACGGCAGAGGATTTAGAGAATTTATCACATATAAAAGAGTTTCAAGTGACTCAGGTAATGCTTCCCTTTGTTCGAGGTAAAGAGGATTTGATTTGCTTAAGACAAAGGCTAGATCAATTGGGTTGTGAACATATTAAAATATTTGCTAAGATTGAAAATGTGCAAGGTGTGGAGAATGTAGAGGAATTCATGCCATACTGTGATTGTATTGTAATTGCAAGAGGTGATCTAGGAAATGCAGTGCCATTGACAAAACTTCCATTGATTCAGGAGCAGATAGCTAATGTATGTAAAAGACATGGAAAAGAATTTATGGTGGTAACCCAGATGTTAAATTCTATGATAGAATCCCCATATCCAACAAGAGCAGAGGTGAATGATATCTTCCATGCAGTTCGGCAGGGAGCATCAAGTATTATGTTAACAGGAGAGACTGCAGCAGGAAAATATCCAGTAGAGTCTATGAAAATATTAGTGGAGACCGGGAAAACATCCCAAATCTCCACCAAATAAATTCACTAAATTAAGTTGAGCTTTTTGCAGGCGTTGTAAATCCCATCATCTTTTACAAGGCCTGTAGTTAGATTGGCATAAGGCTCTAATCCTTTGTAATGACGTCCCATAATAATGCTGGTTCCTGCGGCTTTTACCATAGATACATCATTGTCACCGTCGCCAAAAGCATAGGTTGCGTCTATGGGAAGGTTTAAATAATCGGCCATCATACGAATTCCAGTTCCTTTGTCAGTACCCTTTGGTGTGGCATCAGAAAATTCATAGCGGATATGCTTTGCAATCTCTAGTTGGGATGAAAAGTGTTCTGTGACAAATTCGTGATCTCCTGGATTTCTATATATGAAAGTAACTTTATTAATCTTACACTTATCTTTTGTATTCCAAGGTAAAACCCAATGTTCTCTTACATCAAAGACGTACTTAAAAAATGGATAAATATCCGTATCCATTCCATCACAGTAGGTTTGGGTTTCTCCATCCATAAGCATGACAATTCCCCGAGTTGCACAAAGGGCACGCATCTTCTCAATCTCAGAAATAGGAATCTCTACGCTGTGAACTATCTTTTCATCTAACTCAAGGTAGGCACCAGCAGTTGTGATATATCCGTTCATATAGTCTTTTACATCTTCACAAAATAATTTGTTGCGGCCAGAACAGATACAAGTTGCGTATCCATTTTCCTGAAGACGTAAGAGAGCTTCTTTGGTAGAATCAGGCATCTCAAAGATATGGTCCACTTCGTCAATCAACGTTCCATCATAGTCAAAAAAAACAATTCCTCTATAATTTTTCAAAAAATTTTCCTCCCCATATGAGTTTCTGCTCTTATTGTAGCATACACTCAATTGAAAACAAAATATTAATATGGTAAAATCTCAGATAAGGAGAAAGCAAATGAAAATAGTAATGATACATGGACAAAACCATAACGGATCCACTTGCCATATTGCAAGAATGTTAGCAAAGAATTTACAAGGAGAAGTAAAAGAATTTTTTCTTCCAAGAGACTTTGATGAATTTTGTATTGGCTGTACCCAGTGTTTTATGAAGGATGAAGAACTTTGTCCCCACGTGGAAAAACTTCGTCCAATCACAGAGGCAATGAAACAGGCAGACGTATTGATTTTGGCAAGTCCTACCTATGTTTATCACGTAACAGGAGCTATGAAGAGCTGGTTAGACCATTATGGATATCAGTGGATGGTACATAGACCAGAGGAAAGTATGTTCTCAAAGCAGGCAGTCTGCATTTCTACGGCAGCAGGTGGAGGAATGAAATCTGCCAACAAAGATATGAAGGATAGCCTTTTGTATTGGGGAGTTCCTAAAATCTATCAATATGGTATGGCGGTTCGTGCAACGAATTACCATGGAATCAGCGATAAGAAAAAGAAACAGATTCAAAAAGATATATCTATGCTTGCCCGTCTTATAAAGCGACGAGATGGGCATATAAAACCGGGAATTAAAACTAGAATTTTCTTTGCAGTGATGGGGAAAGTGCAAAAAAGAGGATGGAATGAGGCAGACAGTAAGTACTGGAAAGAAAAGGGATGGACCCAAAACAAAAGACCATGGAAAAAATAGTTTAAGAAATTTGTCGAAAAAGGATGATAAATTATTATTTTTTTGATATACTGTTGTACTTGTGGGAAAGAAAAAAGAGGAGCCGTATGTATGTCGACAGAAACAGTATTTATTAAGAAAATGAACGAATTAGTACAACAAGGGAAAAAGAATGCGAATGTTTTAAAAGCTGAGGACATTTCTAATTTTTTTCCAGGAGTAAGTTTCTCTGAAGAGCAGATTGAACAGATTCATTTTTATTTAAAAAGTTATAATGTAAAGATAGAACAAGAAACAGAAGAAACTAAGACAGAACAAGAAACAGAAGAAACTAAGATAGAACAAGATGTAGAACAAATTAAAGAAGAACCTATTCTTGATAAAGATTTATATGAAGAAGAGGAAGAAGAGATTGTTGATATCGAAGCCGATGCTTTTTTAGATGGTGTTGGAACGGAAGATACCGTTCGTTTATATTTAAAGGAGATTGGACAGTATCAGTTGTTGTCTTCAGAA
This sequence comes from Anaerostipes sp., assembly GCA_028697725.1. GTDB lineage: Bacteria > Bacillota > Clostridia > Lachnospirales > Lachnospiraceae > Anaerostipes. The sequence continues at coordinate 11,153 of JAQVEG010000036.1, forward strand.
CGAGAATTAGAGCTTGCTAAGAGAAAAGAAGCAGGAGATAAGTTTGCCACAGAAGAGTTAATTAACTGTAATTTAAGACTTGTTGTGAGTATTGCAAAACGATATGTAGGGAGAGGATTAAGTTTTCTTGACCTGATTCAAGAAGGGAATCTTGGATTGATGAAAGGGATTCACCGATATGATTACAGCAAGGGATTTAAGGTGAGTACATATGTTACCTGGTGGATTAAACAGTCAATTACAAGAGCTATTGCAGATAAATCAAGAACTATCCGTGTGCCAGTGCATATGGTGGAGATGATTAATAAGATGGCACGCACGAAAAAGACTATGACTCTTGATTTAGGAAGAGAGCCAAGTGATACTGAGGTGGCAGATAAGCTGGGAATTTCAGAAGAGAGATTGATGGAAATTTATCAATATTCTGTAGATTCAGGTTCTTTGGATACGCCACTTGGAGATGAAGGGGAATCAAGCCTTGGAGATTTTATTGCAGATGAGAATATGATTTCACCAGAGGTTTCATCAGAAAGGGTTCTTCTAAAAGAGAACATGATGGTATTGTTAGAAGTTCTGACAGACCGGGAAAAAGATGTTATTATCAAGCGGTTCGGTTTGGAAAGCGGGGAACCTAGAACCTTAGAGGAAATTGGAAAAGAGATGAATGTGACAAGAGAGCGTATTCGTCAGATCGAAGCAAAAGCACTTCGCAAATTAAAGACTACAAGAAAGAAGAATCTAGTAATTGATTTTCTTTAAATAGACAAAAGTTCAGGGTTTCATGTGCCCTGAGCTTTTTTTTGTTGCTCGTAAAGCAAGAAAAAAGCAAGATTTCAAATATATAAAAAGGTATATTTATATGATACAATAAAAAAATCTTAATTGGAGGTAAGGCAGATGAAAAATATAAGCTCTATCAATGAACGAGTGAAAAAATACGCATATGCAGAAATCTCTGCTCTTTACAATGATTTTCAAATATCTACAGATGGTTATAACCATGAACAGGCAGAGAATAGCCGTGTACAGTACGGAGAAAATCTAATCATTGAACAAAAAGCGGATACAGTTTGGCATTGTATACGCAGAGCATTTGTCAACCCTTTTACGATTATTCTATTTGTGCTGGCAAGTATCTCATTTATTACAGATGTGATTCTTCCTTCTAATTTTAGCCGAAATGTAACGACTGTGTTTATTATTGTCAGTATGTTGATTATCAGTGGAATTGTGCGTTTCATACAAGAAATGCGTTCCAAAAAAGTTACAGATGATTTGTCCCGAATTGTGAGTACAACAATATTTGTTCGCAGAGACGGCGTTTGGAAAGGAATGGCATCCGAAGAATTGGTAGTCGGTGACACTATTCGTCTGCAAGCGGGAGATTGTGTTCCGGCAGATGTTCGTTTGACAATGACTCGTGATTTGTTTATTTCACAGTCAGTTATTACGGGTGAGAGTTCTGTGTCTGAAAAAAGTAGTATTGCATTAAATCCTTTAAATGAAGTTCCTTATGCAGCATATTATAATACTGCATTTGCGGGTACATCTGTGATAGGTGGCAGTGGAGAAGGAATTATTTTAGCTGTAGGAAAGGATACGGTTTACGGAGATATTTCTGGATGGTCAAATGTTAGAAAAAATAAGTTTGACAGAGGTGCAAATTCAATTGCATGGGTGCTTATTCGTTTTATGGCAGTTCTTGTTCCAGTGGTTTTTGTTGCATGTGGGCTTACGAAAGGAGATTGGGTCTCCGCTTTTTTATTTGCACTTTCAGTGGCTGTTGGGCTTACACCTGAAATGCTGCCTATGGTAATTAATGCTTGTCTTGCAAAGGGCAGTGCAGCAATGGGGCAAAAAGAAACAGTTGTTAAAAATATTAATGCCATGCAAAGTTTTGGAAGTATGGATGTCCTTTGTGTAGATAAAACAGGAACATTGACTGGAGATACTATTTTACTTGAATATTATATGGATATTCTGGGAAATGAATGTAGCAAGGTTTTAGACTACGCCTATCTAAACAGTATGTATCACACTGGAGTGAAAAATCACTTGGATACAGCGATTCTTAAATGCAGAAAAATGCCTGGAAAAGAATCGTATTTTTCGGGTTTACCAACACAATATCCAAAGCTTGATGAGCTGCCGTTTGACTATGAGCGCAAACTTGTAAGTGTACTGGTAAAAGGTGCAGATAGTAATATTCTTCTGATGAAAGGAGACATTGACCAAGTGTGCCGCCGATGTGGATTGGTGGAGTATCGAGGCAAACTGACCAAAATACAGCCGGGAGATATGGACGGCGTACATACAGTGGCAGACGAACTGTTAGAGGATGGAATGAAAGTACTTGCTGTTGCGTATAAACCACTAGAAGATGACAGTATTTGTGCAAGTGATGAACAGGATTTTATTTTGCTAGGTTATCTTGTGTTTTTTGATGCACCGAAAAAAAGTGCTGCAAGTGCCATTGAAAAATTGCAATCACTTCATGTTGGCGTAAAGGTGTTGACAGGCGACCAAAGGGGTGTTGCCATTTCTATTTGTCGCAGGCTTGGCATGGAAGTAACGGAAACCTTGACAGGTGCCGAATTGGAACTGCTGCCAGAGGATGAACTCCCCATACATATAGAACAAACAACAGTTTTTGCCGAGCTTTCACCAAAACAAAAAGCAAACATTGTAGAAATACTTCAAAGCAATGGGCATTCAGCAGGGTTTCTCGGGGACGGAATGAACGATTTACCGGCAATGACCCAGGCAGATGTGGGAATTTCGGTTGACACCTCTGCGGAGGCAGTTCAGAAAAGCTCCGATGTTATTCTTTTAAAAAAAGATTTGAATGTACTTTCAGATGGAATCCTTGAAGGACGGAAAGCTTTTGCCAATATGTCCAAATACATTAAAATTACAGCGTCATCAAACTTTGGAAATATCCTTTCTATTGTCATTGCAAGTGTTTTTCTTCCGTTTTTGCCAATGACAATGGTACAGCTTCTTCTTTTGAATTTGTTGTATGATGTTTTATGTCTGGTGTTGCCTTGGGATACGGTTGACAAAGACATTTATTCTTTGCCAAGAGAATGGTCAGGAAAAACACTTGGGCGTTTTATGCGGTTTTTTGGACCAATAAGTTCTGTTTTTGATCTTCTTACTTTTGCATTTTTATATTTTGTTTTATGTCCATTGGTATGTGGAGGAGACTTTACTTCTTTACCAAGCATAGCTGCACAGATGCAGTTTATTGCCATTTTTCAAACGGGATGGTTTTTAGAATCCATGTGGACACAGGTTTTAATCCTACATCTGTTACGAACAAAGAAACTTCCGTTGTTGCAAAGTAAGCCATCATTTCCAGTTATGACAGTAACTATTTTTGGTATCGTTGTATTTACCGCATTACCATTTACTCCCCTTGGTACATTGTTTGGTCTTACTTCTATGCCATTAGGTTATCTTGGATTTTTGGCAGTTAATGTTATCTTATATATGCTGCTTATTACTTTAGCAAAGACTCACTATTTGAAGAAATATCACGAACTAATTTAAACAAGGAGGTTTCCCATGAAAAAAAATATAGGTTTTATGAATATGGATTCTTCCTTGGCAAATTGGTTGAGAGAGAAGTTAAGGTGTACGCCACCTGAAATAAAGGGTTCAAGTGAACTACGTGAAAATCTGGAAGAGCTACTAAACGGGAAATGCAGAAGCTTAATGATTGAAATACTTGAAGATGATAGAAATGAATCATATGATTTTAATGTTATAACGTGTGGAACACTTTCTATTCAGCCAAAGTCTCGTAAAGTAATAAGAGACAGCATGGAGATTTCCCTTACACCCAAGGAATTTGATATTCTGTATTTTCTTGCAGATAATCGAGGAGAAATTTTTACCAAAGAACAAATTTATAAAGCGGTGTGGGAGGAGAGCTATTTACTTGATGATAGCAATATTATGGCATTTATCCGAAAATTACGTAAAAAAATTGAACCCAATCCTGACGCACCCCAATATATACAAACTATTTGGGGAATTGGTTATAAGTTTAATGATAAATTATAATTTTACAAATACAAAGCTGCTGCCTACGGGTGGCAGCTTTTTTCTTGCGAAATCGCAAGAAAATCGCAAGATTTTAACCATATGATTCTATATTCCATATCTCTATACTTGTAAATGTAGTTGAGAAATCCTTGGGAACAGCTATTTGTAAATCGCAAGGTAAAAATAATGTGAGAGGAGGATGGAAAATGAAATGTACAGTGCAATGGATAAAAGCAAGTCTGGCCATTTTCGGCATATTAACCATAATCTTATTGATAACAAGCATAATTTTTCCAAAACAGCGATTTGTGCAATTTATATTTTGGTATCGGATAGGTGCTGCATTGCAAATTTTATATATTTTTGTATGTCTAAGACTTATTCACAAACTTAAAAAGATTGATAGGGTTAGAAAAGAAAACATGAACTTGAAAGGATGGTTAAAATGAACATTACATGTATTTGTTTTGGAATTCTCTTTTTAATGGCGGGAAGTATGTTCTTTATTGGGAAAGGACATATTCATATATCGGCATGGAAAGAAATGACAGATGTTGAAAAAGAAAAAGTTGATATAGTTCCCCTTTGCCGCAATATTGGAGGAGTGATTTCACTTTGTGGATTCATTTTCTTAATAAGCGGCTTATGGATTGCATTTAAGAATCACGCATTTGTATGGAGTATGATTATCTGGCTGATTCTTGCAGGAACGGATGTGTACTTTATTGGTAAAAGCAAGCGATACATAAAAAATAATTCGTGAAAAACACGCTTTGTATAGACATTTTATAACTTAGGAGGAAAGACGAATGAATCAGAAACGAAAAAACAGAACACAAACTCAGGAAATTGCTGCAAAAACTGTACAGCGTGATGAACAAAAACGACGTATTAAATTTGCCGCAACAAATTCCATAAAAAAAGTCCTAGGAAGTTTGAATACGACACTGTGTGGACTTACGGAACAGGACGTGATATCCAACCGCTCCAAATATGGAAGTAATAAAGTAACCCATGAAAAAAGCAAATCCTTTGCTAAGCGATTAGCCAGTGCATTTATCAATCCGTTTACAGCAATCCTATTTTGCCTCGCGTCTGTTTCTTGCATCACCGATATGATTTTCCCACTTTTGGGACTGTTCGGAAATACAGCAGAGGATTTTGATTGTTTGACAGTGGTCATTATTATAACGATGGTTTTTATTTCTGGGACACTACGTTTTGTACAGGAATCTCGTAGTGGAAATGCTGCTGAAAAATTACTTGCCATGATTACTACAACTTGTACGGTAGATCGCATGGAACAATCAAAACAAGAAATTGCCTTAGACGATGCTGTAGTAGGTGATATTGTACATTTGTCTGCGGGAGACATGATTCCGGCAGATGTGCGTATTATTGATGCAAAGGATTTGTTCATCAGCCAGTCCAGTTTGACCGGTGAGAGCGAACCAATTGAAAAAACACCTGGAAAAAGCAAGGCTAAGGAAACAATCACAGACTATTCCAACATTGCCTTTATGGGCAGCAATGTTATATCCGGCAGCGCCACAGCTGTAATTGTATCAGTGGGTGATAATACACTATTTGGTTCCATGGCTTCTGCTGTGGCTGGGGATGCTGTGGAAACCAGCTTTTCAAAAGGGGTAAATGCTGTTTCATGGGTGTTAATTCGTTTTATGCTTGTTATGGTGCCAGTAGTCTTTTTCGTTAATGGAATTACCAGAGGAGATTGGCTGGGAGCATTTTTATTTGGAATATCTGTTGCGGTAGGGTTGACTCCGGAGATGTTACCGATGATTGTTACCACCTGTCTTGCCAAAGGTGCTGTTTCCATGAGTAAAAAGCAAACAATCGTAAAAAATCTTAATTCCATTCAAAATTTTGGCGCAATGGATATTCTCTGCACAGATAAAACAGGAACGTTGACGCAAGACAAGGTGGTTTTGGAATATCATCTTGATGTAATGGGAAACGAGGATACCCGTGTATTACGTCATGCCTATCTGAACAGCTATTTTCAGACTGGGTACAAAAATTTGATGGATGTTGCAATTATTGATAAAACTGAGGAAGAAGAAGCAGAGAACAAGCAGCTTATAGACTTATCAGAATCATATATAAAGGTAGATGAAATTCCATTTGACTTTACTCGTCGACGGTTGTCTACAGTTGTACAAGATAAAAGTGGAAAAACACAAATGGTTACGAAAGGTGCGGTTGAAGAAATGCTCTCTATTTGCAAGTTTGCAGAATATAGAGGGAGAGTTGAACAAATTACGGACAAAATAAAAGATAATATTCTTGCTACTGTTGACAGTTTGAATAGCGATGGTTTTCGCGTGCTTGCCATTGCTCAAAAAAGTAATCCATCGCCAATAGATACATTTGGGGTAAAAGATGAGTGCGATATGGTGTTACTTGGTTATCTTGCCTTCCTTGATCCACCGAAGGAATCCACATTAGATGCACTAAAGGCTTTGAAGCTTCACGGCGTCACTACAAAAATTCTTACCGGAGATAATGACAAAGTAACTCGCACCATTTGTGGTCAGGTTGGTCTAAAGGTGAGAAATATGTTGCTTGGCTCCGACTTAGACCATATGACAGACGAGGAGCTTGCCAATGCAGCGGACACAACAGATGTATTTGCAAAGTTGTCACCAGAACAGAAGGCACGTGTTGTTTCTGTACTTCGTGAAAATGGACATACAGTTGGATTTATGGGGGATGGAATCAATGATGCTGCGGCGATGAAAGCTGCTGATATTGGTATTTCTGTTGATACAGCGGTAGATATTGCCAAAGAATCGGCAGACATTATTTTGCTTGAAAAAGATTTAATGGTTTTGGAGGAGGGAATTGTGGAAGGCAGAAAAACCTATGCTAACATGATTAAGTATATTAAAATGACTGCATCCTCTAATTTCGGGAATATGTTTTCTGTTCTTGCGGCATCTGCTTTGTTACCGTTCCTACCAATGATGAGTGTGCATCTTATTTTTTTGAATCTAATTTATGATTTATCTTGTACTGCCATTCCATGGGATAATGTGGATGAAGAGTTCTTGGCAATTCCACGCAAATGGGAGCCATCTTCTGTTGGCAGCTTCATGATTTGGATTGGACCCACAAGCTCAATTTTTGACTTTACTACTTATATTTTTATGTACTTTGTATTCTGTCCAATGTTTGTTTCACATGGCGTACTGTTTAATGATCTTGGCAACCATTATAGAGGTGCAGAACTGGCACAAATGCAGGCAAACTTTATGGGAATGTTCCAAGCAGGATGGTTTGTTGAATCAATGTGGAGTCAAACACTGGTAATTCACATGATTCGTACACCAAAATTACCTTTTATTCAGAGCCATGCCTCAGGACAGCTAACGCTGCTTACTTTTACAGGAATTGCTGTTTTAACAATCATCCCATTCACCACATTTGGTAAAATGCTTGGATTTGTTGCACTTCCTTCTTTATATTTTGCATATTTAATTCCATGTATCTTATTCTATATGATATTGGCAACAAGCTTGAAAAAGGCATATGTGAAGCACTATGGAGAATTGCTTTAACAGAAAGGAGAATACCGTATGAATTTGACAAATCTTTGGATGACTTTATTTGGAACGACTACTTGGTTTGGTCTTAACATAGGTTTTTGGGTATCTATGGCGATTGTAATACTAATCGTAATAATCCAAAATGTTGTGTTTTGGAACATGAAGCCGAAAGAAAAAGAAACATCTGAAATCGGAACAAAAGAACAATAAAATAAATAACTTTTTTAACCGCTTAGATTACATTATCTTTGCGGTTAATTTTTTGTTCTTTTTTATCTTTACACCAAAAAGTGAAATTGGTATAATAGAAACAAACAAACGTTCGAGAAGGAGAAGACCATGGAAGATCATATTTATATTGCTATTGATTTAAAGTCGTTTTATGCATCGGTAGAGTGTAGAGAACGAGATTTAGATCCATTAAAGACGAATCTGGTTGTGGCAGATGAGAGCAGAACTCAAAAGACGATTTGTCTTGCAGTGTCCCCTTCCCTAAAAGCCTATGGAATTCCAGGAAGACCAAGACTTTTTGAAGTAGTTCAGCGAGTAAGACAGATAAAAGCATCCAATAAGGACTTAGAGCTTGATTATATCGTGGCACCTCCAAGAATGGCTCTTTATATGGAGTACAGTACGAGAATTTATAACATTTACCTAAGATATGTGGCACCGGAAGATATTCATGTCTATTCCATTGATGAAGTGTTTATAGATGTTACCCATTATTTAAAAACCTATGAGATGACAGCCAGTGAACTTGCCATGAAGATGATACTTGAAGTGCTGAGAGAGACAGGAATTACTGCAACAGCAGGAATTGGAACCAATTTATATCTGTGTAAGATTGCCATGGATGTAGAGGCAAAGCATGTTTCTCCAGATAAGAACGGAGTACGGATTGCCTATTTAGATGAGATCGGTTATCGAAAGAAGCTATGGAATCACAGACCTATCACTGATTTTTGGAGAGTTGGGAAGGGGTATGCAAAGAAGTTAGAAGCCGTAGGACTTTATACCATGGGAGATATTGCAAAGTGTTCCATGGGAGGTTTGGGAGATTATTACAATGAAGATTTATTGTATAAACTTTTTGGGATAAATGCAGAACTTTTGATTGACCACGCTTGGGGATGGGAACCATGTACCATGAAGGAGATTAAGTCTTATCGACCAGAGGCAAGCAGTATAGGTTCTGGACAGGTTCTTCAGTGTCCATATTCTTTTGAGAAGGCAAAACTAATTGTAAGAGAGATGACAGATCTTCTCATTTTAGATTTGGTAGATAAAAGGCTGGTAACAGATCAGTTGATTCTTACTGTTGGATACGATATTGAGAATTTAAAAAATCCAGAGATTCAAAAAAAATACCATGGATTAGTGACCACAGATGGTTATGGAAGGAAGATTCCAAAACACGCGCATGGGACAGTGAATTTAAAGAGACAAACATCGTCAACAAAGTTAATTATGGAGGGGATGATGGATTTGTATGACCAGATAGTGAATCCAGAGTTACTTGTACGAAGAGTAAATATTTCGGTAAATAAAGTGATAGAAGAATCTACAATCAAGGAAAAAGAAAAATTTGAGCAGTTGGATTTGTTTACAGATTATGAAAAGAAAGAAAAGGAAGACTATGTCTTAGAGAAGGAACTAAAAAAAGAGAGAAAAGTGCAGGAAGCCATGCTGGAGATTAAGAAAAAGTATGGAAAGAATGCCATATTGAAAGGGAACAATTTAGAAAAGGGAGCCATGACAAAAGAGAGAAATGCTCAGATTGGAGGTCACAAAGCCTAATGCATTATGAAGATATTATAGATTTGCCTCACCACGTTTCAAAAAAACACCCTCAGATGTCAAGGAAGAATCGGGCAGCTCAGTTTGCACCTTTTGCAGCATTGACAGGATATGAAGATGCTATTTTGGAGACAGGAAGACTGACTGATAAAAAGATAGAATTAGATGAAGATGCCAGAGAATTGTTAGACATTAAGCTACAGATGATTTCCAGTCATCTAGAGGAAAAGAGGCAGATTAAGATTACTTATTTTAAAGAAGATGAAAGGAAAGATGGAGGTGCTTATGTAACGGTAGAAGGATTCATTAAGAAAATTAGCACTATAAAGAGAGATATATTTTTACAAGATAGAACGAAAATACGTATGGATGATATTATAGAATTAGAAATAAAATAAAGATTGACAGAAACAATTAAATTGTGTACAATCTAATCACAACAACAAATTGTGTACAATTTAATAAATGGTTAGGAGGTGTTGTATGAGCCAGGACAAATATGAATCAATCAGATTGAAGAATCAGATGTGTTTTCCTCTATATGCCTGTTCCAAAGAAATTGTAAGAAGACATAAACCATACTTGGATAAATTAGAACTTACATACACACAATATATTACAATGATGGTACTTTGGGAAAAGAAAGAAGTAACGGTAAAAGAACTTGGAAAGGATTTGTTTTTGGATTCAGGTACTTTAACTCCACTTCTTAAGAAACTAGAGAGTAAAGGATATGTAACAAGAGAACGAATGGAACATGACGAACGAAATCTTTGTGTAAAAATTACAAAAGAAGGTGATGAACTCCAAGAAAAAGCATTGCAAGTTCCAGAACAAATGAAAGGATGCATTTCTTTAAAGATAGAAGAGGCAGAGCAGTTAAAAAATATTCTTCATAAGATTTTAGGAGAATTTCAAGAGTAGAGATACTACACATAAAAAGGAGAAATAGAATGAAAGAAATCAATGTAAATGCAAATAATTTTGAACAAGAAGTATTAAAAGCAGATAAGCCAGTGTTAGTGGATTTTTGGGCAGATTGGTGTGGTCCATGTAAAATGCTTGCACCAGTGGTAGAAGAAGTAGCTAACGCATCTGATGATTATAAAGTGGCTAAGATTAATATTGATGAATCACCAGAATTAGCACAACAATATCAGGTTGTTTCAATTCCCACATTAATCGTGTTTAAAAATGGAGAAGCGGTAAATCGTGAAGTTGGATTTATACCAAAAGCTGCTGTGGAGAAATTATTAGAAAGGTAATACATTTATGGGAGAAAGATATGATATTGCAATCCTTGGCTCTGGTCCTGCGGGTCTATCTGCAGCCATTAATGCCAAGGTAAGAAATAAAAATCTAATATTGTTTGGAAGCAAGGAACTGAGTGGCAAACTTGTAAAGGCTCACGAAGTAAATAATTATCTTGGGTTTTATGGAAAATCAGGTCAAGAGATGGCACAGGCATTTCAAGAGCATATTAAGGCAATGGACATTCAGGTGACAGAAGAGAAGATTACCAATGTTTATGCTATGGGAGATTATTATGCTTTAGCAACCAAAGATGGGATGTATGAAGCAGATGCTATTATTCTTGCATCTGGGGTTGTATTTGGGAAGCCCTTTCCAGGAGAGAAAGAACTTTTAGGAAGTGGAGTCAGCTATTGTGCAACTTGTGATGCCATGTTTTACAAAGGAAAGAAAGCGGCTGTTTTAGGTTACAATAAAAAAGATGAAGAAGAAGCTGACTTTCTTGCGCAGGTAGCGGATAAGGTTTACTATATTCCTACCTACAAAGAGGAAGTTCAGGTAGATGAAAAGATTGATGTTATTGAAGATACAGCGGTAGCTATCAAGGGAGATACAGCAGTTACGGCACTAGAACTTAAGAAGCAAGAACTTCCAGTGGACGGAGTATTTATCTTAAGAGAAAGTGTGGCTGCGGATCAGTTGGTTCCTGGACTAGAAGTGGATGGAAGTCATGTAGTAGTTGATCGTACCATGGCAACTAATCTTCCGGGATGTTTTGCGGCAGGAGATATTGTAGGACCGCCGTATCAGTATATTAAGGCGGCAGGAGAAGGGAATGTTGCAGCACTATCTGCAGTTTCCTACTTAGATAAAAAAAGAAGAGAAAAAAGGGATAGTGAATCATGAATATTTTAAAACTTTTAGCGGGGCCATTGATTGGCTCCGTCATTGGGTATTGTACCAATTATATTGCAATTAAGATGTTGTTTCGACCAAGAAAAGCCATTATGATAGGTTCTTTTCGTGTGCCATTTACACCGGGAATCATTCCAAAGGAAAAGACGCGGATAGGAAAAGCCATTGGGGAGGCAGTGGGCAGTACACTGCTTACCCAAGAAGATATAAAGGATACCTTGTTAAATGATGAAATGAAGGCATACATATCGTCCTCCATTGTAGAAAAATTACATAGTATTGCAGAAAATGAGCAAACCATAAAAGCAACAGTTTTGGATTATGTGTCTCAGGAAAACTATGAGCATTATAAAGAGCGAATAGAGGATATATTCACCGAGAAGATGGTTTCGGCAATAGAGAAAATTGATTTTGGAGAATATATTTCTAAGGAGGCCAATCGTGTGGTGCAAGAAAAGATTGGTGGCAGTATGCTGGAAATGTTTTTAGATGAGAAGACAGTACAGTCCTTCACAGAACCAATTGGAGAGCGTGTAAATCAGTATGTTCTAGATCATGGAGAAGAGATGATTGCACCAAGAATTCAAATGGAATTAGAAGCAATAGAAGATAAAAGCATTCAAGATATGCTAGAGGGTCAATCTTTAGATGAAGAGCGTATGGCAAATGCAGTGGAACAAATCTTTGAAAAAGCAGTGTCTAGTTATGCAGTGAAACTAATGGAAAAGATTAATATTGCTAAGATTATTGAGGATAAAATTGAAGCTATGGATGTCATGGAACTAGAAGGACTTATTCTAGAGGTCATGGATAAAGAGCTAAAAGCCATTGTAAATCTAGGAGCGTTCATTGGATTTATATTGGGTGTTTTGAATATTTTCATCTAATTGGTTTACACAAGTCTTAAATTTAAGATATAATAAAATCATGAAAAAGAAAATTGCACTAATTAGGAAAGAGGATTTTCATGTTAAACCAGAGGCAGATTGAAATACTATTAGAATTTTGTAATCATTCAGAGGAATATTTAACAGCATCTTATTTTGCGGAAAAGTTAGATGTTAGTCTGCGGACAGTTCAAGGAGATATGAAGACAATTCGTAAGGAATTAGAAGATGAAACTTGTGCCAGCTTAGTGTCAAAAGCATCCAAGGGAAGCTCAATTCAAGTTGACGATTATGAAGAATTTTCAGCATTTGTGAATTCTCTTTATCAGCAGTATACAACAGTTTCGTTAAATTATCCCACCAGTCGTATTAGTAAGATACTCCTTCTGTTATTAAGCCGGCATCGTGCAGTATCTATGAGTGAGATGGAGGAGAAGTTCTTTATTTCTAAGTCTACGCTGCTTAATGACTTAAAGAAGGTAGAGGAAATTTTAGAAAAATATCACTTGGAACTTATGCGTGGAAGCAATAAAATCATGATTGACGGATTTGAGATTAATCAGCGAAGATGTCTTTCTGAACAGGATTTATATTTGGCACATATTAAGAATGAACAAGGCGTTACATATATTGATGAACGTCAAATTGCGAAAATTAAGAACGTTTTAACAGAAGTATTTGTGGAACAAAAATATCACATTATGGATTCTGATTTTAATAACGCAATTTTGTTTTTAAATATTATGATTTGTCGAATGGGTGATGGTTTCTATATTCAGCCCAATGAATTAGATATAGTAGAAGCAATAGAACATGAATATGAAATTTCTAAAGCATTGTTTGAAAAGATTGGACGACGCTTCTTTATTAAGGTAACAGAGGAGGAAGTTAAGTATTTTGCTCTTTATTTAAGTGGGCAAGGAAACAATCGTACCTCAGATACAATTACACCAGAGATGAACCAGTTTATTATAGACTCATTGACAAAAGTAAAGGAACATTTTGGGATGGATTTAACGGACAATGTAAATCTTCGTATTACACTTGCACTCCACTGTATGGCTCTTCAGATTCGGATTAAGTATGACATGCAGATGAAAAATGAAATGCTAGAATATATTCGGGAGTCTTTTCCTATGGGATATGATATGGCATCCTATTTTTCATATATCCTTCAAAAGAAATACAATAAAAAAGTTATGGATGATGAGATTGCTTTGCTGGCAGTTCATTTTTATAGTAGTCTCCTTGAATTAAAATCTCGTAGGGATAAAGTTAGAGTTTTAATTATTACATCTTTAAAAAACAGTATGACCCTTTTGTTAAAACAAACCTTGCTAAAATGGTTCTCTGATGATGTGACAGAAATTGCATTTGTCAATGTTGTTGATGTGACAGATGAGATGTTAGATGAATATGATGTATATTTGACCACAGAAAAGGGAGAATTTTTTGAAAAAGGATTGGCAATGTATGTAGATCCATTTCCAAATCAGCATGATTATATGAATATTAAGTTAAACATTGATGGATTCCAAAGTATTGAAAGTGTTACTAATATCTTTAGTCCAGAATTGTTTTGTACTACAGCTAAGATTGTAAAAGGGGATGCATTGAAGCTAATTTGTGAAAATGCAGAAAAAGATTATGATATTGAAGGATTACATCAACAGGTAAAAGCACGTGAGGAGATTGGCAGCACGTTCTTTAGTAAACAAATTGCTGTACCCCATCCAATGTATGCAGTGTCTTCGGATACCTTTGTATCTGTATTGGTGTCAAAGGAGCCAATTATGTGGGATGAAGAAGGGAACGAAGTAAACCTTGTGATGCTTCTTCATATTGGGAAGAATAATATGAAGGCATTTCCTATGTGGGAATATTTTGCAAAGATTTTTGCCAATAAGACGTTGATAGACCGTTTAATGAAGAACCCAGTATATGATAACTTTATTGAGTTAATCAAAGAAGCATTAGAAGCTGGAATTAATGATAATAATGGATAAAGGGGCTGTAAAATAACTCCTTAATGAAGAAATGCCAGTTCCAGCAAATGCTGGTTCTGGCGTTTCTTTGCTTTTTTTATTCAGAATTAAGAACAAATACTAAGATTTTTGTAAAAAAGTGTGCCCTTAATAAAGCTTTGTATAAAACGTTTTATTTTAAGCAACTAACTCTTTT
>JAQVEG010000037.1 GCA_028697725.1 Anaerostipes sp.
TAGTTGCTTTTAACAATGATTTTGCAGAGGATCAAATCAGACAGAGCAGGTGGAAAGCATTTATTAGGAAAAAGAAGGCGATGATTAATGTTGAACTTCAAGATACTTTGGATGTTGTAACGAGTTTCCTTACACCGGTGGTTGATGCGATTGAGAACCAGGAGAGCTATGAAGCACATTGGACAAAAGATGATTTGTCATGGCATAGATAGAAAACTGTTCCTAAAAAAATGCAGCCAAGACAAAAGTGGTTAGACCGACAAGGAGTAAATATCTCGAATTCACATTTTTAAATCAATGTTAAAAAAGAAACGTTAGAATTATGCTCTAACGTTTCTTTCTATTAATTTGCTCAGATTTGCTGACAGCTGTTATTCATTCACTGTAATTTGATATTCAATCCGAGTTAATTCTCCAGGACTGAGAATGCGAATGCCTCGTTTGTGTTCAAATACGTCATCTTCCGTAGAAAGTGTTGCAGTTCCAGTCCATGGCTCTAATGCAACAAAGGGTCCATCATTGGCACTTGACCATACCCCAAGATAATCCATATCATCAAAGGTTAAAGTTACCCCTTGCTTTGTTTCTTTATGTTCTAAGGTAACAGATCTGGATTTTAAAGAATCAAATACGAGTGCATCATCATAAAATAAATCATGCTGCAAAGGAATGGTATCTTCGTTATCTAAAAGTTGTCTTGAATGGCTCATATCAATTAGGCCATCATCTGTTAAATATGCACAGTCTGCAGTTTCTTTCTCAGAAAAGCGGACTTGGTAATCTTCAAAGTTTTCATCTTTATTAATTGGACAATGAAATGCAGGATGTCCACCAATACAAAATGGCATCTCTTTCGTGTCTTGATTTTTAATGGAATGATGCACACGTAAAGTCTTACCCTCTGCCACATATGTAATATGCAGTTCAAAGTCATAAGGATATGCGTCTTTTGTATCTGAATTGGATTTTAATGCGTAAGTAATTCGGCTTTTACAAAGGTGAATCATTTCAAATTCCATATTTCTTGCAAGTCCATGTCGCCCCATACGGCATGAATCATTGATTCCTGTTTTTGCTTTGTCCTCTCGTAAACATCCTACCATTGGAAATAAAATAGGAGCTCGTCCTCTCCAATATTGTGGGTTGCCTGACCACAGATAGTTGGTATTTGTTTTATTTGAAGTAATGGAGCATATTTCGGCACCGGCTGAAGTAGTAACAACTGTAATGTCATCACTTTGAATCTTATATGTTGTCATCTGGTATCCTCCTTTTTTGTGTACAGTTATTATAGCATGAAAAAATATAGAAAGAAATGTCAAGATAAGCCCGAAAAATGTGAACAGTTTGTGGATTATTTGAGCAAAAACCCAATATAGGCTATAATAGAGATAATAGCAACTAGTAAGTAGAAAGAGAAAGAGTGTGGTGTTTATGATAGAGTTACGCAACATAACAAAAAAATTCAAAGATAGTATTGTCATTGATGATATATCCATGAAGATTCGCGATGGGGAGTTGGTGGCTATTATTGGGTCCAGTGGTTGTGGGAAGACTACAACATTAAAAATGATCAATCATTTGATTACACCTACAAGAGGAAAGATTTTTATTGATGATGTGGACATTGACACTATGGATCAAGTAGAACTTCGACGTGGAATTGGCTATGTGATTCAGCAGAGTGGATTATTTCCCCATATGACAGTCAAAGATAATATTGAGATTATTCAAAAGCTTGAGAAAAAAAGCAAAGAAGAAATTGAAGAAAGTACCTCAAGTCTTATGGATATGGTAGGACTTAGTGATGATTTCTTATATCGATATCCAACAGAGTTAAGTGGTGGACAGCAACAAAGGGTTGGGGTAGCCAGAGCACTTGCTAATCGCCCAGAAATTATCTTAATGGATGAGCCGTTTTCAGCATTAGATCCAATGACAAGAATTAGTTTACAAGACGAATTGATTGCTCTTCGTGAGAAGATTAATACAACAATTGTCTTTGTAACTCATGATATGGATGAGGCAATTAAGATTGCAGATCGTATTTGTATTATGAAGGATGGAAAGATTCTTCAATACGATACACCAGAAGAGATTCTACGAAATCCATACAATGAATATGTAGAGAATTTTGTAGGGATTAACCGTATTTGGGACTCACCAGAGTATATTAAGGTAGAGGATATTATGATACATACGCCAGTTACCTGTCGAGATGATTTTACTAGATTCAGGTGTATCAGACGTATGAGAGAGAGAAACGTAGATAGTCTTATGGTCGTATCTGACGATGGAACTTATGAGGGAATTGTATCAAGAAGAACCTTGCAGAGAGTTAGTAATTTAAAGCTTCGAGTAAAAGATTTTATGTATACAGACAGGCAGACAGCATCGCCAGATGAAAATATTTTAGATGTTTTAAAGATATTTGATGAGAAGAATGTACAGAATGTACCAGTGACAGATGAGAATGGAAAGCTAGTTGGATTGATTACAGGATCCACATTGATTGCAACTCTTAGTCAACAGTACCTTACAGAAGAAGAACGAGAAGAAGAAGAAGGAGGTACTGATCATGAGTAGTTTTTTTCAATATGTAATTTCAAATAAAGGTCAAATTATTTCCTTGTTATTAGAGCATATTCAATTGACAGCGGTTGCTGTGTTAGTGTCTATTTGTATTGGAGTTCCTCTTGGAATCTTAATTAGCTATATTAAGAATCTTGGAAAACCAATTATGGGACTTGCCAATGTGGTACAGGCAATTCCAAGTATGGCACTTCTAGGTTTATCCATTCCTTTATTGGGAATTGGAACACTGCCTGCTGTTGTTATGGTAACGATTTATTCCTTACTTCCAATTATTAAAAATACATATACAGGAATTCAAAGTATTAGTCCGAATACCGTAGAAGCGGCAAAAGGAATTGGATTAACGAAAGCACAAGTATTGCTAAAAGTAGAAATACCACTAGCACTTCCAATTATTATGGCAGGTGTTCGTATTTCAGCGGTTACAGCGGTTGGTCTTATGACAATGGCTGCGTTTATTGGAGCCGGTGGACTTGGATATTTGGTATTTTCAGGGATTCGAACAGTAAACAACATGCAGATTTTAGCAGGAGCAATTCCATCTTGTTTATTGGCATTGTTTGTTGATTATATTTTTGGTATCATAGAAAAATTAGTGACACCAATTAGTTTACAAAGTGGATACAATGGTTCTAAAGAGAAAATCAAAGCACAAAGAAGAAGACAAAAAGGAATCATTACTGTTGTTGGAATTATTGTGGTTGCATTACTTGGGAATTCATTGGTTTCAAGTTTTAAGAAGGAAGAAAAATCCATTGCTATTGGAAGTAAAGACTTTACAGAACAGATTGTATTGTGTAATCTATATGCTGATGTCATTGAGGCCAAGACCGATATTCACGTAGATCGAAGAGAAAATCTAGGTGGAAGTGAAGTATGTTATGAAGCTGTAAAAAAAGGCGAGATTGATATGTATATGGAATATACGGGAACTGCGTATATGAACATTATGAAAGAGAAGACAACAAGTGATATGAATAAAGTTTATCGTGAGATGAAGAGTTATTTTGCAGATGAAGATTTGTCACTTTTGGATCAAACACAGTTTAACAATACTTATACACTTGCAGTTACGAAGAAGTTGGCAAAACAGTATCATCTTGAGAATATTAGTGATTTAAAAGGAGTAGCTTCTAAGTTAAAAACGGGAACTACATTGGAATTTTTAAATCGTGCAGATGGTCTTCCAGGATTATGTAAGAATTATAATCTTAAGTTTTCTGATTCTATTGGTGTTGATGGATCGCCAAGATATACAGCACTAGAGAATGGAAAAGTCGATGTTGTGGATGCATTTGCAACCGATGGATTATTAAAGAAGTTTAAATTAGTCGTATTAAAAGATGATAAGAACTATTTTCCACCATATTATGCAGTACCAGTTCTTAGAGATGATACACTAAAGAAGTATCCAGAACTTAAAAAAGTAATCAATGATTTGAGTAAAATCTTAACAGATGATGTTATGAGCGAGTTAAACTATCAAGTAGATGAGCTTGGAAAAGAACCAAAAGATGTTTCCAAGGCATTTTTGAAAAAGCAAGGTATTATAAAGTAAATGCAGTGGTTTAGAACCAGGCAGCAAATAATTTAAAAAGAAGGAAATAGAGAAATGAGTGAATTACAACATGAAATAGGGCGTAGACGTACTTTCGCCATTATTTCCCACCCAGATGCGGGAAAGACAACATTAACCGAGAAGTTTTTACTTTATGGGGGAGCTATTAATACAGCTGGTTCTGTCAAGGGAAAAGCCAATGCAAAACATGCGGTATCTGACTGGATGGAAATTGAGAAAGAAAGAGGTATTTCAGTTACCTCTTCGGTTCTTCAATTTGAATATAATGACTATTGTATCAATATTTTGGACACGCCGGGACATGAGGATTTCTCTGAAGATACTTACCGTACATTAATGGCAGCAGACTGTGCCGTCATGGTAATTGATGCTTCAAAAGGTGTTGAGGCACAGACAATAAAACTTTTTAAGGTTTGTGTTATGAGACACATTCCCATCTTCACATTTATCAATAAAATGGATCGAGAGGCAAAGGATACATTTGAATTGTTAGATGACATTGAAAAGGTCTTAGGAATTGAAACATGTCCTATGAACTGGCCAATTGGATGTGGAAAGGAATTTAAGGGTGTTTATGAGAGAGAATTCAAAGAAATTCTTAGGTTTGAAGCAGTTTCAACAGGTGGAGCCAAGGAGGCAAAAGAGACAATTATCTCTGTGGACAATCCAGAAGCAAAATCTATCATCGGTGAAGATTTTTATGAGAATTTATTGGAGGAGATTGAACTTTTAGATGGAGCATCTCATCCATTAGAGATGGACAAGGTACATCAAGGAGATTTATCTCCAGTGTTCTTTGGTTCAGCTCTTACAAACTTTGGAGTAGAACCATTTTTAGAGCATTTCTTAAAAATGACCAATGCACCACTTCCACGTTTATCCAAGGGAGAACCTGTAGAACCAGCAGAAAATGATTTTTCTGCATTTGTTTTTAAGATTCAGGCAAATATGAATAAAAATCATCGGGATCGTATTGCATTTATGAGAATATGTTCAGGTAAATTTGAAGCTAACATGGAAGTAAAACATGTACAGCAAGGGAAGAAAATGCGATTGTCACAGCCCCAGCAGATTATGGCGCAGGAACGTAAGATTGTAGAAGATGCTTACGCAGGAGATATTATTGGTATTTTTGATCCAGGGGTATTTTCTATTGGAGATACTGTTTGTATGCCAAAAGATGATTTCGAGTTTGAAGGAATTCCTACATTTGCACCAGAACATTTTGCACGTGTGGTTCAAATTGATTCCATGAAGAGAAAACAGTTTGTAAAAGGAATTGACCAGATTGCACAGGAAGGAGCAATCCAGATTTTTCAGGAACATGAAGTTGGATATGCAGAAATTATTGTTGGTGTTGTTGGTACCCTTCAATTTGATGTGTTAAAATATCGTCTGGAAAATGAATACAACTGTGAAATTCGTCTAGAGCCACTTCCTTATCAGGCGATTCGATGGATTAAGGATACCACCACAGATATGAGTAAATTACGTGGAGTATCTGAAGTAAAGAAGGTAAAAGATTTAAAAGGAAATCCATTGTTGCTATTTAAGAATGAATGGGGAATACAGTTTGTATTAGATAGAAATGAAGGACTAGAGTTAATAGAATTTAGTAGATAAGAAGGCAGAAATGAAAGAGAAAAGAAGTAAGGCAGAATTAACGAGACGATATTTATTTTTTATCGTAGGCTTGTTTGTCAACTCTTTTGGAGTTAGTTTTGTGACAAAAGCAAGTTTGGGTACATCTCCAATTTCAAGTATTCCATATACATTGAGCTTGGGCTTTGCACCCACACTAGGTGATTTTACATTATATATGAGTATTGTATTAATTGTGATTCAATTGGTTTTGTTACGAAGAAATTTTCCGAAGGAA
The DNA here is from genome assembly GCA_028697725.1 of Anaerostipes sp. Taxonomy (GTDB): domain Bacteria; phylum Bacillota; class Clostridia; order Lachnospirales; family Lachnospiraceae; genus Anaerostipes. The sequence goes on from JAQVEG010000037.1 coordinate 6,054, forward strand.
TATTTATTGCAGATACCAGTTTCTTTTGCATTTTCATATTTTATTGATATGACAATGAATATTTTAAACTATATGAATCCGAGTAATTATATAGCAAAGGTTGGATTGCTTTTCGTAGGATGTGCAATTTTAGGAATTGGAGTATTTATGGAGATGGTTGCTGACGTTGTTATGCTTCCAGGAGAGTCCTTTGTAAATGCAGTATCTGTTACATTTCATACAGACTTTGGAAAGACAAAGGTAGTATTTGATTCATCTATGACCATAATTGCAGGGATGATTGGAGTGATTCTATATCACAAGCTTGCAGGAGTTCGAGAAGGAACGATTTTTGCAGCGGTTGTTGTTGGAATGATTGCAAGGTATCTAAAACGCAAGATTGGATGGGTTGAAGATAAACTTTTGATTTGCCAAGCAAATGAGACGCAACAAGTAAAAGAAGTTAAAAAACAAGAAGGTATTGTAATTACCATAAGTCGTGAATTTGGAAGTGGCGGAAGAATGATATCTAAAAAGATTGCAAAGGAACTTGGGTTTGCTTTTCATGATGAGGATATTACCAAGGAGGCAGCTAGGAGAACTGGTTTAAGTGATTTGGTTGTAAAGCGAAAGGAACAAAAGATTTTTAGTGGTATTTTGTATGATATGATTGCTCAAGTATATGACCAGTCAGAACATCAGGCAAGACAAGATCAATTGTTTCAGGTGGAAAGCGATATTATCAAGGAATATGCCAATGAAGGAAATTGTGTGATAGTAGGAAGATGTGCAGATGATATTTGTAGATGCTATAAGAATTCCTATCATATATTCTTATATGCTGATGATGACTTTAAAATAAATGAAATAATGAAGCGAGAAGAAGTTGCAAAAGAAATTGCAAAAAGGCATGTAAAGAATATCAATCGTATGAGGGGAAATCATTACAAGTATTATACTGGAAGGCACTGGCATAAGATGGATAACTATGACTTATGTATGAATACAGAGAAAATATCAGTTCAAGAAATGATCGCAATGATTCAGCATATAATAAAAAAACCCCTTGACAACAAAACGGTCAAGTGATATTATGTTATAAGTTGTGAGAACAACAGAACAAGAAAGAAGAGTATCCACTCTCACCTTAGCACAAGAGTGACTTGGGTTAATATTTAAGAATATGATGAATATTTTGTCGTACTTGAATTTTAGTGGATAGTCTACCTATCCACTTTATTTTTTTTATGGAGGTGTCAGTTATTAGCGATTTAATGATCAATGGACAGATTAGAGACAAAGAAGTACGTTTAATTGGAGAAGACGGATCACAGCTTGGAATTATGTCCGCACGAGAAGCACAAGTATTAGCCGATGAGGCAGAGTTGGATTTAGTAAAGATTTCTCCAAAAGCTAAACCACCCGTATGTAAGATTATCAATTATGGTAAGTACAAGTACGAATTGGCTCGTAAAGAAAAAGAAGCCAAAAAGAAACAAAAGGTTATTGATGTAAAGGAAGTACGTATGTCTCCAAACATTGATACCAACGACTTGAATACTAAGATGAATCATGCAAGAAAGTTCTTAGAAAAGGGTGCAAGAGTAAAAGTTACACTTCGTTTTAGAGGAAGAGAACTTGCACATGTAAACTCAAGTAAAGGAATTTTAGATGAATTTGCAGCGAAACTTGAAGATATTGCAGTCATCGATAAAAGACCAAAGTTTGAAGGTCGAAGTATGATTATGTTCTTAGCACCAAAACCTAAAAACTAAGAAGTGCAGGTAGATATAGAAAAGTACAAGGAGGAATTATCATGCCAAAAGTAAAGACATGTAGAGCAGCAGCAAAAAGATTTAAAAAGACAGGAACAGGAAAACTTAAAAGAAATAAGGCCTTCAAGAGCCATATCTTAACTAAGAAGTCTGCAAAGAGAAAAAGAAATCTTAGAAAACCAGCTATGACAGATTCAACTAACGAAAAGAATATGAAGAAGATTTTACCATATCTATAAGAATTCGAAGGAGGTACCATAAGAGATGGCAAGAATTAAAGGCGGAATGAACGCAAGAGCAAAACATAATAAAGTATTAAAGCTAGCTAAAGGATACAGAGGAGCTAGATCTAATCAATATAGAGTAGCAAAACAATCAGTTATGAGAGCTTTAACAAGTTCTTATGCTGGAAGAAAGCAAAGAAAACGTCAATTCAGACAATTATGGATTGCACGTATCAATGCTGCAACAAGAATGAATGGATTATCATACAGCAAATTTATGCATGGTCTTAAGTTAGCAGAAGTTGAAATCAATCGTAAGATGCTTTCAGAGATGGCTATTAACGAACCAGATGCATTTACAGCTTTAGTTGAAGTTGCAAAAGGGAAATTAGCTTAATTTATACTATAGGGGATGTCACTTTTTTGGTGATATCCTTTTTGATTTCATAGCAAGCATCTATTTATTTAATAGAAATTTCACAATCAATGAGTTGAAAAAAATGGTATCTAGGTGTATAGTAATAATATTAGGGGGAATTTTTAAATGAAAAAGAATATGACAAGGATTTCCGCAATTTTGATGGCCGGCATGTTAGCCTCTGGAGTTGCAGTTACACCAGTTTTTGCAGAAGAAAAGACTACAACTGCAAGTACTCAGTCTGAATCCGTTGCTACAACAGAAACAACGACAGAAGCAACCACAGAGAAGAAGACAGAGACGACAACAGAAAAACCAACTACTACAGAGAAGAAAACAACGACGGAAAAGAAGAAAGATACGGAGAAATCCAAAAAGAAAGACAAAAAGAAAGAGAAAGATGATAAAGAAGAAGCAAAGGATGATGGTCTTAAGGATATTAAAGCGCCAGAAGAGACAAAGCAATTTACAGTAGCTTCTACTACATCTATGATTCAAAAGATTACAAAACAGATTAAAAAGAAGCAAAGTTATTATGATTCTTATAGCAGTGACGTAGCAGTTATGGAATTCTACAAGAAATTAGCTGATCTTAAGAGTGAGCATGGTGTTACTATGGATATCTCTTTAACGGGAGTTAAGAAAGATAAGAGTGGGGTACGTACATCTGATACTGTGAATACATTATTGTTGGATTTGGCAACAAAGCTCGACAATCAATATCTAAAGGATGTGTTAAAGGAGTATAACTTCCAGATTACTGGAGAAGTCAATGTTTCTACAGCTATGACAGATGCTTCTCATTATTTGAATGTTAAGCCGTACATAGATAAGTTATTATCTAACAATACAAAACCTTTGGATCAGAAAAAAGCTGAGATGAAGAAGTTAAAAGCTGAGATTGATTCTTTGAAAAAAGACAGAGATGTTTTAAAGAAGAATAGAGATCGTATGTTTAACCCAATGAACTTACTACAAAAAAGTAATTTAAGTACACAAGAGATTCAGTATATGCTTCAAGGTAGTGCATTAGAATCTTTGGCAAGTTCATTTAAGAAGTGTGAAGATACATATGGAGTGAATGCTGTATTTGTTGCAAGTATTGCAATTCATGAAAGTGCATGGGGAACAAGCCGAAGAGCAAGAGAAGATAACAACTTAACAGGTTATGGTGTTACTTCTGACGCTGCAAAGGGTATTAACGCACAAACCAAGGAAGAAAATCTTCTTATGACAGCGAAACTATTGAAGGAAAAGTATCTTGTAGAAGAAGGTGCTTATTATCATGGAGCTAGTGTCAAGGGTGTAAACCAATGCTATTGTGTTGGGAATACATGGGCTGGTTATGTAACGAATTATGCATACCAATTGATGGATCGACTACAAAGCAAAGAAAAGTAGACACATTATGATTATATTTGGAAAAGGACGATGAAATCATCGCCCTTTTCTTTTGCAATAAAAAAGAAAGAGAGAATGTTTCGATGAGAAAGAAACAACATCCTAAAAAATTTCATTTATTTGAGGCTGTTTTATCGGTTATATGCGTTGTTCTAATAACAGAAGCGGCAGCACCAGTCGCAGCTATTGGAACTTCTCAGTTATTTTGGCAGATTTTTTTAATGATTGGTTTTTTAGTACCTTTTGGTTTGATAACATCTGAACTTGGAACTACATATCCAGGAGAAGGTGGATTATATGATTGGGTAGTGAGAGCCTATGGGCATAAGTGGGGCGGGAGAGTATCTTGGTGCTACTGGCTTAATTTCCCTATTTGGATGGCATCTCTTGCAGCTATGTTTCCAAAAATTATTACAATGGCAACGGGCGTTACTATTGATATTTTTGGGAGTATGGTAATTGAACTTGCCTTTGTCTGGATTGTTACACTAATTGCATTTACCCCTATATGTGACAGCATTTTGCTTTTAAAAATTACTGCTGTGATTAAAGTATTTTTGGCATTGTTCATTGGAGGCCTTGGTATTTATGGAGCAATGAAGCATGGTATGGCTACAAACTATACACTAAAGTCCCTCCTTCCAACATTTGATTTAAAAAGTTTATCATTTATTTCAGTGGTTATTTTTAATTTTCTTGGATTTGAAGTTATCTGTACTATGATTGATGATATGGAGGAGCCAAAGAAACAGATTCCAGGAGCTATTATTCTTGGCGGACTTGTTATTGCTGGTATATATATCTTTTCTGCCTTTGGAATTAGTGCAGCAATTCCAGTAGGAAAGATTAGTACATCAAGTGGATTGATTGATGCGGTGCAAATAATGACAGGACATAAAACAAGTGTTTTAATATTAATTGTTTCAGTATTATTTTTATTTACCTTATTTGGAAATATGGTTTCCTGGTCCATGGGCGTAAATCGCATGGCAGCATATGCCGCAGATAGAAAAGATATGCCTGGATTGTTTGCACAAAGAGGAAAACATAATATACCAACAGGGGCAGTAGGAATGAATGGAATAGTTGCTTCTTTCTTAATATTTATAGCGCCTATGATTCCAAACAAAGATATGTTTTGGAGTTTTTTCTCCTTAAATCTGATTTTATGTTTGCTGTCATATATTCCAGTTTTTCCAGCGTTTATAAAGCTTAGAAAAATAGATTCTAAGGCGGAACGACCTTTCAAGGTGAGGGGAAATGATTTTCTTTTGAAGGTGACAGCATATGTGCCAATGACACTACTTTGTATTGCATTATTTTTCTTAGCTGTTCCTACAGATTTAAAAAGAGAGACATTGATTTCAACACTTCCCGTTACCAGTGGTGCAATTTTGGCTGTTATCCTTGGAGAAATTGTGATACTATGTATGAAATCAAAAGAACAAAAAGAAGAAGTTAGACAAAAATCTTGAGACATAAGGAGAAGGATATGAAGATAAAGAATATTATTTTACTGTTTATTACTGCAGCGGTGTGGGGGAACGCCTTTGTTGCACAAAGTGTGGGAATGGATTTAGTTGGTCCATTTACGTTTAATGGAATTCGGACACTGATTGGAGGAATTGTACTTCTTCCAGTCATTTTCGTTTTAAATAGAGGAAAGAAAAAAGACGTTTTAAAGAAAAGTGATGTGAAAATGTTGCTGAAAGGTGGAATTTTCTGTGGTTTCATTCTGGCAACAGCCAGTAGTTTTCAGCAATTTGGAATTATGGAGACAAGTGTTGGAAAAACTGGTTTTTTAACCGCACTTTATATTATATTTGTACCGATTTTAAGTATCTTTTTGAAAAAAAGATGTTCCATATTTGTATGGATTGGTGTGTTGGTTGCCCTTATGGGTGTTTATTTTTTGTGTATGACAGAATCTTTAAGTTTAGGGCATGGAGAAATTCTTGTGTTAATTGGTTCTGTATTATTTGCGGTTCATATTTTGGTAATTGATTATTTTGCAGCAAGAGTTGATGGAGTGAAAATGGCATGTATACAATTTTTTGTGGCTGGATTTGTCTGTTGCATTTTAATGGTTGTTTTTGAAAAACCATCAATCATGCAAATAATCACAGCATGGAAACCGATTTTATATGCAGGAGCTATGTCTTGTGGAATTGGATATACCTTGCAAATTGTAGGACAGAAGGGAATGAATCCAACAGTTGCAGCTTTAATTTTAAGCTTAGAATCAGTGGTAGCTGTTATTTCAGGATTCTTGATTTTGGGACAGAAACTTTCATATAGAGAAGTATTTGGTTGTGTCTTAATGTTTGGAGCCATTGTGTTGGCACAGATTCCTGCACCAAAAAAAGAAAAGGAGAGACTATGGAAAAGAGCATGACATCAGGGAATCCACTTCTTCTGATTATAAAGTTTGCATTGCCCCTTTTAGCGGGAAATATTTTGCAGCAGACATATAATATTATTGACGCAGCCATTGTAGGGAGAACTTTAGGAGCCAATGCACTTGCAAGCGTAGGAGCCTCAAGCAGTGTTCAATTTTTAGTATTAGGGTTTTGTATTGGAATTTGCTGTGGATTTGGAATTCCTATTGCAAAATGTTTTGGAGCGAAAGATTATAAAACAATGAGACAGTATATTTTTCATGCCGCAGTCTTAACAATGATCGCCGCAGTTTTATTGACAGTGGTTTGTGCTTTGTTATGTCCACAGATTTTGCATGTGCTGTCCACCCCTAAAAATATATTTGCAAATGCCTATGCTTATTTATTAATTATTTTTTTAGGAATCCCTGCAACACTTTTGTATAATTTGTTATCGAGCATTCTCCGTTCTATTGGAGACAGTAAAACGCCATTTATATTTTTGGCGATTTCAACGGTACTGAATATATTTCTGGATTTATTCTGTATTATTGTTTTGGATTTAGGTTGTGCGGGGGCAGCTATTGCTACAATTACAGCACAGGCAGTTAGTGGAATTCTTTGTCTTTTATTTATTAAGAAGAGACATCAAATACTACATTTATCGAGAGGAGATTATCAGAAAAATGGAAAAGTAGTTGGAAATCTGTTGTTAATGGGATTACCAATGGGACTACAGTATTCTATTACAGCGATTGGAAGTATGGTAATGCAGTCGGCGAATAACGGTCTTGGAAGCATATATGTGTCAGGATTTACCGCTGGAATGAGAATTAAGCAATTCTTCTTATGTCCATTTGATGCACTTGCAACAGCTTCTTCTGTTTATTGTGGACAGAATCTTGGTGCAGGAGATATAAAGAGAGTTAAAAGAGGACTGAAATCAGCGATGGGAATCAGTGTGGTTTATGGAATTGTGGCTGGAATCATTTTGATTTTTGCAGGACGAACCCTGTCTATGATATTTGTTAGTAGTTCGGCAGTGGAAATACTAGATGCCTCAAGTAAATATTTGAGATATCTTGGATTCTTTTTCTGGATTTTGGGGATTCTTAACGTAACAAGAATGACAACTCAAGGACTTGGATATTCAGGTAGAGCAGTTATCTCAGGGATTGCAGAAATGGTAGCAAGAACGATTGTAAGTGTTGTGTTTGTGGGTACCTATGGATTTACTGCGATTTGCTTTGCTGATCAAGCAGCATGGATTTCAGCAACTTGTTACATACTGCCTATATGCATTTCTTGTGTGAATAAATTAGGCAAAAAATATGGATTACAGAGTTGACATTTTTGCTGATAAAGAGTACGATAATCAAGTACTTGCAGTTGTGGCGGAATTGGCATACGCGCTAGACTAAGGATCTAGTCCGGGATAACTGGGTAGGGGTTCAAGTCCCCTCAACTGCATTACAAAACCCTCGAAAAATCGAGGGTTATTTTTTTTGAAATATTTGTGTGATACACTTCAATTTATTCTAGAACTATACCAATCGTAGAAACGTTGCTATAGGAAACACCTATAACTATTCATAGAATTTCTATAGTTTGCAATCATAAAAGCAAGTGCTATGATATATCACATGGAAGACATAACAAAAAAAGAAATAGAAAAGGAGAGAGAATTATGAAAAAGATATTAGTATTTGGATTAGCAGTTGTTTTATGTTTAGGAGCGTTTACAGGATGTGGATTAAAGAAAAGCAGTAAAGAGGATAAAACGATTACAGTGGGTGCAAGTCCATCACCTCATGCTGAAATTTTAAAAGTTGCAGCAAAGGAATTAAAGAAAGATGGTTATACATTGGAAGTGAAAGAATATTCAGATTATGTACAACCAAATACAGCACTTGATTCAGGAGATTTGGATGCAAACTATTTTCAACACAAACCATACTTAGATGATTTTGATAAAGAAAAAGGAACCAAACTTGTATCTGCAGGAGTTATCCATTATGAACCATTTGGTATTTTTCCTGGGACAACAAAAAAACTTTCAGATTTAAAAGATGGAGCAAGTGTAGCAGTACCAAATGATACAACAAATGAAGCAAGAGCACTTCTTTTATTAGAATCCAAAGGGTTGATTACACTAAAGAAAAATGCAGGATTAACAGCAACAAAGAAAGATATTGTGAAGAATCCAAAGAACTTAGTTATTAAGGAAATTGAGGCAGCACAGATTCCAAGATCATTAAAAGATGTTAATATTGCCGTTGTCAATGGAAATTATGCATTAGAGGCTGATTTAGAGGTAAATAAAGATGCCCTTGCAGTAGAAGATGCAAAATCAATTGGAGCAAAAACATATGGTAATGTTGTTGCAGTGCAAGAAGGAAAAACAAAGACTGCAAAGACAAAAGCACTTTTAAAGGCATTAAAGAGCGATGCAGTTAAAAAATATATTAAAGAAAAATATAATGGAGCAGTCGTTGCGTTGTTCTAAATAAATCAGAAAATTGTCACTACGGATTTCAAAATACTAGAAATCTGTAGTTGACAAAAAATTTTTTACAGCTTATCATACTAAACAGATATGAAATATATGAATAAAACAAGAAGGAGACTTATTACTATGAATTTTAACTTAACTTATTTTGGTGCATTGGCACTGGTACTTGTATTTTACGGACTAATCTATTACTTGAAACAAAAGAAGAATGTGGACTTTGGAGTGCTTACAATCTTAGCTGTTGGATTTGGAATTGTTGTAGGATTGGTATTTAAAGGGGGAGCGCAGTATTATGCGGCATTTGGAAGTATTTACACAAATTTAATCAGCGCAGTGGTTGTTCCACTTTTAATTTTTAGTATCATTTCAAGCATTACGAATCTTGGAGAAGAAGTGAGATTAAAGAACATTGGATGGAAAGCAGTTGTATTTTTATTATTAAATACATTGACGGCGAGTATTTTAGCGATTGTAGCTGCCGTTGTCACAAATATAGGGAATGGATTTAACTATCAACTTGCCACTAATTATAAGGCACAGGAAGTTCCTACCTTTATAGATACCATTGTAGGTTTGGTTCCATCTAATCTAGCAAGTCATTGGGTAGAAGGGCAAGTAGTTCCTATTGTAATTTTTGCAATTATCATCGCAGTTGCTTACAATAAACTTGCCGCAGAAAAGACCGAAGGAATTGGAGAATTTAAGAAGATTATTGATGCAGGAAATAAGGTAATGGGACGCGTTGTTTCATTTATCATTGAATTAACACCATATGCAGTGCTTTCGTTGATTGGAAGGGCTGTGAGTCAGAATAAATTAAGTGACTTGCTACCATTACTAAGTGTATTAGTATTAGTTTATATTTTATGTGCCATTCAATTATTTGGTGTGGACAGTTTGCTTTTGGCAGTGGTTGGAAAGTTGAATCCAATTCAGTTTTTAAAGGGATTCTTTCCAGCAGGTGTTGTGGCATTTACATCACAAAGCAGTATTGGAACTATTCCAGTTACTACAAAACAATTGACAAAAAAACTTGGGGTTAATGAAGATATTTCAACATTTGTAGCAACTCTTGGGGCTAATCTTGGAATGCCGGCATGTGCAGGAATCTGGCCAATGGTAACTGCAGTATTTACCATTCACATTTTAGGAATTAACTATAGCTTTTCACAATATGTGTTATTAATTATTTTAGCCGTTGTAGTAGCCGTTGGAACTGTGGGAGTGCCGGGAACATCTACAATTACAACAACAGCAATCTTTGTTGCGGCAGGACTTCCAGTAGAAGCAATTGTACTATTAAGTCCAATTTCAAGCATTGTTGATATGGCAAGAACAGCAACCAATGTGGCAGGTGCGGCAACATCTGCAGTTCTTGTTGCAAAGACAGAAGGACAATTAGATTTAGAGGTTTACAATGAAGGAAAAACAGAAACAAACACAGCAGGGCAGGCGGATAGTCTAGCATAGGTTGTTGCTCAAAGGAAAGAGGTGATTTCATGGTTAATATATTATGCTTTGGTGATTCCAATACCTATGGTTATATTCCAGATGGAAGTGGACGATATGATGAAAATACAAGATGGACTGGAAGGTTGGAAAAGATTCTTGGAGATAGGTTTAACGTTCTAGAAGAAGGATTATGTGGAAGGACAACAGTATTTCAAGACGAACTAAGACCTGGAAGATGTGGGAGTGAATTTATCAGCATTGCTGTGGAATCCCACAATCCATTGGATTTACTTGTTTTAATGTTAGGAACAAATGATTGCAAGACTAGATATGGTGCATCTGTCCAGACCATAGGAAAAGGGTTGGAAGAGGTAATCAAGACAGCAAAATATTATGGGTCAGATGGCATGAAGATACTCATTATATCACCAATTCATTTAGGAAATGGTGTTGGTGAGGAAGGATTTGATTCGGAATTTGATAAACATTCAGAAGAGACAGCGAAGAAATTATCAAAAGAATATGAAAAGATTGCAAGAAAATATGAGTGTGGTTTTTTTGATGCGGCAACAGTAGCAAAACCAAGCGAGATAGACAGGGAACATATGGATGCACAAAATCATAAAATCTTTGCAAGGGCGTTATCAAGAAAAATAAAACAATTACAGTATGACAGCAGGAAGGAGAAAACATGTGTGAGCTATTTGGATTTTCTTCCAGAAAAAGATGTGACATTGGGAATTATTTAAAGGAGTTTTATAGTCATAGTAAGGAACATCCAAATGGATGGGGACTTGCTTGTATTAGAGATGGAAATGTGAATATAGAAAAGGAGCCAAAGGAGGCACAAAAAAGCTGCTATTTGAAAGAACGATTGTCAGTTCCAGTGAAAGAATCTGTAGTTCTTGCACATATACGATATGCAACCATTGGAAATGTAGAATATAAAAATTGTCATCCTTATGTAAGACAAGATGACAGCAAAAGAACTTGGACCTTGATTCACAATGGAACAATTTTTGATTTTCCACTGCTCACACCGTATATTGAATTTCAGGAAGGGAATACCGATAGCGAAAGGATTCTAATGTTTCTCGTAGATCAGATTAATTATCATACAAAGGTTAAAAATAGAGATTTAACAGAAAGAGAACGGTTTGACATCATTGATTTAGTTTTTCGGAGAATGGCAAAAGGAAATAAACTAAATTTAATCATTTATGATGGAGATGTTATGTATGTGCATACCAATTATAAAAATTCACTCTACTATCTTGACATGAAAGACGGAGTTCTTTTTTCCACAAGACCATTAGATGAAAATGAATGGAAGCCTGTTTTATTTACAAGACTTCTTGCCTATCGAAGAGGACGACAGATTATGGAAGGAACCAGTCATAATCAGGAATACATTGAACGAGAGGAAGATGTAAAACACCTCTATCAGATTTACTCAGCATTGTAAGGAGTGTCGCATGAAGAGAGAATTAGTAAGAGAAATTATATTTGAAAAATATATTGAACCAACGATGAAGAAGAAGGAAAACTATATTGGGGTAGAGATAGAAATGCCTATTGTAAACCTGAAGAAAGAACCTGTTGATTTTATGGTGGTACATCGAATCACAAGAAGATTTATTCTTACATTTGGATTTGAAATTCAAGGAACCGATGAAGATGGAAATGTTTATGCAGCCATAGATAATAAGACAGGAGATATTTTATCATATGATTGTTCTTACAACAATCTGGAACTTTCCATGGGAAGAGAAAAAGAACTCCATCAGATTCAAAAAAGATTTCAAGCTTACTATGATTATTTGCAAAGTCAGTTTGAACAATATTCTTATACATTAACAGGTATGGGAGTGAATCCCTATTATGAGTACAATCATAATGAGCCAATCCCAAATGGACGTTATCGGATGTTGTTTCATCATCTGAATTCTTATGAAAAATATAAAAATCTTCCTATGTATTTTCATCCTTATCCAAGGTATGGAACATTTTCAAGTGCATCTCAGGTACAGTTGGATGTGGAATATGAAGATTTGTTAGCTGTCATTGGGACGTTTTCAAAGTTAGAACCAATCAAAGCCTTGTTATTTTCAAATTCTGTTTTATTGGGAAAAAGAGAAGATCTTCTTTGCTGCAGGGACATGTTTTGGGAACATAGCACTCATGGAATTAACTCACACAACATAGGAATGTTTGACTGTGAACTTAATTCTATTGATGATTTGAGAGCCTATATTGAGTCTACTAGCATTTATTGCGTAGAGCGAGGGGATAAATATATTAATTTTTCGCCACAAAAAATAATGGATTATTTTGAACAAGAGTATGTTGAAGGTGAATATTATGAAAATGAATCTTATCATAAAATGAAAGTGATACCACAGTATTCAGATTTACAATATTTACGCACTTTTAAATTTGAAGATTTGACCTTTCGGGGAACCATAGAATTTAGAAGCGTCTGTTGTCAGCCAATAAAAGACAGTATGGTAGTGGCAGCATTTCATCTAGGATTAAAAGAAAAACTGTATGAACTAAAAGAAATATTAGAAAAAGATACAGTGATTTACCATCATGGATATACAGCGGGCGAGCTACGGAAAATATTTAATCAAAGAGAGTTTCCATCCTTTTTAAATGAGGAACAAGTGTATCAGTTGGTGGAACGAATCGTAGATTTAGCAAAAGAAGGATTGAAAATACGAGGATATGAAGAAGAAGTATTTTTAGAACCTTTATATAATCGAATCTATGAACATACAAATCCAGCAAAAAGGATGTTGTCACTGTTACGTGAACCTAAAGCAGTTATGGAAGAAATTATTCGTTCATATGCGTAAGTGAAAGGTTGGATGTGGTATGAAATTAGATATAAAGAAACACATAAAACAAGGTAATTTTGGGTTAGAAAAAGAAAGTATTCGGGTAGATGCTTTTGGATATGGAACTCAAACAAAACATCCGTTTAAAAATAATGCAAAGATGGAACGAGATTTTTGTGAAAATCAGACAGAATTAATTACTGGTGTATGTAAAAGTGTGGATGAAGTTTTTGAGGAGATGAGTCAACTGCAAAGAAATGCAACACAAATACTACAAAATTTAAAAACTGGCACAGAACTTTTATGGCCATTTTCTAATCCACCCTATATAGGAGAAGAAGAACAGATTCCAGTGGCAAGATATGATAAATCAATGAAAGGAAAAGAAAGATATAGAGAATATCTGGCAGAGAAATATGGGAAAAAGAAAATGTTGTTTTCAGGGATTCATTATAATTTTTCTTTTTCGGAACAACTATTGTTAGAAGAATATGAAAATACAAAACAAGAGCTTTCTTTTGTGTATCTTACGGCTGCAAGCCCCATCATGGATGGGTCTTTTTTCTATGATGAAATGGCAGGAGTAGATGTGTTCACAGGCTATGCATCTCCCAGATGTGGGGATGGAGGTTACTGGAATCAGTTTGTACCTGTTTTAGATTTTTCATCCGTTGACAGCTACGTGGAAAGTATTCATCATTATATTGAAGATGGAAAATTAAAATCTAGTTCAGAATTATACTATCCAGTGCGTTTGAAACCAAAAGGCTCTAATGATGAAGCAAGGTTACAACAATATGGAGTCAATCATATTGAACTTCGTATGTTTGATTTAAACCCATTTTCAAAAGCAGGGGTTATTAAAGAGGATTTAAAATTTATCCATTTATTTTTACTATACTTGGCATCAAAGAAAAAGGGGGAATTCGGTGCAATAGAACAAATCATTGCCATTCAAAATGCAAAAGAAGCTGCAAAATATGATGATAATGAGATTGAAATTCATATGACTTCCAAGATAAAGAAACCAATCAAGGACTGTGCAATGAAAGTATTAAATAAAATGGCAGAATTTTATGAAAAACTTGATATTAAAGATGCAGAGGGAATTATAGATTATCAAAAAGATAAAATAATGATTTTAGGAAATCGATATGCACAAAGAGTAAAACGTGAATTTGGGCATGATTATGTGAAGAGAGGATATGAAGCAGCAAAGGGATATACCAGGGATTTTTCTTTTTTTACCAGGGGTGACACTGGAAGCAATTATGGTGTATAATTAACATTCAGTGAAAGTAATGGATGAAGGAGATAGAAATCATGGAGAAAATCGCAAGTTTTACAATTGACCATAATAAATTATTGCCAGGAGCTTATGTATCAAGAAAGGATCATGTGGGAGATCATGTTGTCACCACATTTGATTTAAGATTTACTGCGCCAAATCGTGAGCCAGTAATAAATACAGCGGAGATTCACACCATTGAACATCTTGCTGCCACATTTTTAAGAAATCATAAAGACTTTAAAGATAAGACCATTTACTTTGGACCTATGGGATGCCGTACTGGATTTTATCTGCTTCTTGCAGGAAATTACGAGTCAAAAGATATTGTTCCACTGTTAAAAGATATGTTTCAATTCTGTGCAGACTTTGAAGGGGAAGTGCCAGGGGCATCAGCAAAAGACTGTGGCAACTATCGAGACATGAATTTGCCAATGGCAAAGTATATTGCAAAGAAGTATGTAGTGGAAGTGCTAGATAATATTACCGAAGAAAGATTAGTGTATCCCCAATAGGGTGTTGAGGTAACTTATGAGATATGAAGGAATCGTATATCGACCGCCAAGTGAGGCGTATAGCCTGATTGTGCAGGTGACCATTGGATGCAGCCAGAATACATGTGCTTTTTGTAGTATGTATAAAGATAAAAAATTCAGAGTCAGAGATGTCAAAGATGTAATAGAAGATTTTGCAATTGCAAGGGCTACTTATTCTAGTGTAAGCAAAATATTTTTGGCAGACGGAGATGCATTAATATGCAATATGGATGACTTGAAAATCATATTAGAATACATTCAAGAACATTTTCCAGAATGCAAACAGGTGACTTGTTATGGGTCACCGAAAAGTATATTGAAAAAAACACAGGAAGAATTAAATATTTTAAAGATGTTAGGACTTTCCATGGTGTATACAGGGCTAGAATCTGGCAATGCCAAGGTATTAAAAGATATGGAAAAGACAGCATCTCCAGAAGATATGATTCAAGGAGCAGACAAGATTCATAAGGCGGGAATTCGACTTTCTGTTACAGCAATTTCTGGATTAGGTGGAAGAGATATGTGGCAGGAACATGCCATAGATACTGGAAAGGTACTTTCAAAAATGAAGCCAGAATATATTGGATTATTGACGTTGATGGTGGAACCAGAGGTTTTACTTGAGCAGAGAATCAAAGAGGGAAGATTCCAGGTGTTGAATCCTTATGATATATTAGTTGAGACAAAATTGATGCTTTTGCATATGGATTGTCAAGGAAGTATTTTCCGTTCCAATCATGCATCTAATTATGTAAATCTTAGTGGAACATTAAACCGAGATAAAAATAAAATGATAGAAGAATTAGATCAAGCTATTCAAGGGAACATTCATTTAAAATCTGAATGGATGCGTGCATTGTAAAAAAGTAAAGGTATATCATATGGTACCTTTATTTTTTTATTTGAAATTATTTATTTCTTGCTTTGTTTGTGGAGTTGCGAATGACACATTGACAGTTTACAAATAATGGAATATAATAAAAGCGAAAGAATATAAATCGGGGAATGATATATGGTTGCATTAGAAAGGATTCATATGTCAAAAACTGATCATATAACAAAGCATTTTTTTGCGAACAAGATTAAATTCGCTGATTTATTCAACGGTATTTTATTTGAAGGAAAACAAATCATAGATTCCAAGGATTTAATTCAGGAGAATATAGAACATATTGTATCATTGAGTAAGAATAGACAAAGCCAAAAGAGTATAAACAGATATCGAGATTGTTTTATGTCATGGAAAGGCAATGTAAGACTTTTACTGCTAGGCATTGAGAATCAGGAGAAGATTCACTATGCCATGCCATTAAAAAGTTTAACTTATGATATTATGTGTTATGTAGAACAAGCAGAGCAGATTCGTAATTCTCACAGAGAAAAAAAGGAATATGGTAATTCAGCAGAATTCCTATCAGGATGGCATAAGATGGATTATCTTGACCCAGTGATTACGGTTGTTGTATATTGGGGAGAAGATGAGTGGGATGGTAAGTTGAATTTTCAAGATATGATAAAGATATCTGACGATGATATTAAAGAGGT
Source organism: Anaerostipes sp. (assembly GCA_028697725.1). Lineage (GTDB taxonomy): Bacteria > Bacillota > Clostridia > Lachnospirales > Lachnospiraceae > Anaerostipes. The sequence goes on from JAQVEG010000037.1 coordinate 22,405, forward strand.
GCTTGCACCCTACCTTCCAAAGTATCAAGTGCTTGTAGTAGAACCAAGAAAACTAAAGGATTTAGACGTATTTCAAACAAGTCTAAGAGATATCTTTGGTATGATGAAGTACCGGGATCAAGAAGCGCAATTCCAGAATTACGTTTCTAATAATGAAAGGTTATTGGATATGGAAGATTTGGAATTATTGAAATCTGTTTTAAATGATAAGAGTTTTGTGTGCATTAAGGAAGAAGAGGAGGCGGTTACAGTGTGTAAAGCTACAGAGGCCATTTATAATCGAGGAAAAATAGAGGGAAAAATAGAAGGAAAAGAAGAAATTTTAAAAAAATTATATGAATTGGGTGTCGACAAAGAGTTGATCCAAAAATTAAAAGCAGAGTTGGAAAAGGAGACACAGCCTGTATAAAATTTGAGATGAGGAAATAAAGATGACAACAAGAGAAGAAGTGTTAAAGTATGGATTATCTTTTCCAGATACATATATAGACACACCATTTCGAGAGAAGAACTGGGTTTTAGTGCGATTCAAAAAGAATAAGAGAGCATTTTTATGGACTTATGAGATGGAAGGAACCATGCGAATTAACATTAAAGTGGATCCAGAATGGCGAGATGTGTGGAGAGAAACTTATGATGCTGTTCTTCCAGGATATCATCAAAATAAAAAATATTGGAATACAATTATTTTGGATGGAAGTGTTCCAACAAATGAATTAAAAAGGATGATAGGAGAATCCTATGATTTGATTGTAAAGTAGATTTTATTCGAGACTGGCAAAAAGATTTAACTAAAAAATAAAAGTAACCACAATCATGGGGATGAGGCGGTTACTTTTTTGATATTTTCCCAAGGGCAAACCCGAAGGAAAAACCAAGACTGAAAGTTGTTAAGATTAAACTTAATAGATTCATAACATCGTTGATTTCTATCATAAGCAAGTCCTCCTTTAGCACTATTTCTCGTAAGAGATATATGTAATCGGAGGTCACAGTCCTTCGTAGAAGACTAACCGCCTACCGTTATGGTAGCACAAGAGATATGATACCAAAATATGGGAAGATAATCGACAATTATTTACAATTATTGATGAATTGTTTTAAAATACGAGGGGTGGATTAGTATGGGGAAAATTATTAATATAAATAATTTGATGGAAGAGATAACTGATAGTGATTTGAATAATTCAAAGGAAAATTTAATAGGGATAACGGACGGGATGATAAGAGAAGCACAAAGTGATATTTTAAATAAGACAAGTTTCTCTATGCCAATTACACAGCTAGCAACCTTAGGAGCAGGAGTATCATCACTTCTTCCACAAGTGAGAACTGTTACACAAACAAGTAATGTTAATATGCAGGATTTGTATCAGTTAGCGAATAAAAGTGTTGGAGATACGCTTAAGCAAGCAAAAGATGGAACTAAATGGGGAGCGTTTCATACAGCAGATAGAAAGTCGAAGTTTGTAAAATTAAAAGAGGTAGGATATGTTTCTATAGAGAATAAGACTGTAATGCCAATTAATCCAGAAACTATGATAATGGCAGTAGCGTTATTTTCTATTGAAAAAGAGCTGGGGAATATTGCAAAGACTACAAAGGATGTTCAGACTTTTTTACAAGTTGAGAAGGAGTCAGAAATTGAGGCAGATGCTGATACATTAGCATTGATTATATCAAAGTATAAGCATAACTGGGATAATGAACAGTTTATTACAAGTAATCATAAGATGGTTTTAGATGTACAAAGAACTTCAAAGAAACATATAATTTCATATCAAAAGAAAATTGATGAAAGTTTAAAAATCAAACATATGATTCTTGCACAATCAAAAGTAAATGATAAGTTGGATAATTTATTAAAGAAGTTTAGATATTATCGATTATCGTTATATACATATGCTATGGCATCTTTTGAAGAAATAATACTAAGCGGAAATTTCAAAAAAGAAAGTATTGTAATAATAGTAGAGGACATTAATAAAAGGTCGATTGATTATCGTGAATTGTATGCAAAGTGTTCTCTATATTTAGAAAAAATGTTAGGAGTAACCATAGAGCGAAATGTGTTAAAGGGATTAGGGACTGCGAGCATGACCATTGGAAAATTAATCGGTAATGTTCCAGTGATAAAAGAAGGAATAGTTGATGAATTTCTAGAAGATAGTGGAAAGAAGTTAGAAAAAAATGCATGTAGTATAAAAGAGAAGACCATCAAAGCATTTGCAGAAATAAGTGATCCTTGTACTGGGATATTTTTAGAGAAGATGGACGTTTTACAGAAAATCTATAACGATACAACAGACATATGTTTTGATAAAGAAAATATTTATCTGATTTCTGGATGAATGGAATCTTACGAGTTCATCTACCCATCAAAGGGTGAAGGGTAGATGAACAATAAATTTGCTGCCCTTTCCAAGTTCGCTTTCAACATGAATCGTACCATGATGTGCCTTCACAATCCACTGAACCATAGACAAGCCTAATCCCATGCCATGACTACGGCTTTGATCAACTTGATAAAGTCGATTCCAGATTTTCTCTAAATTTGTTTTGGAGATTCCGATTCCGTTGTCTTCTATTGATATGACAGCATTATGTTCCTGCTTCTCCAGATGAATATGAATCCATCCATTATCAGTACCATAAGTGATTCCATTATCAATAAGATTTAAAAATACTCTCATAAGTAGTGATTGATCACCTGAAATATAGATTTCTTTTGCTCCATCTATTGTGATTTCAATTCCACGTTTAGTTGCTTTTTCTTCAAGCTCCTCGGAAACCATTTCGATTAACATATGTAATTCTATTTCTTCATAGCTCAACTTTAAGGTTCCATTTTCACTTCTTGCAATCATTAATAATTGTGAGATAAGCTTTGACATTCGATTTGCCTGTCGCAAAATAATAGATAGACCCATTTTGTCATCTTCGCTGAGTTGCTCATTTTCAAGCATATATTCGCACTGAGAGATTAAGACAGCAATAGGGGTACGTAGTTCATGGGATACGTCGGAAGTAAACTGTTTTTCATTTTCAAAGGATTCTTCTAAACGCTGGAACATATCATTAAATGTCATGGCTAGTTTGTACATCTCATCCTTTTTTTCTGGAATGGAAAGGCGATTGGTAAGATTATTTCCATCACGAATCTGGTCAACTGACTTACAGATACTATCCACAGGTTTAAGAGCGCGTTGTAGCATTCTGTAACTGATAATTCCAACAAAAATTACAAGAACAAGAAAAGCAACCAGCATAAAAATACGTAAAGATGCCATAAAATCTTCAATATCATGGATGGAATCAATTCCACGAATCCATACAGTCTGATTGTTTCCGTAATTATATAC
>JAQVEG010000079.1 GCA_028697725.1 Anaerostipes sp.
TTTTCAATATTCTGAATCATAGTAGCTGCTTTGACAGCATTTGCCTTTTTCATACTCATAATATACTTCCTTTCTGTCATTGTTTTCAAGAAATATTATATCATAGAAAAATAAAATATGGTACAATTAAGAAAGGATTAGCTTAAGGTATCATAGCTAAGAGAAAAAACGAAAGTAGGAATACATTTGAAATCATTATTTATTACAGAGAAGCCAAGTGTTGCAAGAGAATTTGCCAATGCTTTAAATATAAATGCATCGAGTAAAAATGGATACTTAGAAGGAGATAAGGCGGTAATTACATGGTGCGTAGGTCACTTAGTTACCATGTCTTATCCAGATAAGTATGATGCAGCTCTAAAACGCTGGCAGCTTGAGACATTACCATTTCTGCCCAAGGAATGGAAGTATGAAACAATTCCAGCCGTTAAAAAACAATTTGACATTGTATCAGGACTATTGAATCGTGAGGATGTTGATACAATCTATGTCTGTACTGACTCGGGGCGAGAGGGAGAATACATTTATCGTCTAGTTGATCAACAGGCACAAGTACCACATAAGAACAAAAAAAGAGTATGGATTGATTCTCAAACAAAGGATGAAGTAATCCGAGGGGTAAAGGAAGCGAAAGATTTAAGTGAATATGACAATCTTGCCTCAGCAGCCTATTTAAGAGCAAAAGAAGATTATTTAATGGGAATTAACTTTTCTAGAGTTTTGACTTTAAAGTATGGATGGGCATTGGGAAATTGCATGAATCAAAAGAAAAGTGTAGTCGTTGCTGTTGGAAGAGTAATGACTTGTGTTCTTGGAATGATTGTAAACAGAGAACGAGAGATTAGAGATTTTGTACCAACTCCATTTTATAAGGTCCTGTCTAAAATTGATTTAGATGGAATGGAAGTAGAATCAGAATGGAAAGCAGTCAAGGGTTCTAATTATTTTGAATCCCCATTGTTATATAAAGACAATGGATTTTTGAAAAAGGAAGAAGCTGAAAAGATGATTGCTTATCTTGAAGATGGAACCAACCATTTAACTAAAGTAGAATCATCTTCCAAACGTCAGGAAAAGAAGAATCCGCCACTTTTATACAATCTTGCGGAACTCCAGAATCAATGTTCTAAGATGTTTAAGCTAAGTCCAGATGAAACACTAAAAGTTATTCAAAGTCTTTATGAAAAAAAATTAGTAACGTATCCAAGAACGGATGCAAGAGTTTTATCCACTGCGGTAAGTAAGGAGATTGCAAAGAATATTTCTGGGCTGCAAAACTATGGACCACTTTCTGGGTACGCAAAGGAAATCTTACAAAAGAAATCATATCAGGGACTAGCAAAAACAAAATATGTAGATGATAAGAAAATCACAGACCATTATGCGGTAATTCCAACAGGACAAGGGATAGGAAGCATTGGAAATATATCGCAAATGGAACAAAAAGTTTATGATATTATTGCACGAAGATTTTTAAGTATATTTATGCCTCCAGCAGTCTACTCTAAGATTAAGCTAGTGACAAAAACCAAGGAAGAGTCTTTTATTTCAAATTTTAAAATATTAGTAGAACCAGGATATTTAAAAGTTGCAAATCAAAAAGACACACAAAAAAATGATAGTTTATCGCCAGAACAGATTCAAAAGATTTTATCTTTGAAAAAGAACATGGAACTATCGGTTAAGGAATATACTATAAAAGATGGGACGACAACACCTCCAAAACGTTACAATTCAGGGTCTTTGATTCTTGCCATGGAAAATGCAGGACAATTGATAGAAGACGAAGAATTAAGAGCGCAGATTAAAGGAAGTGGAATTGGAACAAGTGCAACAAGAGCAGAAATTATCAAAAAATTAGTAACCAATCGTTACATAAAACTAAACAAAAAAACCCAGATTGTGACACCTACTTTAATGGGTGAGATGATATATATTGTAGTAGGAGCTTCTATCAGGCCTCTTTTGAACCCAGAACTTACAGCAAGCTGGGAAAAGGGATTAAATTACGTTGCTCAAGGAAGTGTTTCCGAAGATGAATATATGAAAAAACTTGAAAGTTTTGTAGCAAGACGGACAGATTCTGTCAAGAATTCAAATCATCAAAATGCATTAAGACAAGCTTATTCACAAGTATCAAAATATTACGTAAACAACAAATAAAAGGAGACTAATATGATTACAAATAAAGATTTATTTCAAAATATGAATCAAACAATTGCAGGAGAACTATTTGAACAGACCACATATCCTTGGGAGGTACTTCCGCTCATTCATGATTTTATTCTAAAAATAGGACCAACTCTCTCAAAAGAAGATTTTGAAGAAATTCATGAAAATGTCTGGGTTGCAAAATCAGCAACCATTGCAAGAACTGCAGAAATCAATGGACCATGTATCATTGGAGCAGATACAGAAGTTCGCCCAGGTGCATTTATCAGAGGAAATGCATTGATTGGTGAGCATTGTGTCGTAGGTAATTCTACAGAAATTAAAAACGATATTTTATTTAACAACGTACAGGTACCACATTACAATTATGTGGGAGATTCTATTTTAGGATATAAATCACATATGGGAGCAGGCTCTATTACTTCCAATGTAAAATCGGACAAAACCAATGTTGTAATCAAATATGATAATAATAAAATAGAAACTGGAATGAAGAAAATTGGGGCTATTCTTGGAGATGAAGTAGAAGTAGGGTGTGGTTCTATTTTAAATCCAGGTTCTATCATTGGTGGATATACGAATATTTATCCGTTGTCTATGGTAAGAGGTTATATTAAAGATCACAGTATATATAAGAATGCTGGAGAAATTGCACAAAAGAACTAGCCAAGAAAGGTGATACTAATGAGAAAATATGCATTATTAATGGCCTTTGCTATGGGAATTTCTGTATTAGCTACTGGATGCAAGGCCTCTAAACAAGAAATTACTGAATCATCTTATTATCAGGAACTTCAAGATAAAAATGATAAATTAGAACAACAATTAAAAGACTCTCAAAATGATGTAAAAGAATTAAACAGTAAAATTAAATCTATCCACGAATATACAGGAGATCAAAAGCTTGCTTCTTACAAGCGAAAGGTAAAAAAAGCAGACATCTCTAAAGTTGATATGATGCGCATTGGAAATGACAAAAAATATCAGGGGTTTGCTGTTACAAACAAACCAGTTTGCGACTATGTCAAGAAAATGGTAGCAGATTCATACCGAATCATAGGACTTACAGTTTCAGATGTTGAAAAAAAGTACAAAAACAATGCCTATTCCTATGCATTAATTGATGAAGATAATACAACGTATGATATTAAAGTATATGGAAACAGTTACATTGTATTTGATAAAATTCCAGAAAATGTGTATTGTTTCAATGCTGCAAATATACTTGGAGATGCTTTGATTGATGCAACCGTTCAAAAAAATTATTCTAGCTGGGTTGATAAGATTGAAGATGCATCTTTAGTTGTAACAGATACCAAGTTGAAGTTTAGCGATGATATTGTGAAAGCTGGAAAATACTTCAATAAAATTAAAAATAGCGAAATTAAAAACACAACATTTCAGACTTCAAAATGGAATGAATATAGATTTTACACAGGCGGAAGTATTACTACAGTGTATTTAGGAGACTCTGGAGTTGTGGCTGTGAAGGATGCAAAAAACAAAGTTTCTTATTACAGTATTTCTACATCAAACATGAAAAAGCTGAAAAAGACACTTTCATAATCAAATGTTGTCGAAAATGTTGTTTTAATTTTAACAATGTGATAAAATAATCTTGTTTATTTTAATTAACTGAAAGGAGTTTCAACATGATTTATACGCATGAAGTAGAACAAATGTGTACAGTAGCTCAAGGCGTTGCCCACGGAGCTGCTCCAATCCCAGAAGAAGCAAAATGGATTAGTCCAAAAGACGTATCTGATATTTCTGGATTTACACACGGTATTGGTTGGTGTGCACCTCAACAAGGAGGATGTAAATTAACACTTAACGTAAAAGAGGGAATTATTCAAGAGGCACTAGTAGAAACAATCGGATGTTCAGGAATGACACATTCAGCAGCTATGGCATCTGAAATTCTTCCAGGAAGAACAATCATGGAAGCATTAAATACTGACTTAGTATGTGATGCAATTAATACAGCTATGAGAGAGTTATTCTTACAGATCGTTTATGGTAGATCTCAAAGTGCTTTCTCTGAAAATGGTCTTTCAATTGGTGCTGGACTTGAAGATTTAGGAAAAGGTTTAAGATCTCAAGTTGGTACAATGTACGGAACTCTTGCAAAGGGTCCTCGTTACCTTGAAATGGCTGAAGGTTATGTTACAGGTGTTGCTCTTGATGACGAAGATCAAATTATCGGATACCAATTCATTAACTTTGGTAAGATGATGGACTTCATCAAAGCAGGAGATGATGCTAACACTGCTATGGAAAAAGCTAAAGGTCAATATGGTAGAGTAGACGACGCAGTTAAGATCATCGACCCAAGAAAAGAATAGGAGGTAACATAACATGGCTTTATTTGAATCATATGAAAGAAGAGAAAAGCAAATCCTTGCTGTATTAAACAAATACGGAATTAACTCTATTGAAGAAGCTGGAGAAATCACAAAAGCTGCTGGATTAGATGTTTATTCTCAAGTTGAAGGAATTCAACCTATCTGTTTTGAAAATGCAAAATGGGCTTATACAGTTGGAGCTGCAATTGCAATTAAAAAAGATTGTAGAAGAGCTGCAGACGCTGCTGCTGCAATTGGTGAAGGACTTCAAGCATTCTGTATTCCAGGATCTGTTGCTGACCAACGTAAAGTAGGTTTAGGACATGGTAACTTAGGAAAGATGCTTTTAGAAGAAGAAACAGAATGTTTTGCATTCTTAGCAGGACATGAGTCATTTGCTGCTGCTGAAGGAGCAATTGGTATCGCTGAAAAAGCAAACAAAGTTCGTAAGAATCCATTACGTGTTATCCTTAATGGTCTTGGAAAAGATGCTGCACAAGTAATCGCAAGAATCAATGGATTTACATTTGTTGAAACTAAGATGGATTACTACACAGGAAAAGTAGAAGAAGTATTTAAGAAACCTTACTCTACTGGACTTCGTGCAAAGGTTAATTGTTACGGATCTAATGATGTAACAGAAGGTGTTGCAATCATGCACAAAGAGGGAGTAGACGTATCTATTACAGGTAACTCTACAAACCCAACTCGTTTCCAACATCCTGTTGCTGGTACATACAAAAAAGAATGTATCGAACAAGGCAAGAAGTACTTCTCAGTAGCTTCTGGTGGTGGTACAGGACGTACACTTCACCCAGATAACATGGCTGCTGGACCAGCTTCATACGGAATGACAGATACTATGGGACGTATGCATAGTGATGCTCAATTCGCTGGATCTTCATCAGTTCCTGCTCACGTAGAAATGATGGGATTAATCGGAATGGGTAACAACCCTATGGTTGGTGCTACAGTAGCTGTTGCTGTTTCCGTACAGGAAGCTGCGGACGCTGGTAAATTCTAGTAAATAGCGTGTTTATGAGGGCTCATCGTGACCTAACAAGTCATGGCGAGTCCTCATTTTATGTCAGTTACTTACACGTTACTTGCACGTTACTTGCACACGTTACTTGCACGTTACTTGCACACGTTACTTGCAAATGACTTGCAAATGACTTGCAAATATTTTTATTTACTTGTGTGTTTTGTCTTTCAAACTCAAAAAAATCAGACATACTATTAGTGTATTTCTAGGTAAGGTTAGGAGGTTTGTTAGATGAAATTACCAAACGGTTACGGTAGTGTGTACAAAA
>JAQVEG010000007.1 GCA_028697725.1 Anaerostipes sp.
AAGAAAAGATTTGATGAAGAATTTCTGTATGATGTTTTGAAGATACACAAATAGTATGGCCCGGTGGCTCAGCCGGTTAGAGCGCCGCCCTGTCACGGCGGAGGTCGTGGGTTCGATTCCCATCCGGGTCGTTAATTTAATAAGTATTTATGGGATCATAGCTCAGCTGGGAGAGCACCTGCCTTACAAGCAGGGGGTCACAGGTTCGAGCCCTGTTGGTCCCATTTTTAATAAAAGACCACAAACGAAGTTACATAAATGTTTATAGTCTTTAATTTTTTACTTTATATATAGTAAAAAGTGCATATGCCGTTGTGGCTCAATTGGCAGAGCAGCTGATTTGTAATCAGCAGGTTACCGGTTCAAGTCCGGTCAACGGCTTACCTTGAAATGATTTTGAAATGATCATTTCGAGTTAATCATATATTTGGAGGGATTCCCGAGCGGCCAAAGGGGGCAGACTGTAAATCTGTTGGCAACGCCTTCGAAGGTTCGAATCCTTCTCCCTCCAGTTTGACAGAATATGTCATAAGCCCAGATAGCTCAGTCGGTAGAGCAGAGGACTGAAAATCCTCGTGTCGCTGGTTCGATTCCGGCTCTGGGCATGAAGAGTAATTCATTTGAATTGCTCTTTTTTTTGTGTATTCTATATGATAGAATATAAGAGATTTAAGGAGCTAACGTATGAAATATCCTATCATAGATAAGTTGGAAAAATTAAAAATAGATGGATGTTATCCATTTCATATGCCAGGACATAAGAGAAAAAAACTGGATATATTTAGAGCAGATTTATTTTCTTATGATATTACAGAGATAACAGGATTTGATGATCTACATCATCCAGAGGGAATGATAAGAGATACCATGGATTTTATGAAAGAGATTTATGGAACAAAAGAAAGTTATTTGTTGGTAAATAGTAGTACAGCTGGGATTTTGGCAGCAATATCCGCTGTATGCAACTCAAAAGATACGATTTTAATTTCAAGAAATTGTCATAAATCCGTATATCATGCAATCCAATTGTTGAATTTGAATCCAATATATATTTATCCAAAGATTGAACATGAGATCTGTAAGCCGGTGAACAAAGAGAAAATTGAGGAAATATTAGATAAACATGTGGAGATTAAGGCAGTGGTGATTGTTTCGCCAACTTATGAAGGAAATGTAAGTGATATTAAATCAATTTCACGAATACTTCATAAAAAAGGGGTACCATTGATTGTAGATGAAGCCCATGGAGCTCATTTTTGTTTTCACGAGAAGTTTCCACAAAGTGCAGTGGAACAGGGAGCAGATATTGTTATTCAGAGCCTTCACAAGACACTTCCATCATTAACCCAGACAGGATTATTACATTATAACTCACAGATAATAGAAAAAGAAAAAGTGGAAGAATACTTGAGTATTTACCAGAGTAGTAGTCCCTCTTATATACTTATGGCATCCATAGATTATTGTGTCAGGATGTGTAGAGAAAGAAAAGATTTATTCCAGAAGTATGTGGATTCTTTGCAGGATTTGAGAAGAGAGTTAAAGAATTTAAAATATTTGTCATTAATGAACAGTGATGATATAGGAAAGATTGTTATTTCTACAGAGAATACAAATATAACAGGGGAAGAACTCTTTGAAGGGATGAGGGATAAGTATCATATAGAGCTGGAGATGGCGGAAACATCTTATGTAATTGCTATGACAAGTATTTGTGATGATTCTGAAGATTTACAACGATTAAGAGATGCATTGTTTGAAATTGATCAGACGTTAGAGCATGTGATGAAAAATGAAAAGAGATGCTGGTCGTTTCAAAATAAAATTCAAATGACACCTAATCAAGCAAGAAGAAAAGAAAAAAAGCAAGTAGATTATAGAAAAACAGAAGGAAAGATAGGTGCGAGTTTTGTTTATTTATATCCACCAGGAATACCTATTATAGTACCTGGAGAGGAGATAACAAAAGAGGCGATTCTTAAAATAGACGAATATAGAAGTGTTGGAATGAATGTAATTGGGTTAAAAGACCAGAAGATATATATTGTGAATGAAAGGAAATAGTATGGGATTATTTATAACAATGGAGGGGCCAGATGGAGCTGGGAAATCAACCCAAATCGATTTATTAAGAGACTATTTATTAGAGAAAGGTTATGATATAATAGTATGTAGGGAACCAGGCGGTACCGAGATTAGTGAATCAATTCGTCAGATTATTTTGAATAAGGATTATACCAAGATGGGTAATATGACGGAATTACTTTTATATGCGGCAGCGAGAGCACAGCTGGTAGAAGAGGTGATTCGTCCAGCAATTGAAGAAGGCAAAGTTGTAATTTGTGATCGATTTTTAGAGTCATCTGTGGTTTATCAAGGAATTGCAAGAGGCATGGGAATTGAGTTGGTGTATAAGGTTAATGAATATGCAATTGGAGATATGATGCCGGATTTAACGGTTATGATTGATCTTGACGCCGAAGAAGGAATTCAAAGAAAGAAGAATCAGACGGAACTGGACCGCATGGAACGTGAGAGTATTGAGTTTCATGAAAAAGTAGTAGATGGATATCGCAGTCTGCTAGATCAAGGACTAGACAGAATAAAAAGAGTAGATGGAATGCAGCCAGTGGATGCAATTCAGACACGCATTCGTGAACTGGTCAATAAATTAATTGAAAGTTAGAAGAGGATACTATGAAGAGTTTTGAGCGTATTATTGGACATAAGAATATTGTATTTCATTTTGAAGAAGCAGTTCGGAGTGGGAAGATTTCTCACGCGTATTTATTAAGCGGAGAGAAAGGATCAGGGAAAAAGACAGTTGCGACAGCATTTGCAAAGGCATTGTTGTGTGAGCATCATGATGGATGTGGAGAGTGTCAGTCTTGTCTTCAAATTGAATCTGAGAACCATCCGGATTTGATTTATGTAAAACATGAAAAGTATGATATTCGGGTAGATGATATTCGAGAACAGGTGAATGGAACTATTTTTACAAAACCATATAGTAGCCCATACAAGATTTATATTATTGATGATGCAGAAAGAATGAATCAAGGTGCATCCAATGCATTACTTAAAACGTTGGAAGAGCCACCTGAATATGCGATTATTCTATTACTAGCAAATAATAAGGACAAGATTATGGACACAATTCAGTCAAGATGTGTGTCTATGGCACTAGGAACAATTGCTAAAAAAGAAATGATGGATTATTTGTTAAAGTATACAGATGCTTCTAAAGACAGAATTGAATTCTGTGTGGATTTTTCTCTTGGTAATTTGGGAAAGGCAAAGCATTATCTTGTAAACGAGAAGTTTTTTGATATGATGAATGAGTCATTGAGAATTGTTCAATACTTAAATGATATGGAAATTTATGAAGTGATTTCTTATTTAAAATCATTAAATCAATACCGAGAAGAAATCTACGATTTTCTTGATATTTTAACAGCTTGGTATCGAGATGTATTGATGCTTAAAACAACAGGTTCTGTGAATCATCTGATATTTAAAGATAAGTATACAGAGTTAAATAAGCAAGAAATCTATGTTTCTTTTGAAGGAATCACACATATTTTAGATGAGATTTCAAAGACTAGAGTTCGTTTAGATGCTAATGTTAATTTTGATGTAGCATTAGAGTTATTGCTACTTACAATAAAGGAGAATGGCAAAGTATGGTAGATGTAGTTGGAGTGCGTTTTCGCACTGCAGGAAAAGTATATTTTTTTGATCCCAAAGAGTTTCATATAAAGTGTGGAGACTGTGTTATTGTAGAAACTGCAAGAGGTTTGGAATATGGAAAAGTTGTATCTGCAAGAAAACAGATTAAGAAAGAATCTGTGACAGATGAGCTAAAACCAGTCATACGCATTGCTACAAAGCAGGATCAAAAAAAAGCAGAAGAGAATCGAGAGAAGGAAAAAGATGCATATCGTATTTGTAGTGAAAAGATTAAAGAACACAAGCTGGAGATGAAGCTTGTATCTACAGAATATACCTTTGATAATAATAAAGTATTATTTTATTTTACTGCAGATGGGCGTGTAGATTTTCGTGAATTGGTAAAGGATTTGGCAACTATATTCCGTACAAGAATTGAGTTAAGACAAATTGGCGTGCGAGATGAAGCGAAGATGCTTGGAGGAATTGGAGTGTGTGGGCGACCATTATGCTGCAGCACTTATTTATCAGAATTCGCACCAGTATCAATTAAGATGGCAAAAGAGCAGAGTTTATCTTTGAATCCTACTAAGATTTCAGGGATTTGTGGAAGGCTTATGTGCTGCTTGAAAAATGAGCAGGACACATATGAGTATCTAAACTGCAAACTTCCAAGAATTGGTGAGAGGGTAAAAACTTTTGACGGAATATCAGGAGATGTTCAGCGTGTAAATATTCTTCGACAAAAAGTCAGATTGATTATTGAAGATGAAAATGGGGACAGAACAGTTGAAGATTTCAAGATTGATGATTTAGACTATCAACCAAAGAAATTCAAACCCCAGAAAAGAAAACCGAAAGGAAATCAAAAGAAACATGAAAAGTAGATTACTGCCAGATGAAAGGATAGATGATTTAGGTATTCGTGGATATGAGATTATTCAAAAGGAACATGGTTTTCGATTTGGTATGGACGCAGTGCTGTTGTCGTCTTTTGCAAAGGTAAAAGCCGGTGCAAAGGTGCTGGATTTGGGAACAGGAACTGGAATTATTCCGATTTTAATGGAAGCCAAAACAAAGGGAAAGCATTTCTTTGGATTGGAAATACAAAGTGAGATGGCCAAGATGGCTCAAAGAAGCGTAATGGGAAATCACTTAGAAGAAAAAATTCAAATCGTAGAAGGTGATATTAAAGAAGCTTCTACGATTTTTTCACATGATTCCTTTGATGTAATTACTTCGAATCCACCATATATGATTGGAAATCATGGGCTGCAGAATCCAGAAGAAGAAAAAGCAATTGCACGTCATGAAATTTTATGTGACTTTAAGGATATATCAGAAACCTGTCGGAAATTATTAAAAAATAAAGGTAAATTTTTTCTTGTACATAGATGTTTTCGTCTGGCTGAGATAATGAAAACACTGCAGCAAGATGGACTAGAACCAAAGAGAATACGATTTGTACATCCGTTTATTGATAAAGAACCGAATATTTTTTTATTAGAGGCGGTAAAGGGTGGAAATTCAAGAATGATTGTAGAGCCGCCATTAATTGTGTATAAAGATACCAATCAATATACAGATGAGATATATGAGATTTATGGAATGAAGAAGGAGACGTAGATGGCAGGAATATTATATTTATGTGCAACACCAATTGGAAATCTAGATGATATGACGTTCCGAGCAATTGATACATTAAAAAGAGTAGATTTGATTGCAGCGGAGGATACGAGACACAGCCGAAGGCTGTTAGATCATTTTGATATTAAGACAAGAATGACAAGTTATCATGAATACAATCGAGTGGAAAAGGCAAAATATCTAGTGGAGCTTTTAGAAGATGGAAAGAATATTGCTGTGATTACAGATGCAGGAACTCCGGGGATTTCAGATCCAGGAGAAGTTCTAGTAAGATTGTGTCACGAAGCCAAAATCCAAGTGACATCCCTTCCAGGAGCATGCGCACTGATTAATGCACTTGTCTCTTCGGGGCAGGAAACGAGAAGATTTGCGTTTGAGGCATTTTTGCCCATGGACAAAAAGGAAAGAAAGCAAATATTAAATCGTTTAGAGATGGAAGATCGCACAATTATTTTATATGAGGCACCTCATCGTCTCCTTCGTACCTTAGAAGAATTGTTAGCACATCTGGGAAATCGCTCTATGACATTATGCAGAGAATTAACAAAACAGTATGAAACTATTTTTTTATCGGATATAAAAAGTATTTATGAGTACTATACGGAGAACCAAATTAAAGGGGAATGTGTTTTAGTCATTGAAGGAAAATCTTTAGAAGAACAGAAAAAAGAAGAAGAAAAAAATTATTTGGCAATGGATCTTGAGGATCATATGAATCTATATTTAGAGAAGGGACACTCAAAGAAAGATGCCATGAAACAGGTGGCAAAAGATCGGGGTGTTGGGAAACGAGATATTTATCAGGAATTATTGCAAAAAAATAAAGACCATAAATCATAATGATTATGGTCTTTATTTTTATTTAAATTCAAGTCCAGCAAGTCGCGCTAATTCAATAATTGAGTCTTTTGATACTTTCTTGCCTTTATATTCAACAAGATTTTCCATGTCTCCAGTAAAAATATCAGCTGGACAATACTTCTTCAAAATAACGGTATCTTCGTCTACAAAAATTTCTAGAGGATCTTTTTCGTTAACGTCAAGATTTCTACGCAGTTCAATTGGTAGAGTAATTCGTCCAAGCTCGTCGAGCTTTCTTACGATTCCAGTGCTCTTCATTTCGCTACCTCCTTTTTAATAAAATCAATCTCACTACAAAGAATAGCACATCTAAAAAAAGATGTCAATTTTCTATAAAAAATATGTGCAATTGTAATAAAAATATAATTATTTTGCATATATTTATAAAAAGTCCAATGACAGGTGGAAAATTGAACTATTTATGGAGTGTACTAATTATTTCTGGAATTATTGTTGGATGTTTTAATGGTACTTTATCTCAAGTATCAGATGGTATTCTTACTTCATCGAAAGAAGCAATTGAACTTTGTATTTTAATGGTTGGAATTGTGGGAGTATGGAATGGGATTTTAAATGTGGCAAATTGTCTTGGGATGACAAAAAAATTAGAAAAAATAATTCAACCATTGATTCATTTAATATTTTATGATGTAAAAAACAAAAAGGCAAAGGAATATATTAGTTTAAATATTGTGGCAAATATTCTTGGACTTGGGTGGGCAGCTACCCCTTCTGGAATTCAGGCAATGAAAGAACTGAAAAAAGAAAGTGGTTCAGGAAATATAGCAAGTAATGCAATGTGCAATCTGCTAATTATCAATATTTCGTCACTGCAGTTGATTCCAATTAATATTATTGCTTATCGAAGTCAATATGGAAGCTTGAATCCTATGAAAATATTATTGCCTTCGATCTTGGCAACCTCAGTGAGTACAATTGCAGCAATTTTATTTTGTATGGCGATGAGGAGGAAATAATATGATAGGAATTCTTATTCTAGGAATTTTACTATACGGAATTATATTGGGGAGGGATATGTATAATCCCTTTTTAGAAGGGGTAAAACAAGGGATACAAATTGTATTTGAATTGGTGCCTACCATGCTTGCCCTTTTTTTGGCGGTGCAGGTGTTTCGTACTTCGGGAGCCCTTGATATGGCTGTTTATGCATTGTCACCTTTAGCGAGAATTATAAAACTTCCAGAAGAGGTACTGCCTATTATATTTGCAAAATTATTTTCTTCTTCAGCGGCGACAGGATTTTTACTGGATATATTTAAGACAAAAGGCCCAGACAGTGGAGTGGGAAATCTAGCATCTATTATGTTAAGCTGCACAGAAAGTTGTTTTTATGTTGTTTCAATTTATTTTTCTACAGTAAAAATTACGAAAACAAGGTATACAATTCCTGGAGCTTTGTTTGCAACCGCTGCTGGAATTGCAGCAAGTATTTTTTTTCAAAACATATAAAAGGCGACCCCTATAAAATTGGGATCGCCTTTTTGCTAATTCTTTTTTTCATAATAATCTTTAAAATATTGTAAGGCTTTAATTAAAGCCTTTTCCTCTTCCGGAGACATGGAATCAAGAATACCGCTAATCATTTGTGTATGGAATGACTGGTGGTGTAAAAAAGCTTTTTTTCCTTTCTCCGAAAGTGAAATATATACAACACGACGGTCTTTTTCACTTCGAGTCCGCTTAACGTAACCTTTTTTTAATAGACTATTAATGGCAATTGTTAAAGTGCCAACTGTGATATTAAGAGATTTTGCAATTGTGGACATATTCTTTGAAGAATCATAACCAATGGCATTTATAATATGCAAATCTTTATTTGAAATATTTTTAAATTCCGCTGTAATAATTGCCTTTTCTTCCTGGTATGAAATTTGATGAAATAAGTCAACAATAAGACTGTTAAATTCTTCTTTTGTCACAGTAGCTCTCCTTTTATTTTACGTGATTATGAGCTTCACTAATTACTTTTGCCAAAGCTTCTTTTGCTTCTGTTGGAAGTGCGTCATAACCATCTTTTTCAGTATCTTTTTCAAAGATAAAGTTTAGGCGCTCTGTCATTCTTGCTTTTAAAGTATTTACATATACTTCATCATTAAAGTCTGGAATATATCCTTCCACTTCTAAAACTTCCATATTACTGAAAGGTCCCCAAGGCTTTAAATCAGCACTTCCTTCTACAATTTGTTCAATAGAGTTTAAAGTAACAGAAGGAGTAATGTCTTTACCCATAAAATCTCCTGTGTTTAGAATATAGCAGTCTACATTTCTATCCTTTACAAGAGAACGGAACTTCTTATAGTCATTGACTAATGGGTAGGTTCTAAATGGGTTGGCATATGGTTCCACAACAAGTTTATTTGGATCAATACCAGGAGCAAGACGTTCTGCCGTTGATCTTTTTGTTGCAAGTGTTGCACCCATAACAGCGGCTAAGTTTGAACCATTAATCTTAATTAGTGGTGGAATTGTAGGATCTTTCATAATCCAGAAAATTGCACTGATTGGAGATACAATTTTGTCTACGCGGTTTGGTGACCAAAGTTTTGATTTAATGGCACGACCATTTCCATTTCGGATATCCTCTGTAACTAATACTACTTTTCCTTGATCGTCTACCGTTGCAGAACAGTTCTGTGCAGTAAGAAGGAATTTGTTGTCTGGACATCCTGTTGGATAATCTGCAGTTTTATCAAAATAAGTTGGTTCCATGGCAATGGAAGCCCCTGTGGTTGTGTTGATAATAAATGCATCATCATGTAATACAGTGATTGCTTTATATTTATCACCATGTGTTGCATGGGTTAGTGTTGATTTTCCAGAACCTGATAGTCCAAAGAAAGAAGCAACAAAATGATGTTTTGGAGAATCTGAAACTTGGAATTCCTTTTGTCCGCCATGACAAGAAGCATATCCATGACGATTTGCAATTGCCCAGGCAATAGTAAGAGTTCCTTTTTTGTGTTCTCCAAAGTATTTCATACCTAATAATGCAGCACAGTTCTCTTCTGTGTTAAAGTATGTTAAACCAAGAGGATGTTCGTCGTGTGTCCATTGAGGATCAGAGAAAATATAAATATCTGATTCTCCATCAATGGAATCTGAGTTTTCATACATTTTCACATATTCTTCAGATTGATATTGGAAGTTTAACATCCAAGAATAAAGAATGTTTTCTTCCCCTTCTGGAATTAACAAATGTGCTTTTACCATAAACTCTGGATCAAGACCAATATATACTTGTGCATGATAAAGCGTCGTCCAGCGAGTGTCATAAACAGCATCCATCAATTTTAAATCTAAATCTTTTTCGTCTACGCCTGGTTCTCCAGCAATACGTCTTGCGGCAGCGCAGCGTCCAGTTACAGAGCCATCATTGAAAAGTAAAACCTTTGCATCTTTATCAAGTCCAAATTCTTCACCTTTGTAGACTGGCATATCAGTTACAATCGTTCCTGGTGAATTCTTTGCCAAGTCATAAGCTTGCTTTAAATCTTTTACTTCGATTACATTGTTTCCGTAGAATGCAGCCTCAATAATGGAACGGGTTTTTGAAAAACCTGGTTTTCCTTTTCCGATTTCATCATGGTTATAATGTGCTTTTGTTGACATAATTATTCCTCCTAATGTTTTTGCCTGTTGATACATTTTTCTAATACTGAAAAGCTAGTTGGTCCAGTGTCAAGAATCAGTTTATGAAATGATTTTTCCTGATACTGTTTTCCCATTACTTTTTTATAACGTACTTTCAATCTTTTGAATTCTAAAAATCCAATATAGTATGAAAGGTAATTACCGGGGTTTTCTATGACTTCTTGATAAAGTCGTGTTCCAATCTTCTTGTCTCGTATGTGATAAGTCTTTAAGAACTTTTGTACTTGCTTTAAATTCCATCCTTCATAGTTGACACCTAAGTCAATACGTGAGCTAAGTGCTAAACTAAGAGAGTTGTTGTAAGTTAATAATTTACGAATGGTTGCTGTATGTTTTCCAAAATCAAGAAAGGAATAACTTTGATTCTCTACATAGGTTGCCCATCCTTCACAGTAACCTGGAAAATTTAAAACATAACGAATCAAGTTCTTCTTCTTGTGATAAAAATATGTGGTCTGATATAAATGACCAGGATAACCTTCATGTGCCAATGTACTGAATAACTGCAGTGGTTCCGTAAAATAAGCGTTATTGATATAGATTGTATTTTCCTTATAGGAGTCAATAGTCGGAACCATATAAAATGCAGGACTTGCCTCTTTTTCCATAGAAGAGTCTACATACTTAATAGAAATATGAGAATTCAATGGGGCTGGGTAGGAAGCCTTGGTATCATTCTTCAGCTGCATTAAAATATTCTTTGGGCTAATCTTTGGATCAAACTTTGTGACGGCTTTTTCGTAAGAAAGGAAACCGGAGGGATCTTTTCTACCAAGGAACATGAGAGATTGTTTGATTGTGTTTAAATCATCTACTGTTCTTTGAATTAAAACCGAAACAGAATCTTTTGTTCCGGTTAAAGAACGAACCAGTGCCGTATAATATGATCGACCTTGTCTGTAATAAGATAAGCCTTTGGAATTCACTCCCAGGCCCTTATAACGCTCCAAATTAGCAGCTAAAGAACGATATGCAGGGAATACTTTACCTAAAACTAAATCGCGGTTTTTCGCAGTATATGAACGTCTCATAGCTGGCGTCATCCAAGACAACTTCTTCACTCTTGAAGAAAAAGAGGTGAGAAGTATATTGTTCTTCTTATTCTTCGTAAATCGCCTGATTTGAACTAAAACTTTCTGAAGTGTAGTATCTGACATAAAACAGCCATGTTTTAACTGTTCTTTCTCATAAGATAAAACAGAATCAAAATACGATGGTACTTTGGAAAGAAGGGATAAATAAATATCAATGTCCTTCTTACGCTGAAAAGAATATTCACACAGTGAAATAGGAAGCTGAGACTGAACCCCTGAGGTTGGACTTAGAATCGATGCCAAATAGGGCATCTTACTTAATGTAAGTTGTGTTTCTAAGTAGTCCTTTAGTGTAAGATAAGTCTCTTTCTCAGTTGATGAAAGCTCATCATATGTAAATAGCTTTAAGGTATCCAGATACTTTGTCAATCTTTTGCGATTCGATGAAAAGGAAGATGGACGAAAATCTCCAAAAGTTATGGTCTTGGAAGATATCCCATAAGACTCTGGATTCGCTAACGTATAGTGCAGTGTTAACGTGTCAGAGGCTGCCATATCCTGAAAAACATCTTTTGTGTAAGCTTTAAAATCTTTTTGTGTTGTATCTGTTTTTGAAGGAAAGCACCCAGAAAAACAGAGGATTATCATAAGAAAAAAAGTAAAAATACGTCTTTGTAAACGAAAATACATTCAAAAAACCTTTCAACTTAGATTCCTTCTAGTATTATACTATTTTTTCAAGGAAAAAAATAGACTATACTGAAAAGATGTACTATAATTATATAGACTAAGAGTAGAAATTGGAGGAAAGAGATGAGTAAGAAACCTTATTATATTACAACGGCAATTACGTATACATCTGGAAAGCCTCATATTGGAAACACATATGAGATTATTTTGGCGGATAGTATTGCAAGATATAAAAGAATGGAAGGATGCGATGTATTCTTTCAGACAGGAACAGACGAACATGGACAAAAGGTGGAACTAAAGGCAGAAGAGCAGGGAGTCACACCAAAAGAGTTCGTAGATGATGTTGCCGGGGAAATTAAGAGAATCTGGGATTTGATGAATACTTCATATGATAAGTTTATTCGTACAACAGATGAAGATCATGAAAAACAGGTACAAAAGATTTTTAAAAAGTTATACGATCAGGGAGACATTTATAAAGGACACTATGAAGGACTTTATTGTACTCCATGTGAATCTTTCTTTACAGAGAGTCAGTTAGTGGATGGGAAATGTCCAGACTGTGGACGTGAAGTTCAGCCAGCAAAGGAAGAGGCTTATTTCTTGAAATTAAGCAAATATGCAGACCGATTAATTGAGCATATTAACACACATCCAGAATTTATTCAGCCAGTGTCTCGTAAGAATGAGATGATGAATAACTTCTTATTACCAGGACTTCAGGATTTATGTGTATCAAGAACATCATTTAAATGGGGAATTCCTGTTGATTTTGACCCTGATCATGTGGTTTATGTATGGTTAGATGCACTTACAAACTATATCACAGGAATTGGATATGATTGTGATGGGAATCATACAGAGCAGTTTAACAAGTTCTGGCCAGCAGATTTGCATTTGATTGGGAAAGATATTATTAGATTCCATACGATTTATTGGCCGATTATTTTAATGGCACTTGATGTACCTCTTCCAAAGCAGGTATTTGGACATCCTTGGTTGATGCAGGGAGATGGAAAGATGAGTAAGTCAAAAGGAAATGTACTTTATGCAGATGATTTAGTAGATTTCTTTGGAGTGGATGCGGTTCGTTACTTTGTTCTCCATGAAATGCCATTTGAAAATGATGGAGTTATTACATGGGAGCTTATGGTAGAGCGTATGAACTCTGATCTTGCGAATACACTTGGAAATCTTGTAAACCGTACCATTTCAATGTCAAATAAATATTTTGATGGTATTGTAGAGGATAAGGGTGTGACAGAGGATGTAGATGCCGAGTTAAAGGCTGTTGTAACTGGAACAAGGGCAAAGGTTGAGGCGAAGATGGAAGAACTTCGAGTTGCAGATTCTATGACAGAAATCTTTAACCTATTTAAGAGATGTAACAAATATATTGATGAGACTATGCCTTGGGCGCTTGCCAAAGATGAAGATAAGCAAGATCGTCTAGCAACGGTTCTTTACAACTTAGTAGAAGGTATCTTAACAGGAGCAGCACTTCTTGAACCATATATGCCAGAGACTTCAGAGAGAATCTTAAAGCAGTTGAATGGAGAAGCTAGAACATTTGAAGATTTAGATACATTTGGACATTATAAGAACGGAACTAAGGTAACAGATCAGCCAGAGATTCTATTTGCTCGTTTGGATGAAAAAGAAGTATTAGAAAAGGCAGCAGTTTTAATTGAAAAACAAAAACAAGAAGCCATGGGCGGACCAGTTATTGATATTGAGGCAAAAGAAGAAATTACCTTTGATGATTTTATGGGAATGCAGTTCCAAGTAGGTGAGATCATTGAATGTGAAGAAGTAAAGAAATCAAAGAAATTACTTTGTTCACAAGTTCGTGTTGGAAGCGAAGTAAAACAGATTGTATCAGGAATAAAAGCACACTACAGTGCAAAGGAGATGGTTGGAAAGAAAGTTATGGTATTAGTCAACTTGAAGCCAGCCAAACTTGCAGGAGTTCTTTCAGAAGGTATGTTATTATGTGCCGAGAATGAAAAAGGAGAACTTGCACTTATGGTGCCAGATAAAGATATGCCAGCAGGTGCAGAAATCTGTTAGACATTAAGCACTTGGCGAGGTCTTTTCGAGCTTAATGGGAAAAGAGGAAAATCTATTTATGTTTATCACATAACATAAATAGATTTTTTGTATATGAAAGATTTGAGAAGATAAAATGGAGGTTTAAAATGGATAGTAGAAGTAATAAGATTTTAAATCGAATTGTTCAAAAAGGGACTGGAACCATAAAATATTTTGCTGATACCTTTTATTTGTCAGAACGAATGGTGCGAAATATTATTAAGGACTTAAATGAAGAGTTAGAAGAGAAAGGACTTCCTCTTCTTGTAGTTTCCAAAGATGGACAAATTTATTTTGAAGAAACAGGAGAATTGTTGGAAGAACGAATACGACAGTTTATTATAACCAAGGATTTTTATACATATCGCTTATCTCCAACAGAACGAAAGACAATCGTTGCTATGATTTTACTAAATCAGGATGACTACTGTACAGCGGCAACAATTTCTGAGAATTTAGGAACCAGCAGGAATACCATTTTAAAAGATATTGATGAAATGAAAAAATGGTTTTTGGAAAATAAATTAAAATTGGAATCACTGGTACAAAAAGGATATCTTGTGTCAGGCAAGGAAAGGGACATTCGGAAGGGAATTCTAAAGCTGATTGAATTAAACTTAGATTGTTATGAATACGAAAATTCTGAAATTTCCAGTGCATTTCAACATCTATTGTTAAAACAGCTGCACTATGAAAGAATAATAAAAAGAATTCAAGAAATTGTAAAAAAAGCAGAACAGACATATCATACAAGATTTTCAGACTTCTCTTTTACGGAAGCAGTATACGAAATACTAATTGTTTTAGAGAGAGTTCGGTCAAATAAAATCATAGCTGAAAAAATTGGAGATGAGATTTTAAACAGCTCAAAGTATCCAATCAGTCACTTTATATTTACAGAGATAGAAAAACAATATCAAATCGTTATCCCCCCAATTGAAAGAAAATATTTTGTTAGATGTTTAAGGCGTAAAAGTTATATTGAAAGTAGTACAACTAATATTGCTGAAGTTGTGATTCCAATTATGATTGGAGAGACCATTCATAAAATTTCAAGACGATTAAAAATTAGTTTCTATTTGGACTTTTCATTGTATGATGTGTTAGTGGATCATATGAAATCAGCCATTTTTCGATTACAGAATGGAGAAGTTCTGGTAAATCCTTTTGGAAAAGAAATAGAAGAAAAGTATCCAGTAATTACAAAAATAACACAGGAGGCATTGATTCCAATAGAAGAATATATTGGAGAAAAATTTGGCAATGACGAAATATCATTTTTAGTAATGTATTTTGCTTCCATTATGGAAAAAAACAGGTTAGAAGACAAGAAGAAAAAGAAAGTTTCAGTATGTATTGTTGGAGCCACAGGTCGTGGAACCATGCAGTTATTACGTGCAGGATTGGCTGAATTTAATGATATCCTGGAAATTGTAGAAATAAGACCAGTTCACGAAATAGAACATATTAAGGAAGAAGAAATAGAAATGATTATTTCCTTAGTTCCCTTTTTCTCAAAAAGAATACCATGTGTAATTATTGATAGCCCAATTCTAAAAAAAGAAGATATCTATAAAATTCGTATGATGGCAATGGAATTACAAGAAACCCATCAATTGATTGAAAATGAGAAAATCAAAGAGTCTATTGCTATGGATAAAGCAAATGCTTTAAAAGTGCGTACTATCGGAGAATTTTTGCCAGTGAATCGAATTATACTTGATGCAGAGGCAGAAAACTGGGAGGACGCAGTAAGGATTTCTGGGCGGGCACTATATGAAGATGGAATTACAACAGAAACGTATATCGAAGCAATGGTGGATGTAGTACGTGAAAATGGTTCTTATATTGTTATTTGTCCGGGTCTTGCAATTCCACATGCAGAAGAAGAAAAGGGAATTCTTCAGGAGGGAATAAGCCTTATTCGGCTAAAGAACCCAGTTTATTTTGAAAATACAGAGAATAATCCAGTCACGTATGTGGCGGGACTAAGTGTCACAAGTGCTGAAAGTGTTAATTTTGTTATTTACAATTTAGTTCAATTGTTTGAAAATCCAAAGAGAATAGAAAAACTCAATGAAATAAAAAACAGTCAAGATATGTATGAATTCATATGTAGCCTTAGAGATTAAAAAAGGATGTGTTAAGAAATATAAGTTTCTTAACATGTCTTTTTTTTGTGCAATTTGATTCATTAGAACAAATTATTGCAAAAAATAGCGAAAGAGTTTGGTCTTTATGATAAAGACAAATAAAAATATAATGAATTCATAAACAGAAAGGAGAGCAGAAAATGTTTTGGGAGAACATAAAAAAAGAATTTGTTGTAACAAATTTAAAAGCAAATTCGGAGAAAGAAGTGTTTGAAGAACTTGGACAGAGAATGGTAAACGCAGGAAGGTGTAAAGACAGTTTTGTTAAAGCACTGGAAGAAAGGGAGATGGTTTTTCCAACTGGAATATTGTGTGATGATATTGGAGTTGCAATTCCACATACAGATTCAGAGCATGTAAATGAGTCAACGATTTCTATTGCTAACTTGGACAAACCAGTAAAGTTTTATCATATGGGAACGAATCCAAAGGAAGGCGTAGAAGTTCAAGTACAATTTATAATTATGCTTGCGATAGCGGGAACAAATCACTTGGATATGTTACAGAAGGCAATACAGTTAATTCAAGACAAGGAAGTGTTACTTAAGTTGATTGCGGCAGGAAGTTCGGAAGAAGTAATTCAAATTATCAAAGAAAAGGAGATGCAAAATGAACAAAACAATTAAAATTTTATCAGCTTGTGGAACAGGAGTAGCAACATCAACAGTTGCAGCAGAGACGTGTAAAAAACTATTAGCAGAAAGAGGTTTTGAAAACGTAGATGTTACGGAATGTAAATCAATTGAGATTGTTGGAAAAGCAGAAGTTATAAACCCAGACGTTATTATACATACAGCAGAGATTCCATTGGATCAACTAAAAGAATATAGAGCATTTAGAGTGTTACAGTTTATTACAGGCTTTGGGGCGGAGGAAGTTGCAGATGAAATTGCAGAGTATCTAAAGAGTAAAGAGGATTAGGAAAAAGAAGGAGGATATATATGGCAGCGTTAAATTATGTATTAAATCTAGGTTCATCGGTTGTAATGCCCTTGATTATCACAATTCTTGGATTGATTTTAGGACAAAAATTATCTAAGGCATTTCGTTCAGGTATGACAATCGGTATTGGATTTATTGGAATTAACTTAGTTATTGGATTAATGGGAGATTTCGTTAGTCCAGCGGCACAAGCGATGGTTAAAAGGTTTGGATTAAACTTATCAGTGGTCGATGTAGGATGGCCAGTCAGCTCATCCATTGCATTCGCAACAAAGATTGTACCTTTTGTATTTATTGTCTGCTTTGTGCTTAATATCATTATGTTAGCAACAAATTTTACAAAGACATTAAATGTTGATATCTGGAATTACTGGCACTTTATCTTGACAGGTTCTTTGGTTCAGTTTTTAACAGGAAGTATGATTGCAGGAATTGTAGCGGCAGGTATAACATTTATCATTATTATGAAAATGGCAGATTATTCAGCACCTAGAGTACAAGAATATTTTGGCTTACCTGGGGTATCGCTACCTCATACAGAGACAGTGAGTTGGGCGCCGTTGTGTATTTTGCTGGATAAAGTATATGACAAAATACCTGGATTTAACAAAGTTCATTTTGACGGAGATACAATACAAAAAAGATTTGGTATCATCGGAGAACCAATGATGTTAGGACTTATCCTTGGAGCAGGAATTGGAGCTTTGGCAGGGTATGAAGTAAATGCAATTATTACATTGGCAGTAAACATGGCAGCCGTTATGTTTATCTTACCTAGAATGGTAAAAATTCTTATGGAAGGGTTAATGCCATTATCAGAAGATGCAAAGAAGTTTATGGCAAAGAAATTCCCAGGAAAAGAAGTCAACATTGGAATGGATGCAGCCATTGCCACAGGATCACCTATGGTTATCTCAGCAGCTTTAATCATGGTTCCAATTACCTTAGTACTTGCATTTGTCTTACCAGGAAACAAATTGTTACCATTGGTGGATTTAGCAACATTACCATTCTTTATGATTTGGCCAGTTGTTGCATCCAAAGGAAATCTGTTCCGTTCCCTAATTACAGGAACGTTAATGATGATAGCAATTCTTTACATTGGTACAAACTTAGCACCAACAGTAACACAAATTGCACATTCAACTGGATTTGCATTCCCTAAGGGAGCAACTGCAGTATCATCATTAGATGCTGGAGCTCATTTAGTACCATATGTACTTTATAAAATAAGCGAATTTATTCAAATGATCTTTTAATTAAAAGGAGGAAAGCATGTTATTAGAAAAAGAAAGAAAAAAAGTAATTGAAATTGCACTTAATATCAAAAAGGAAAAACTGATACCATTAACGTTTGGAAATTTCAGTTTGCGTGATCCAGAAACAGGATATGTATGTATTACACCAAGTGGAATGCCATATGATACGCTACATCCATCGGATATTGTGGTTGTAAATCTTGATAATGAAATTGTAGATGGAGAAAGAAGACCATCCATTGAAATGCCATTACATACAGCCATGTATCGTAAACGTTCGGATGTAAATGGAGTTGTGCATACACATTCAACCTATTGTACTGCTTGGGCATGTAGAGATGGTGGAATGCCATGTATTACATCAGAAGCAGCAGGCTTAGTTGGTGGAAAGATTCGTTGTGCTAAGTTTGTTCCTCCAGGAAGCGATGGTCTGGCAGAAGCTACATCAGAAGCTATTGGAGATGATAAAGTAGTGTTAATGGGAAATCACGGAGTCATCTGTATCGACGAAACCATTGATAAAGCATTTAACGATGCAATCATTGTGGAAGAGAGTGCCAAGGTTGCATTTGTTGCATATCAAATGGGTGAAGTTAATACATTAGAAGAGCAAATGTGTGAATTCTTAAAAGAAGATACAGATAAAAATTACGGACAAAAATAATAGTTAAATAAGTCAAAAAAGGAGTTTAATATGCAAGGAAAAATGAAAGCACAAATGTTTTATGCACCAGGAGACGTTAGATTTGAAGAAACAGATATCCCACAAATTAAAGATGATGAAATACTTGTAAAAGTAAAAGCAGCTCTTACTTGTGGAACTGATTTAAAGACATATCGTAGAGGTCATCCAACAATCATTCAACAGACACCATCTACATTTGGACATGAATTTGCAAGTGAAGTTGTGGAAGTAGGGAAAAATGTAACAGACTATAAAGTTGGAGATCGTGTGGTTGGAGTAAACACAGCACCATGTTTTGAGTGCGAAAACTGTAAAAAGAAACGATATAGTTTATGTACAAACTTACAATATTTAAATGGAGCATATTCTGAATATGTAGCAGTGCCAGCTCATATTTTAAAATACAATTTCTATAAGATTCCAGATTCATTATCTTATGAATGTGCAGCATTACTTGAACCTTTAGCTTGTGCTGTTCATGGATTTGACAGAATTCCAGCGAAGACAGGAGATAAAGTGGCAGTCATCGGTGCAGGACCAATTGGACTTATGTTTATGTACTTACTAAGTTTAAAAGGATGCCAAGTTATCGCCGTGGATTTATCAGACTATCGTTTAGAGGAATCTAAGAAGTTTGGAGTTTGGAAAACTGTAAATGCAGGATCAGAGGATCATATTCAAGAAGTTCGAGATCTTTGTGGTGGACTAGGAGCAGAAGTTGTAGTGGAAGCAACAGGATTCCCAAATGTGTGGGAAAATGCTGTAAATATGGTCTGCCCAGGTGGAACTGTATTAGCCTTTGGTGGAACAAAAGCTGGAACAACTATCACAGTTGATTGTCAGAAATTCCACTATGAAGAGATTACATTAAAGGCTGTTTACCATCATACGCCATACCATGTAAAATGGGCTTTAGATTTATTGTCAAGTGGACAAGTTGATGGAAACCTTTTCATCACAAAGAAATATCCACTTTCTGGAGCTATTGATGCACTTGAAAGCATTGGAAGACAAGAAGGAATCAAATATGCAATTATTCCTGAGATGGAGTAAGATGAAATAAATAATAGAATATAAGAATCCTGTCACACTTTGTGTGGCAGGATTTTTGTTGAATTACAAACATATTGAAAAATGTAAATAATATGATAATATGTAAATTAAGAGTAACCGCGTACAGGGTGGTCATTAGCCTTCTGGATTGTTGTATTCCCTTCGGGATACATAAAAGAAGGGAGGTGGAGCGAATGAATACATACCAGGTATTAACATTATTGTTTTTAGGTGGAACGTTTCTAATCGCGCTGCTTGCCTATTTAGATAATAGGAACGACAAGCATAAAAAATAATGCCTACCCTGTCTAAACCCCAGGGTAGGCGGCTCTCATTGAGAGCTAAATAACACTTATCCAGAAGGGTAACCACCAAGTGGGCGGGTACTCTTTCTATGTTGAGAATAACACAATTTTTACCAATTGTAAAGGGAGAGTGTTATGAAAGAGAAGTCAAAATTAGCGTTTTACTTTCAATTGTAGTTCTGTTACGTATTCTTCTTGAATTTCTGTTTCATAGTCATCGATATAGCAAAATTCAATGGGATCTCCATGGATGGAGTAGCCATGTTCTTTTGCATATTGAAATATTTTAGGCACCCATTCTTTTGTCTTTGACAAGGCACCACGATACATAAGAGATAAATAGGTTCCAGCGGGTAAGGTGTAATTACTGTGGTAAGTCAATGTGTCGGAATAGAAAAACACATTTTTTGTTCTATAATAGAGGGAATCAGGATTGCTATTTTTTAAGTCTAGAGTATAACAGTCGCAGGCACCAATGGTATCTATGTTTTTTTGCATAGAGTGCATATATTGGACAAGGTAATAATCTACATAATTGTCTGGAAGGTTGTCATTGCTGACCATAACGCAGGGACGATCTTCTAGTTCAAGGACACGAATATGATTCAAATAATCAATGGATGTGTTTTGATAAATGTTTTTAAGTCTTGCTTGAATACTGTTTTTTGTTTCATATAGTTTTGATATTTCTTTATTAATAACGGTAAGTTCATCTTCTAATAAAGTAGTTGTGTGTTCTAAAGTTCGATTCTGGTCATAGTGACGGATTTGTTCTGTAGAGAAATTAAGATTTAGTAGCTCACGAATCATCGTAAGTTGTCTTACATCATCCATAGAATAAAATCGATAGTTATTTTCTGTGTTGCGGACTGGATGCAGCAGACCTACTTTCTCGTAATAGCGAATAGAATCTACACCAACGCCAAACAATTTTGATAATTCTCCAATTTGAAAAAATGGTTCATTCATAAAATCCTCCTTGACTCTAGTATCATACTAGACTATATAGTTAGTTTATCATAAAAACAAGAAAGTACAAAGAGGTACGAGCAATTACAAATGCTTGTACCTTTTTTTGTACCTTAATTTAATATAACAAGGAGGTTCATATGAGTAGAATTGAGGAACATCCGATCTTGGGAAAGACGGAAGAAAGAAAAGAAGTTACATTTACATACGATGGAAGAAAAATGAAGGGGTATGAGGGAGAACCCATTGCAACGGCATTAAGAGTTGCAGGGGTTATGATTCACCGATATACAAAAAAGAGACATGAACCAAGAGGCGTTTTTTGTGCCATTGGAAGATGTACAGACTGTGTCATGGTGGTTGATGGAAAGCCCAATATTAGAACCTGCATTACACCGTTAGAAGAAGGAATGATAGTTGAGACACAGTATGGTGCAAAGGCAAAAGAGGAGGCGAAGTAAGCATGAAACGATATGATTTGATTGTAATAGGAGCAGGGCCGGCTGGATTGTCAGCAGCCATTGAAGGTGCAAAAAATGGATTGCATCCCATTGTGTTTGATGAGAATGCAAAACCAGGGGGACAGTTATTTAAACAGATTCATAAGTTTTTTGGGTCCAAAGAGCATAAGGCTAAAGTCAGAGGATTTAAAATTGGAGAGGAATTGCTGGAAGAAGCAAAGAAATATGGAGTGAAAGTTGTATTAAATGCAACCGTTATTGGACTTTATGAAGAAAAAGAAATTACGGTTCGAGTTGGAGATAAAGTAAAACATTTCAAAGGAGACAGCATTTTAGTTGCCACAGGAGCCAGCGAAAATATGGTCACATTTAAAGGATGGACAAAACCAGGGGTTATAGGTGCAGGAGCGGCACAGACAATGATGAATTTACATCATATTCAGCCAGGGAAAAAGATTTTAATGCTTGGAACTGGAAATGTGGGATTGGTTGTTAGTTATCAATTGTTACAGGCAGGATGTGAAGTGGTTGCATTAGTAGATGCAGCACCGAGAATCGGAGGCTATGGAGTTCACGCAGCAAAAGTATCAAGATGCGGTGTTCCATTTTATTTATCTCATACAATTATAGAAGCAGAAGGAAAAGAAGAAGTGACAGGAGTTACCATTGGTGAAGTGGGGCCAGACTGGAAGGTAAAACCAGGAAGTGAAAAACATTTTGATGTGGATACCATCTGTTTAGCTGTTGGACTTTCTCCTATGTCACAGCTTCTTAAACAGACAGGATGTGAAATGGAAGATACCAAAGGTGGATATGTTCCAGTATGTGATGAAAAAGGAGCAACGTCTATTCCTGGAATTTATGCAGCAGGAGATGTATCTGGAATTGAGGAAGCAAGTTCTGCAATGATTGGTGGACGAATTGCAGGAATTGTGATTTCCAATTATCTTGGATATTTAGAAGATGAGACAATGAACCAGCAAATTGAAGATTTAGAAAAAGCATTAAACAGTTTAAGAAAAGGAATGTTTGCTCCAGAAAATCGTGGGAAACTTGTGACGAAGACAGAGGAAGACTTAGATGTTTCAATGAATCTGTTAGAAAAGGGATTTGTTGCTGAGGATGAAATTGAACGTTATCCAGGGGTAAAGCATATGGTAGGTGTTCATCCAGTGATGGAATGTACACAGAATATTCCATGTAATCCATGCCAAGATGCCTGTCCCAAAGGATGTATTTCTATTGGGGAGAATATAACCTCTTTGCCAGTGGTAAAAATGGATACAACGTGTATTGGATGTGGAATGTGTGTTGCATCTTGTTCTGGTCAGGCTATTTTCTTAGTAAATCAAGAAGATAAACCGGGATTTGGAACGGTAACATTACCTTATGAATTCTATCCACTGCCTGAAAAAGGACAAAAAGGAATTGCATTGGGTCGAAATGGGGAAAAAGTATGTGAGGCAGAGGTGGTAGAAGTAAGGACTTCAAAAGCATTTGACCATACTAGCTTACTTACCATGAGAGTTCCAAAGGAAATGACAGGGAAGGCAAGATTTTTTACTACAGAGGAGAAGGAGGCATAACATGGTAGATATTCAAGAGAAATTAAAGGAAATTGGGCCGTATATTCCGGCATCAGATGACGATATGCTCATTTGCAGATGTGAGGAAGTAACGAAAGGAGAAATTAGAATGGCAATTCACGCAGGAATGTTGACCATTGAGGAAATTAGAAGATTTCTTCGGAGTGGAATGGGTCTTTGCCAAGGACAGACTTGTGGAAAGCTAGTAAAGAGCATTGTAGCACGAGAGTTAAAGATTGATCCAAAAGAAATTGAGCCAGCAGTTTCAAGAGCACCTATGAGACCGATGGAAATGCGGGTACTTGCAAGAGATGGAGGTGAATGCCGATGAAAAAGAATGCAGAAGTTGTGATTATCGGTGGTGGAGTTGTTGGATGTGCAACGGCTTATTATTTAGCAAAACGAGGAATTAAAGATGTTATTGTACTTGAATCAAGTGATAGTATTGGACATGGTGGATCTTCAAGAAATGGTGGCGGTGTTCGCCAGTCTGGAAGAGATGTAAGAGAACTTCCATATGCAATCTATGCAGTAGAAAATATGTGGCCAACCTTATCAGAAGAATTAGGAGTGGATGTAGAATATTATCAAAAGGGAAACTTAAGACTTGGAAAGACAGAAGCTCATTTAGATAAATTAAATAACTTAGCCTCCAATGCAAGAGCCTTAGGACTAGATATGAATGTAATTGATGGAAAGGAAGTCAAAGAAATTTGTCCATATTTGTCGGATGAAATTATTGGAGCCAGTTGGTGTCCAACGGATGGACATGCAAATCCAATGTTGACTACGTTGGCTTACTATAAACGGGCATTAGAATTAGGGGTTCGCTTCTATACAAAAGCAAAGGTAAATGCTTTAAAGAAAATAAAAGGAAAAGTAAGACAGATTATTATGGAAGATGGGGAAGTCTTGGAGGGAGAAACCATTATTGTGGCAGCAGGATATGAAAGTCGTTATATCACAAGAACCATAGGAATTGATATCCCAATGACAAGATATTTTGAAGAAGCACTAGTGACAGAATTACAGCCTCATATGTTTGATATTATGCTGGGAACGGCAGATGCAGATTTTTATGGACATCAAGCACAGCATGGTTCCTTTGTATTTGGATCTGAATCAGGATTGGAAGATGCAATAGATATGTCTCCACAGGAATTAAGAACCAACTCCTTGACAGTTTCTGCTGGATGCCGAGCCATTATGGGATACATCCCAAGACTAGCAGATGCAAAAATCGTAAGAACTTGGGGTGGATGGCTAGATGACTGTTACGATGGAGTGCCAGTTATTAGTAAGGTGGAAGAGGCACCGGGACTAATTATTGCCTGTGGATTTACAGGACATGGATTTGGGACAGCACCGTCTGTTGGATTGATGTTATCACAAATGACAGCAGGAGAAGATACTATTGTTGACATTTCTTCATTAAATTACAACCGCTTTAAAAGCATGAGATAGGAGGTCTTATGAATTCATTTGAATTTTTTACACCAACCAAAGTTATCTTTGGACGGGGAAGTATTGAAAATATAAGAGAAGAAGCCAAGAAACTTGGAAAAAAAGGATTGGTTGTCACAGACAAAGGTATGATGAAATGTGGTCTGGCAGAAAAGGTGATTACATATTTGGAAAAAGAAAATGTTGATTTTCTTGTGTGGTCAGAAATTGTTCCAAATCCAAGAGATGTTGATATCGAAAAAGGTGCAGCATATGCAATGGAACAAAATATAGATTATTTGATTGCTGTTGGCGGAGGGTCTTCTATGGATACTGCAAAAGCCATGGGAGCATTGATGACCAATGGAGGAAAGTGTGAAAACTGGTATGAAGGAAATTTAGAACAACCCATTGCACCGTTGATTTGTATCCCAACCACTTGTGGAACTGGCAGTGAGGTAACCCATGAGTCTATTGTAAATAATACAAAAACATTGGAGAAAGACTGTATCTGGGGGCCAATGGTCAATGTACGAGTTGCGATTTTAGATTCGGAGATGTTAGATTACTTGCCTGGGAAGATTCTTTCTTCGACGGGAATGGATGCACTAACACATGCGGTGGAGGCCTATGTATGTAAAGCAGCAAGTCCCCTTACGGATGCCATTGCAAAGAAAGCCATTGAAATGATTGGAAAGAATATTAGAGAGGCTGTACAACAGCATACACCAGAAGCATTGGATGAAATGATGGCGGCATCCACCATGGCAGGAATGGCCTTTGGAAATTCAGATGTAGCCTGTGTTCATTCCATTTCAGAAGCCTTAGGTGGTCTTTATGACATTGCACATGGAGTTGCCAACGCAATGATGTTGGCACCCGTTTCTAGATTTAGTGTAAAAGGTGCACCAGAAAAATACGCCAAAGTGGCAGAGTGTCTGGGTGTGGATGTGCAAGGAAAGTCAACACTAGAAGCTGCCAATGCAGGAATTGATGTTATGCAGAAACTTGCAGATGAATTTCAAATTCCTCATTTCCATGAGCTGGAAGTGGTAAATCCAAGAGATTTTGATCGTTTAGCTGAGACAGCAGCAAATGCAGATGAAACGGAAGATAATCCTATAGTGATGACCAAAGAAGACTTTATAGAACTATTCAAAAAATTATATGAAAATAAAGAAATCTAGTGACAAATTTTTATAAAAATGTTAGCATAAATAATGATAAGACAAAGGCGTCTGAATGATAGATTCAGGGGTCTTTGTCTTTTTTAGTTTTAAAGGAGGATAAAATGACAAGCTCAATTGAAAAAGAAACCTTAAAAAATATTGAATCAGGAACGTTACGTTTTTTATATTTAGATGAAGAAGATATGATAGAAGCAGGTGTCTTAGACGCTAAAAAATGTGTAGACGTCATGGAAGAAACCATGGGGCTCCTTGAAGATGGAGATTTTTTAATGGGTGGGCCGGATCACAATGCCCATGGGTTAATGCTTGATTTTCCTAAGAAATCAAAAATTGAAAACTTCCCATTAAATGACAGCAGAGATCGAAGATTTATTGCAATGCCAGCTTACCTTGGTGGAAGATTTCATATTGCAGGGGAAAAGTGGTATGGATCCAATGGACGAAATCGTGCCAAAGGTATTCCTCGTTCTATTTTAATGGCAATGTTAAATGATGTAGAAACGGGAGCACCCCTTGCGTTTATGTCAGCCAATTTATTAAGTTCCATGAGAACAGGTGCTATGCCAGGACTTGCAGCAAAATTACTTGCAAGGAAAGAATCTAAAGTTATTGCAGTTATTGGACCAGGTGCAATTAGTAAATCTTGTTTTGCAGCAATTATGACAAGTAGTAAAAATGTAGATACAGTTAAAATCAAAGGAAGTTCACCAACGTCAAAAAGTGCAGTGGCAATGAAGAAATATATTGAAAAACACTTTTCTCAAATTAAACATATTACCATTTGTGAGACGTTAGAGGAAGCAATTCAGGGAACGGATATAGTGACGGAAGCTGTTTCCTGTCGAGAAGGGGAGTGGCCATTTTACAAGAAAGAATGGTTTAAACCTGGAGCATTGATAATCTCAGCCAGTGTGTTTAACATGGATAAGAAAGAATTAGTTGGTATTAGAAAGATTGTAGATAATTTTCAAATGTATGATGACTATGCAGAGGAAGATGGAGAAGGATACGATGAAAATGGAATGCGAAATGCCACAGGATGTATGGGAGAAGAATTTGCATATATGGTGAGAGATGGCTTGATTGAAAGAGATACCATTGACTCTTTGGGAGAAATCATTCGCGGGAAAAAGACAGGGCGAAAATCGGAGGACGAGGTCATTTTAGTTGCCATTGAGGGAATGCCAATTGAGGATGTTGCCTGGGGATATGAATGTTACAAAACAGCATTGAAAGAAGGAATTGGACAAAAACTAAAAGTGTGGAATCATTCCAATAAAGATATTTAAAGAGTGTATAACAAAGACGTTAGACGGAAAGGGACCGCTGACGTCTTTATTCATGAAGGAGGATGAAAATATGGGAGAAAAAAGTATCATAAGGCGAATTGCATATGGGATGAATCCAAGGCATATTGATAAGAAAATGGTAAAGTTATGGACATTTTGGATTATATTTAATGTGATTTTATTTTGCATTCCAAAGGGTATGATTCAAAATAGTATTTGGATTTTAGTGCCACTTGCTGGACTATTTATATATGCCTTAGTGACAAAGGATGTAATC
Organism: Anaerostipes sp.; assembly: GCA_028697725.1. Classification (GTDB taxonomy): domain Bacteria; phylum Bacillota; class Clostridia; order Lachnospirales; family Lachnospiraceae; genus Anaerostipes. The sequence goes on from JAQVEG010000007.1 coordinate 27,280, forward strand.
CAGAGTATGCTCATGGGAACTTTTTCTATGTATATACTTTGGTATAAATTAGGTGCAGTAGGAGGATTTTTTAAGGATTTATTGGTAGTTCTTTCAGATGAAGAAAATATTATTATGTATATGTCATTTTTCTTATGTGGAGGCATTATCATTGCACTAAAGCGAAGTGGAAGCACCAAGGCATTTTCTGATTTTATTACTTCAAAGTTTGGAAAAAGTGAAAAGCTGATTTTAAGCACATCAGGAATTTATGCAGGAATTATGTCTATTGATGATTATGTATCAGCCTTAACAGCAGGGGCATCATTTTCACCATTGATTGATGTGATTAAAAAGCCAAGAGTAGCACTTGCATATGTAATTAGAACCTTTAGTATCTGTGTATCTGCTATGCTGCCTTTTGGAGCTTGGGGATATTTTATTATTTTTCAAATTGCAGGTGCAAAAAATATTGGGAGCAGGGCACAGGCAACCACATTGTTTTTACATTCTGTTCCCTTTATGTTTTATGCCATTGTAGCCTGTGTGCTGGCATTGTTATTTTCCATGGGATTAATTCCTAAAATAGGTCCAATGAAAAAAGCCTATGAAATGATAAAAAAGGAAGGAAAACAAATGGGGGATTTAACAGATGGGTCTGATGAGGAAGAAAAAGACTTTGATGATGAAGATCCAAGAAAACAAAATGTCAGTGTGCTAAATCTGGTAATTCCAATGGTTGTTATTGTGACTGCATTAATTGCTACAGGACTTGACTGTTTCCTTGCATTTGGAATTGCAGCTCTTGTAACTGGGGTGTTATATATACTTCAGGGAATTTTCACCATTGGAGAATATGTGCAGTGCATTGTAGATGGATTTATTGACATGGTGGATATGGTCATTATATTGATGATTGGTTACACTATGCAGGAGGTTATGTATGCCATGGGAATGGAAGGATTCGTAAAGGCTGTCTGCGGAGCCGTTCCAATTGTTAGTCTCCTTCCGGTTTTATTCTTTGTATTCTTTAGCTGTTCAGAATATTTATACAGTTTAAATTACACACTATATCAAATTGCAATTCCAGTATTGTTAGTGGTATTGCCAGGACTTGGAGCAAACATACCTCTTTGTTTAGGAGCAGTTATTTCTGCAGGATTATTCGGAGCAAATGCATGTGTAGTCTCTGACTTAGGCGTGATTTCAGCCAGGGCATGTCGTGTAAAAATATATGATCAATATAGGACATCCCAGCCCTATGTATTAATTGCAGGAGTGATTTCAGCTATTTTGTATCTCGTTGTTGGCATAGCAATAGGTTAGGAGAAAAGAGACATGGCAGAACAATTTATTGAATTAAAACATATTAAAAAAAGTTATGTAAAGGATACTCCCGTCATCTATGATTTTAACTTAAAAATAAATAAGGGAGAATTTGTTACATTTTTAGGACCTTCCGGGTGCGGAAAAACAACAATCTTAAGGATGCTTGCAGGATTTGAGTCACCTACCGAGGGAGAAATTCTTCTTCGAGGGGAGGATATCAGCCAGCGACCACCAAATGAAAGACAAATTAACACAGTTTTTCAAAGGTATGCACTGTTTCCACACTTAAATATCTATGACAATATTGCTTTTGGTCTTCGACGAAAGAAAACACCAAAGGATATTATGGACGAAAAAATAAAGCATGTTCTAGAGATTGTGGATTTGGAAGGTTTTGAAAAAAGAAAGATTTCTAGTTTATCTGGTGGACAGCAGCAGAGAATTGCCATTGCAAGGGCAATTGTTAATGAGCCAGAGATTCTGTTATTAGATGAGCCATTAGGCGCTCTTGATTATAAAATGCGTCAGGAAATGCAGATTGAATTGAAGAGAATGCACAAGGAACTTGGAATTACGTTTGTGTTTGTAACCCATGACCAGGAAGAGGCACTTACCATGTCTGATAAGATTGTGGTTATGTCAAAAGGAATGATTCAACAAGTTGGAACTCCAGAGGAAATCTACAGCTATCCAAGCAATGCATTTGTCGCAGATTTTATTGGAGAGAGTAATATTTTCAATGGGAAGGTGTTAGAAGGAAATCGGGTTACATTTGCAGGCATTGAAATGGACTATGAAAGTGACAACCATACTGGAGATGGGGTAGATGTTATGATTCGTCCAGAGGCTATGTCCATTGCAGAGCCAGACCAGGGATTGTTTCAGGGAACAGTGCTGGACTCTACGTTTAAAGGAAAGCATTTTGACATTACCATTGCATCTGGAAAAAATGAAATCTACGCACAATCAAAAGAAAAGAAAGAAAAGGGGGCAAGGGTTGGAGTTCGCGTAAATCCAAAAGATATTCATATTATGTTATGTGATATTGATCAAAACCGTCTTGTGGGACTTCTTGACAATGAAAAGCATTTGATGTTTGTGGATGGAACCATTCCATTTAATATTTATATGAAAATTCCAACATGGCGAGCAGAATACAGGGAAAAATTAGAGGGATTAAAGATTGAATTATCCTTCTCACCAGAGGATGCTCAGCTAAGTGATGACCCAGAGGAAGGAGTCTTTCAAGGGCATATTATTAGTATTATTTATAAAGGAGATCACTATAATTACCGCGTACAAAGCCGGAATAAAGTAGAATACTCAGTGGATGATGAAGACTTATGGAATGTGGGGGATTATGTAAGCGTTATAATTCCAGAAGAGAAAATGACATATCAAGTCTTAGACTGGAGGCAACAATGAAAAAACAATTATTTTCCAGAAGCAGATTAGGAATTCCATATGCTGTTTTTTTAATTTTATTTGTGGCTCTTCCAATGCTTATTATTTTGTACTATGCATTTACCAACGGAGAAGGGAAATTTACGCTGGAAAATGTGATTACATTATTTCGAGATGGAAGAGTAATTGGAACCTTAGGATACAGTCTTGCCATTGCGTTAATCACAACTGCCCTATGTCTTCTTATCGCTTATCCAGTGGCATATATTCTTGCAAAAGGACCTTATCAAAATAAAAATGTACTTCTAATGCTCTTTGTTATGCCTATGTGGATCAATTTTACCCTTCGTTTAACGGCGTTTAAGGAAGTGCTAACAGTTGTGGAGGGAAATCTGGCATTTCACCCATTTTTAAATACAATTTTGTGTATGACCTATGATTTCCTTCCGTTTATGATTCTGCCTTTATACAACACCATAGTAAAAATTGATGATTCATTTACAGAGGCGGCACTTGATTTAGGGGCAAAGAAAAAGGAAGTTTTTCTAAGTGTAATTTTGCCACTTTCGGTGCCTGGAATTGTTAGTGGAGTAACTATGGTATTGCTTCCGGCAATGACAAACTATGTAGTCCTAGATATGATTTACAACAGCACTTATATTATGGGAAGCTTAATTGGAAGTTATTTTAATGCCTATGACTGGGGAAGTGGTTCTGTCATTTCACTCTTATTATTGCTTATTATTTTTCTCATATCTTTTGCGACTGGAGAATTTTCGGAAAATCATGAGGAAGAAAAAGGAGGTGCAGTGCTATGAGACAAAAATATCTTTTGGGTAAGAATATATGGATTCTAATGGTATTGCTATTTTTATATTTTCCGATTTTATTGCTGGCAGTGTATAGCTTTACAGATTCTACGATGATTGGATCAATTCGCAGCTTTTCCATAGAAAATTATAAAGTATTATTTATGACCTCAGAATTGAGAGATATGATTGTAGGAACTGTGCTTCTTGCTTTGTTTGTTGCTGTTATTTCTACGATTTTAGGAACATTGGGAGCCATTGGATTTTTCTATTCAAAAAAAAGAACGAGAAGACCCTTTGAGTTTATGAATCAAATTCCTGTGGTTAATGCAGATGTAGTCACTGGATTTTCAGTTTGTGTTTTGTTGATTGTATTTTTTGGAATGGACAAATCTTCTTTTCTTCCACTGATTGTGGGACTTGTAACTTTAAGTGTTCCTTTTGTATATTTATCCATTGTGCCAAGATTAAAACAAATGGATCCAGAATTATATGAAGCAGCACTAGATCTTGGATATACTCCAGGGGGAGCCTTGATAAAGATTGTCATTCCACAATTACTATCGGGAATTGCAGCAGGATTTATGATGTCTATTACATTAACACTGGATGATTATTTTATCAGCACCTACACAAAACCAGCAACCTTTGATACTATTAGTACCTATGTTGTAAATGCAACAAAGGGAGCGCAGACAGATATTAAAACTGCCTTATGGGCATTGTCTACAGTAATATTTTTATGTGTTGCAGTAAGTGTTATTTTGATGAATTTTCCAAAGAAGAAGGGAGGAATTTGATGAGGAAAATCATAAAAAGATGTATTGTATTTGTATTAATTATGACACTTTCCCTTCCGATTACCGGCTGTGGACAAAAGAAGAAGGAAGAGGTATTAACCCTCCGAATTGCAAACTGGGAAGAGTATATTGACGAGAGTGTTATTGATGATTTTCAGACCTGGTATGAGAAGAAATATCACACCAAAATAAAGGTAGAGTATTCGACTTTTGGAACCAATGAAGATTTATATAATCAATTGACCATTGGGGATACCTTTGATATTGTGTGTCCATCAGAATATATGATTATGAAATTAATGACAGAAGGAAAAGTACAGAAGTTCTCAGATGATTTTTTTGACACAGGAAACAAGGAAAATTACTATACCAACGGAGTGTCAAAATATATTGATCAAGTATTTTCTAATGAGATAATTGATGGAAAATCATTAAAAAAATATGCGGCAGGATATATGTGGGGAACTTTAGGATTTGTCTATAATCCAAAAAAAATATCTGAAGCAGAAGTTTCTGACTGGAATGTACTGCGAAATAAAAAATATAGAAAAATGATTACCACAAAAGACAGTGTAAGGGACTGTTACTTTGCTGGATTGTCTATGTTGAATCAAGGTAAACTAGAAGGAAAGTCAGGGAAAGAACTTCAAGTGCTTTTAAATGATACTTCTCAAAAATCAGTAAAACAGGTGGAAAATGTTCTAACACAAATGAAGGATAATGTGTATTCTTTTGAGACGGACAGTGGAAAAGCAGATATGGTGACTGGAAAAGTGGCGGCCAACCTTCAATGGTCTGGAGATGGGGTATATTCCATTCAACAGGCGGCAGAAGATAATGTAGAATTAAAATATGCAGTTCCAAAAGCCTGTACCAATATCTGGTTTGATGGATGGTGCATGTTAAAGAACGGAATCAATGGAAATAAGAAAAAGCAGCAGGCAGCAGAAGACTTTATTAATTTTATCTCCAAACCCAAAAACGTAGTAAAGAATATGGACTATATTGGGTACACCTCAACCATTGCAGGAAATGAAGATACGACTATTTATAATTATGTTAAGTCTTTGTATGAAGACAAAAAGGGAAATGCTTCATATTCCCTTGGATATTTCTTTTCTGGAAAGGAAGAGGATAAAAGATATGTATTACAGACAACAAAAGAACAGCTAAATGGAGAATTATTCGCAATGTATCCAACCAAAGAGGTTATTAATCGTGCTGTTGTAATGGAGTATTTCCCAAAAGATGCGGATAAAAGAATTCGTCAGATGTGGACAAATATTCGATGCTTTTCCATAAAGTAAATATATTAAATTTAACATAAGTTGTGTTTTAGATTTAACATACAGCTATCATAATCAGACTATATTATAATATGATGAAGGTAGTGGGAAAATGGATGAAAGAAGAAGAGACAAAAATCAGACAATTTTATGAGATATTAAAATATCAAAAAATATATCCAGTATATCAGCCAATCGTTTCTTTAAAGGATGGCAGCGTCTATGGATATGAAGCATTAAGTCGAATTAAGGTGACAAACAATAGTTTTGGAACAGAAGAATTATTTCAAATTGCGGAAAAAGAAAAGAAACTATGGCAATTAGAGGAGATGTGTCGGAGCCTTTCTCTAAAAAGAGCATTTGGAAAAAAGGAAAGACAAAAACTTTTTTTAAATGTAGATGCTAATATTATTAATGATACTGCGTTTGTTCATGGATTCACTCGGAAAAAATTGGATAAGTATGGATTAGTTCCTGGAGATATTATGTTCGAGATTACAGAAAGAACAGCTATCGACGATAAAGAGACATTTAAGGAGACAGTAGCTCACTATAAAGATCAAGGCTATGGAATTGCCATTGATGATGTCGGGGAAGGATATTCAGGGTTAAACCGAATCTGCTCAGTGTCACCTAATTTTCTAAAGATTGATATGGAGATTATAAGAGATATTCATAAAAATACTATGAAATGTTCTCTAGTAAAATGTATTCTAGAATTTTGTAAGGAACTAAAAATTAGTTTAATTGCAGAGGGAATTGAAACAAAAGAAGAATTGGATAAAATCATTGAACTTGGAGTTTGCTATGGGCAAGGATTTTTTCTTGGAAGACCCAAAGAAAAAATAGAAGTCATATCAGAGGATGTCGTAGATATGATTATAGAATTATACAAAAAGCATCAAGTTATGAAATATCAGCCTTCTTTTTTTGGAACCGTAGAAACCTTATGTAGCATGGGGATAACTACAAAAAAAGACACAAAGGCAGTGGATATCTTTGAAACATTTAGAAAAGAAAGTGGCCTTTCTGAAATCTGTGTAATCGATGATGAACAGGTGCCCATTGGAATTTTAACAAGAAAAGAATTAAATGAAGCTTTTGGAGGAAGATTTGGTTTTTCCTTAAATTCAAAAAGAACAGTAAAGGAAATTATGAGAAAAGACTTTCTTGTTTTAGATGGAAATACGTCAATTGAGTCAGTGTCAAAAGTTGCTCTTTCAAGGGTACAAGAACAGATTTATGATGCTGTAGTTATTATAAAGGAAGATAAATATTTAGGGACAGTTACCATTAAGAATTTACTTGAGGCGGCAGTTACCATTCAAGTATCCAGAGCTGTAGATTCTAATCCACTTACAGGGCTTCCGGGGAATTTATTAATTCAAAATAAGATAAAAGAAGTCATTGAGGAGAAAAACCCCTTTGCCATTATATATTTAGATTTGGATAATTTTAAGGCATATAATGATGCCTATGGATTTAATAATGGAGATTTGATGATTCAATTAGTTGCAGATGTTATGAAAGAAAGTATTTCGGATTCTAATTTTAAAGGACATATTGGTGGAGATGATTTTGTGGTTGTTGCAGGAAGCTGGGATGTCAAAGATATATGTCAAAAGATTATTACAGAGTTTCAAAGGCGAGTCAGAATTCTTTACAATCAAAAAGACTGGGAAAATGGGTATATTGTTTCAAAAAATAGAAATGGATTTATTGAACAATTTCCCATTGCAAGTTTGTCTATTTCTGTAGCTACAAATGAAAAAAAGCAGTATAAAGATGTTTTTGAATTTTCCAATGAGATTGCAAAAGTAAAAAAAAGAAGTAAGAAAATAGAAGGAAACAGCATATGTAGTGGCTTGGAAGAGGAATGTGACCATGAAAAATAGAAAAGATAAGAGAAGAATTGTGTTGCTTATTATATTCTCAATGATAATGTCAGGAATACAAGTCATAGGAAGAAGTTTTTCAAAGGGAGATAACTGGAATCTTGTATTTAATCATGGAAGAATTCAAGGACAAGCAATGATTTTGTGGTTTCTTTGTACCATTTTCTTTTTTCTGTTTCTTTTTGGCTTTTATAAGATTATGGATTTCTTAGAAGGAAAGGATAAAGGAAAGATTCAAAAAGAGCATGTAATTGGACTAGGCCTTTTTCTTTTTTTGTGCTGGCTTCCATTTCTTATTATTATGTATCCCGGTTCGGGAAATTCAGATGTTATGGATCAACTAGGACAGTATTTTCATATAGATGCCTTGTGTTGGACACAACGGTATGTTGTTCTTAAAAATCCTGCTCAAAGTTTTTGGAACAATCATCACCCAGTATTCCATACCCTTGTAATGGGAAGTTTTGCTAAAATTGGTCAGTTACTTGGAAATATTAATATTGGTTTGTTTTTAATGACATTGATGCAGACAATACTTATGGCAATGGTACTCTCATATGGGATTTGTTATATGAAATCAAGAGGGGTTCATAAGATTTTTCTTAGTATAGGAGTTGTGTTCTATGCATTTGGAATCATCAATGGACTTACTGTAACCTCCTTATGTAAAGACACATTATTTACTGTTTTTATCATAGCTGGAACTCTTTTTTTAGTTAGAATCTTAGAGATGCCGGAACTCCTGAATCATTCTAAAAAATGTATCATAGGAAGTTTGATTTTTTCTGGAATTTTACTGTTTCGGAATAATGGATTTTATATATTGATTGTTGCCTTTCCTATTCTTTTATTTGTGATGAAACAACAGCGAAAACAAATATGTCTTATCATTGGGGTGCCAATGCTTTTATTTGGAATTCTAATGCCAAAAGTTTTATTTCCAGCACTTGAAATTGCACCAGGAAATGAAAGAGAGATGTATTCTGTACCACTGCAGCAGATTGCAAGACTAGTCAAGGAGCATAAAAGCAGCATTGATACAAAGGATATGAAACTTATAGTCAAAGTTATGGATCCCAAGAAGAGAAAATCCAAAGAGATTGTTCGGAGATATCATGGAAGAACCGCAGATCCAATTAAAAATTTTTATGATTTGCATACTACGAAGAAAGATCGAAATAAATTATTTCAAATATGGTTCAAATATCTTAAAAGATATCCAGAAACTTATATTCAGGCGACAATAAATCATACGTATGAGTATTTTTATTATGAACGAGATGGATTTGATATTTATTATAATGGATTATTTGCAGACTGGGGATGGAAGAAATATCGAAAAAACATGAAAAAGTATCTGGGAATTGAAAACTCAGCCAGATTTCACAGACAACGAATTGCACTTCGTAGATTGGTTTATGAGATTCGTGTAAATAAAACAACAAGGTGGATGATCAATGTAGGATTTTATACGTGTCTGTTTATGGTCGGATTATGGTACGCAGTGATTAAGAAAAGAAAAAACCTTTTAATCAGCTTTGTCTTGTTATCCACAAATTTAGCAATTAGTTTTCTTGGTCCATTAGTATATATTAGATACTCTTACTGTTACATTGTAAGTCTGCCCTTGCTCTTTGGATTGGCGACCATTAATTATGATAAAAATACAAAAAAATAAGTGTGCATTAAAATAAATGCAGAAAGAAATTTAAATTTTACTTGCATTTCATAGAACCTTTTGCTATACTATCAATTGTTCACAACACAAGCGGGTGTAGTTCAATGGTAGAACTCCAGCCTTCCAAGCTGATCACGTGGGTTCGATTCCCATCACCCGCTTATAAAGAAGACCTGTAGATCATTACGATTTACAGGTCTTTTTGGATAATGAGGAATTTTTAGGGATGAAACAAGACAAAGGAGATTTCATGGTAATAGATATTTATAAGAGTATCATTGAGAATGAACATATAGACAGCCTTGAGGTTCGACAAGGATTAAGTGCTTTGAGAAAGGAAATGAAAGCAGAAGAAGTCAGAGAGGAATTGATTGAGTACCTTGAAGATGATATTACAATTGTCAAATTCTTAAAAAGTACAGATGGAAAGATTCGGAAGAACACAGCACTGTTTTTAGGAGATTTAGCGATTCCAGAAACATTAGATGATTTGTTTCAGGCATATCAAAAGGAAAGTACAATGTTTGTCCGAAGTGCATATTTAACCGCACTTGCAGAGTTTGATTATCGCAAATATCTGCCGGAATTAAAATCTAGGTTAGAAGAGCTGGAACAAATCCAGCTAACACCGGAGAATCGGAAGCATATTACAGAGGAAATGCATCATATTACAGAGTTAATTATGATGTTAGAAGGGGCAAAGCATCACGAATTTCGAGGGAATCGCTTAATGTCAGACCTTATGGTTCTAGGGAATCGGGAGCAGATGGCAGTTTTAAAAAATCAGATAATAGAAGAGGATATTGCCAGTGAAAAAGATATCTTTTTCATGCGGGCAGGACTTCGGTTTCAAACAGATCAGGTTGGAGAATTACGAAAAGTCCGAACCTATCAAGAAATCTTGTTTTTAGTGAAAGGGATGTTAAGCTGTGAAATGAACCCAAAAGATGGAGCAGAGACGATTATATCTTCTGATTTACTTGAGTTTATGAAGCAAAGACATAAAGGAAAAGTCCCATTTTATTTTCGGATTGAGATAAAGAGCAAACGAGATTTAAAATGGAAAAGTAATTTTACAAAGAAACTTGCGGCAGGAATTGAAGAGGGAACCAATCGTCAATTGATTAATAGTACCTCTCATTATGAATTTGAAATTCGCCTGATTGAGAATGCAAAAGGACGTATGAACATGATGGTAAAACTTTATACCATGCATGATCACCGATTTGAATATCGAAAGGGAGCTGTGGCAACGAGTATGAAACCTGTAAACGCAGCCCTCCTTGTGGAACTTGCAAAGCCATATATGATAGAGGATGCTCAGGTTTTAGATCCATTTTGTGGCGTGGGGACACTGCTCCTTGAACGTCAGAAAATTATAAAAGGGAATACGTCTTATGGAATTGATGAGATGGCAGAGGCTATAGAAAAGGCAAAGCTGAATACAGAAGAAGCAGGGCAGATTATTCATTACATTAATAAGGACTTCTTTGAATTCACCCATGAATATTTATTTGATGAAGTGTTTACGGATATGCCATTTGCTATGGGGAATACAACCCAGGAAGATATTCGAGTGATTTATGAGAAGTTTTTTAAACGAATCAGGCATTATATTAAGGAAGATGCCACATTGATTTTATATGTAAGAAATCCAGAATTGCTGGAGAGATTAGCAAAAAAATATCAATTTGAAATCAAAGAGGAATTCCTTGTAGATGAAAAAAATCAGGGCAAATTATATATATTAAAGTAAAATGTAAAAAGTCATCGAGAGATGGCTTTTTTCTTTTACATAAATTTAACAAGCTATTGATTCAATTATTGTTTTCCTACTCTATACTAAAAAAACGAGTGAAGAAAGGTGAAGAGTCAAAAATGGAAAATGAGATGATGTTAGTAGATTGGACAAGTGAGCGTAGAAAAGGAAAATTAATAGAGATTGATTATGTAAGAACATTTTTAGGGCATGAGATGATATTTGTACCTATTTATCAAGTGCTTGTTTTTTTCATGTCTTCAGATATTAGTTGGGGAAATCCATTTATGAAAAGTGTTATGGAGTCTATTGCATATAATGGAACAAAAATTATTGCCTACGACAATGGACCATTTCAAAAGTCAAAAGAAGAATATAAGACAATTTTAGAACGATGTGGATACCATCAAATTTTTGATGTTGTCACAGCACAGGAATTAAATTGTAAAACAGAGAGTATGAAATTTTATAAAAAAATGCTAGAAACATATAATCCGCAAAATAAATTATGTGGAATGGTAGGAAGACATATGAATCTATATGCAAAGCTAAAACATATGCATTTCTTGGTATATTCTTCTCCAGATATTTATCCCGCAAGAAATATATATGTTAAGAAGAATCAGACAGAGAGTATCATAGAACGATTTATTAATTTTCAACTGTTTGATGGACTTCGCACTGAAACTTTAGGATATCATTTTGGGTATAGTTTTGCAGGTATTTTTATGTATGAATGGGCTCTTTATATACATAAAAAAGCAAATGGAAAACCTCTTTATTTTATGTGGAATGCAAGGCATGGGTATGAAGTTTACAAAGAAATATTTCCAAAAGATAAGGCACGTATTGTATATGTAGATGCAGATACGAAAAATGATAAACATAGAGAGAAGTATTTACAAAATATTGTTTCAAAGGAAGCAGGATATTTTGTCAACGGAGACATTAGAAAACGTGCAAAATTCGAGCCAAAGTACCACGTAATTGAGCTTGTAAATTTATTTTCAAAAAAAGTGTTAGAGACTTATGGAAATGAAATAGAACAAATGTTAGATGAGATGACTGGACACAGTGTATGTATATCAAAGATTAAGGAAGGGCAGCCCCATTGGAAGATACTTCGTCTCAGTGAGGAAGATGAAATAAAAAGGCATGAAGTAAAGCAAGGTTATATGGACTTTATAAAAGAGTTTCATACCTTTGCAAAAATACACCCTAGAATTCAGCGAGAGCTGTTAGAGAATCGAGGAGAATTTGCAGCTAAAGCGGTTGCTTATGGCTTTGATAAAAAAAGACAAGAAAAGAAACATTATAACTTTATCCAGTTGATAACGGAAACAAAAAAAGCTAAAAAATGCATTGGTTACGCAAGAAAAATATACAGAAAGGGAAGGAGAAAATAATATGATTTTATATTTAGGAGCATCACTTTACCATATCCTTTGTTTTTCTGTCCACAAGATAATTCATCATCCCGAGGAAGAAGCTATGTTGATTGTTGGAGATAATATCTTCTCAAAAAATGGAATGGATGAATTAAAAACAGATATTATGGGATCGGGAATTTTTCAACGAATGGAGATTCTGAAATTTATTGAAGGAGCCTATCATAATCCAGTAAGGCTGGATGAGGATTCAACCAAAGAGGATGTAAATCAATTTGTAAAAGAGAATAATGTGTGGGTGGAAAAATGGCTTTCAAAAAAAGAGATTCAGATGGAATCTATGACACATATTTATTCAGCCATTGATCATAGACACCTGGGGTTATATATTCTTTCAAAGCAAATGCCCTACGCATATTTTGAAGATGGAAATGGACTTCTTTCTCGTGAGTTTGTTCAGCTAGAGTTTCACAAAAATGCACAGTATGAGTCTTATGCCATTTGTAAGTTTTTAGGAGCACTTGGTCAAAATGACAGTGTGATTAAAAAGTATGCCAATTTGTCAGCGCAATTGCCAGGATTTCAAGATGATAAAGCAGAAGATTTTCAAGTGATTTCATTGTTTGAAACCTTATCAAAAGATATGCAGCAAATCATTTTCCATATGTATCATATGGAAGAGGTATTAGATTTTCATGGAACAAAACCAGTGTTATTTTTGACACGTTATGCAAAGTATATGAAAAATCCCACAGTAAATCGACACCATTTTATGGCAACTATTTTAGTTGACTTGTTTGGGGATCAAAGACCCCTTGTGTTAAAAGCACATCCGAGAGATTTTTCTGGGAGATATGCAGAAATTCTGCCAGATGCGAAAATTATGGCAAGACAGTTTCCATCGGAACTTTTACCCTTTGTTACAAAAGAGAAATATCAAAAGGTAATTACCGTTGGCTCCACTGCAATTGATGCACTTACAGAGCGTGCAGAGGAAATCATTAAGCTAAATGAAACATTCGAGGATAAACTAAACCAGATTTACTCTTATGTGGGAACGATTATGGCAATAAAAAGAGCATTTCCAGATATAAAAGAAGGAGAGATTGGATATGCTGGACCAATTCCAGAGTTTATAGCACCTTTGGGAATTGAATATTTAGGAATTTCCATAGAAGAAGCAGTGGAAGAAAAAGAATATAAGGTATTATGGCTGGATCAAAAGAATTACGGAATGTATCATGGAGAAAATTTATGCACCCTATATCCACAGTACATGGATAAGATAGACGAAGAAAAAATGTTTTATCTGGAAATGATGGTAAGGAAAACAAAAAAATCTAGTCTTGGATATGAGGGAGAAGAGATACTTTCTTTTCAATTTGGAAATCCCAAAAATAAAGAAAGATTAAAAGGATGGTCCAGGATTGAAATGTTTGAGTATACAAAAAGCAGAATGTCTGTATCAGAAATGCCAGAAAAGGAACAAGAATATAAAAGAGAATGTGACAAGATTCGAGAGTTACATGGAAAAATAGATTTGCCCCAATTAGGTGAATCTGTGACAGAAGAAGATGTTTTTGCAATGAAGAAATTAAAAGAAAAAGTGAGGAAAATAAATGAAAACAGTAGCATTTGTACCAATGAAATTAAATAATGAAAGACTTCAAGGAAAGAATACAAAATCATTTTCAGGAGGAAAACCATTGTGCCATTATATCTTAAAGGCATTAAAAAAAGTAAAAGAGATTGATGAAATCTATGTATATTGTTCTGATCCATCTATTTTATTTTATGTTCCAGAGGGGGTAAAATTCTTAAAACGTGATTCCGCATTAGATGGAAGTAAAGTAAAAATTAACGAAGTTTTAAGAGCATTTGCAGAAGATGTGGAGGCAGATACATACGTGCTTGCACATGCTACAGCGCCATTTATTAAAGCAGAAACAATTGGAAGGGGAATACAGGGTATTGAATCAGGAGAATATGATTCTGCACTTACGGTACTTCGCCAGCAGGATTTTTTCTGGATGGATGGAAAGCCTTGGAATTACGATGTAAAAGAGATTCCAAGAACTCAGGATATGAAGCCTCTATATCGAGAGACAACAGGATTGTATATTTATAAAAAGCATTTGATAACAGAAGAGAATCGCAGAATTGGAGATTGTCCGTTACTTCTTGAAGTAGATCAAGTAGAGGCGGTAGATATCAATGAACCAGAAGATTTTGTAGTAGCAGAAGCGTTGTATCATCAATGTGTAAAGGGGGCAAAAGAATATGAATAAAGTAGCGGTATTGGACTGTACCTTGCGAGATGGCGGCTATGTAAATAATTTTGAGTTTTCAGAAGCGACCATTAAGACAATCATTTCAAAATTAGGAAAAGCACATATGGATGTGATTGAATGTGGATTCTTAGAAGATACGGAATATGACAAGGACAGATCAATTTATTCAAGAACAGAACAAATTGTGCCAATGATTGAAAAAAAGAGAAAAAGAAGTATGTATGTGGCTATGATTGTCACAGGGAAAATGCCTGCATCAAAAGTGAGTCCAAGAACGGAAGATGGAATTGATGGAATTCGTGTAACTTTTCATAAGAAAGAGATAGACGAAGCCTTTGCTCTTGGCTACGCATTAATGGATAAGGGATATGAAGTGTTTATGCAGCCAGTGGGAACTACAACATACAAAGATAGTGAAATCTTAGATTTAATTGAACGAATCAATGAAATGAAACCATACGCATTTTATCTCGTGGATACTCTTGGGAAATTGTATATAAAACAGCTAATGAAATTATTTTATTTGGTAGATGATAATTTAGATGAGGACATTGTCATTGGATATCATTCTCATAATAATTTACAGTTATCTTTTTCTAATGCTCAGGCATTGATTCAAAATAGAGGAAAAAGAAGTGTAATGATAGATGGTTCTGTCCTTGGAATGGGACGAGGTGCAGGAAATTTATGCAGTGAAATTATGGTGCAGTATATCAATGAAAATATGGAATACAGATATCATACAGATAATTTAATTGAATTAATTGACGATTATATTAATCCAATTTCTTATGTACATCCATGGGGATATCGTGCAAGTTATTTTCTTGCGGCGACCAATAACTGTCATCCCAATTATGTGAATTTTCTTTTAGATAAGCAGACATTAAACGTAAAACGTCTCCATCAAGTATTAAAGAAAATTCCAGAAAATGAAAGAGCATTATACAATGAAAAATTGATTTCATCTTTGTATATGAATTTTCAGGAAAATGAAGTGGATGATTCCAAAGCATTAAAGAAAATGGAAGATTGGATAAAGGGAAAAGACTTAGTCGTGGTTGCTCCAGGAAAGAGTTTGTTAGATGAGCGGGAGACAATTGAAAAGTTTTTAAAGAATGACAATCAATTTATATTAACGGTAAATTGTATTCCAGATGGTATGAAACCAGATGCACTGTTTATTAGCAATCAAAAAAGATATCATAATTTAAAGCAGGAATATGACCTTGGAAACCTTGATTTCCCTATAATAAAGACATCCAATATTAGTACAGGGGGAAAGAATTTAAATACAGTAAATTATGCAGATTTGGTAATGGAAGATCCTATGATTTCTGATAATGCAGGACTTATGATGTTTAATTTACTAATTCGAATTGGAGTTGAAAAAATGAGTCTTATTGGATTTGACGGATATCACACCAATGTAGAACGAAATTACTT
This sequence comes from Anaerostipes sp., assembly GCA_028697725.1. Taxonomy (GTDB): domain Bacteria; phylum Bacillota; class Clostridia; order Lachnospirales; family Lachnospiraceae; genus Anaerostipes. The sequence continues at coordinate 43,344 of JAQVEG010000007.1, forward strand.
TGCACCAAAAATGATTAACAGTGCAGAACGGGATAATTTAAGGAAAATCAATAAACATATTATGAAGCAGTTAGAAGTTGTAAAATCACAAATTGAGATTACATATATTACATCATCTGTTTATAATGGGAGCCAAGAATAATGTATAGTAAAGTAAAAAATAAAATTAATATAGTTAGAAAACGTCTGGCATGGAATAAAACTTCTGTAAAGGATATAGCAAAGGAAGAGGAAAAAGCAAAACGAACGAAAAGTACAGTGCTAGCAAGAAAGCTCCTTGAATATGATGTTATTTCCTTTGATATCTTTGATACTTTAATTGTAAGAACATTAGATAAACCAACGGACGTATTTTTAACAGTGGGTCAAAAACTGGGACTATTAAATTACACCACCATTCGCAGGGAAGCAGAGCTTGCTCTTCGGGATGAAAGAGAGGCAAAGGATGGAAGTCGTGAAGTAACCTTTGAACAAATATATGATTACATGGAAAAATATTGTGGAATTCCAAAAGAAGAAGGGATGAAAACAGAATTTGAAATGGAGCAAAAGTTCTGCATTGCAAATCCATATATGAAGGAAGTTTTTGATTTGTTAGTGAACTTTGGAAAGACCGTAATTATTGTATCTGACATGTATTTTCCAGAGGATATGATGAGAAATCTGTTAAGTTCTTGTGGATATGAAGGATACGATAAATTATTTGTGTCTTGTGATTATGGATATGGAAAACGTTCTGGAAAAATGTATCAGAAAATATCCAAAGATTATCTGAATGGGCGCAGTGTAATTCATGTGGGAGACAACGAGGAAGTAGACCGGAATATGGCAAAAGAAAATGGATGGAATACTTGGTGGTATGAAGATATCCGAACAGCGGGAGATTTGTTTCGTCCGCGTCTTATGTCTCCTTGTGTGGGAAGTGCCTATAGGGCAATGGCAAATATTAAAATGCATTCCGGCGCATTTCAGACAAAAAAAGAACTTTTACCAAGATATCAATATGGATATCTTGCTGGAGGAATCATGATTCTTGGATATGTTTCATGGATTCATAAACAGGCAGTACAAGAAGGCATGGACAAGATTTTGTTTATTGCACGAGATGGATATATTATGAAGAAAGTCTATGATATGCTGTATCAAGACATTCCGTCTGAATATGTTTATTTATCAAGAAATGCAGCACTAAAACTTACTTGGAACTTTAATCAGTATGAGTTGTTGAAGCAGTTTGTGACGCGAAGAGCTGAATCGGAAAAACCTTATACTGTAGAAGAAATATTTATTTCTCTTGAAATAGAGCATCTCTTAGAGACAGCAATAAAAGATGGATGGAATAAGGCAAAGGAGATAAAGGAAGAGGAAGATGCAAAAAAGCTAAAGGAATGGATTGTCTCTCACTGGGAGGATGTTTCTAAGGTTTATGAGACATCACAAAAAGCATTCCGAAAATATATAAGTCCTATGCTGAAAGGGTGTCATCATGTTGCGGCCGTTGATACTGGATGGAGAGGTACTTGTCCAGTGGCACTAAAACATTTGATTGAAAAAGAGTGGGGATTGGACTGTGAAGTTACGGGGATGATGATTGGTTCTTGTAAATATAAGCAAAATAATACACTTCCATTGATTCAGTCAGGAAGTCTGCGAACTTATATTTTCTCGCCTATTTATAATGATCATCTTGCTAGATTTCATTATAAAAACAATTTAATTCATAATACATGTGTGGAGTTTATTACAGCTGCACCACATCCATCAGTGTACAATTTTTATTTGGATGAAGAAGGGGAATATAAAATTGAGTTTGAATATCCAGAAGTAGAGAACTATGAAATTACAAAAGAGATTCAAGAAGGAGTTATGGATTTTGTCTCTGATTACAAAAAATATTACCAAGGAGTTCACAGCTTTTTTGATATTTCCGGATTGGATGCCTATTGGCCTCTTCGTTATGTTATGGAAAAAAGATTTGATATTGCAGTGAGAAAACCGTTAAAGGATTATGTGTATAACAAGTATGTAGGTGGATTGGAAGGAAAAGGATTCATGTCAACTTTTGAAGATATGTGTGTAGAAGAATTGGAGGCAAAGGAATGATTCTATATTATGGGGTTACAAGTTATCATGTTCTTTGCTGTATGCTTCACAAAATGAAATGGAATGCAAATGAGGAAGCACGTTTGTATATTTCTAATACACATCCAGAATGTGAAAAACTTATAGAGGCAGTAAAAACGGGGAATATTTTCTCAGATGTTGATAGGTTTCTAGATAAGGGAAGAATGCTTCCGTTTAAGAAGAAATATGGAAAGAATCCAAGCAGAGAGCAGTTAATGAAGCTTACACAACAGTTATGTCAGGAGGTAGAAAGGGATCTGCCATTTGACCCAAATAAAATGAAAGAGTATAACATTTGTGGAGATCAGTATGGTCTGGGAATCTGGTTGATTTGTAAAGGAAAAGAGTACAACTATTTTGAAGAAGGGTGTGGGGTATATACAAGAAGTCATCTTCTTCTTGAAAACTTAAAGCGATTAAACCCATTCCAGCATGATTTGGCATTAGAGTATCAGTGTATGGGACAAAACAAAAAAATCAAGAAAAAATTTGTAGAGTTTTCTTCTCAGGAAGGAATCTTTGATAAAGAACATTGTGTTGATTTTTCAGTAAAAAATATTTTAAAAGAATTATCTCAAGAAGAGTTAAGTCAAGTCTTGGGGGTTTTTCAAGTACCAGAGGAAAAACATGGAGAAAAGGAATCGGTGTTACTTCTTACACAGCAGTTTGTTAATATGGGATTTCTCACAGTGGAGCAGGAAAAAGAAATGTATGATTATATGTTGGATTTCTTTGCACCAAAAGCATCTCTTTATGTAAAACCTCATCCAAGCGACTGGCAGGGGCTGTATAAAAAGTGGTATCCAGAGGCAACAGTATTTGAGAGATTTATGCCGTCAGAGTTACTGCCATATGTGATTGATCAAATATTTTCTAAGGGAATCACAGTGTCATCTACCTCGATTTTTGGATTGGAACCATATTTGGAGGAGATTGTGTGTTTGGACTCATCTTTTGAAGAGGCTTATACCCAGCTGCCTAAATATTATGTGGCAGGAGAGCTGGTAAAAACTCTTGAACATGCAGATGTGAAGGTTCGATATGAAGGAGAATTTTCAAGATTATTTGATACTATGACACAGGACATATGCAGCCATGGAGAAAAAGAAGTTTTAATTTCCAGTGAATGCAAATGTTCTAACGCAGATTTGATTATTTATCTAAATCCGGAAAATAAGGATGTACTCTTGGAAGAATGGATGGAACAAGATGAAAATATTGTGCCGCTACCAATAGAAATTATAGATATGGAAACAGGAAGAGAAGAGATAGAGTTTATTTTCTGTTATTGTAAAGATGAAGAATTGAGAAAAAAACTGGCAGATTTGGAGGTGGGAAAAGTGTTAAAAAAATCAAAAAAAGAGATTGTGGTAGAACAAGAATATTATAAAAGAAAATGTCTTGCCTTGGAAGGTATGCTAAGAGCAACCAACCAAAGGGTGGAAGAGTTAAAACAAAAAATAAAGTAAGGGAAGGATTATTTATTTGAAAAATCCTGAATTGATGTTACAATAGCATTGATTTAGGGTTTTTTTATATATTAAGACATGAATGAAAAGGGGTTGAAAAATGAAGGACATAGATTCCATAATACAAATATTATTTGAGAATATTGCCCATACAAAGAAGACGGACAAAGCTAGACATGATATAAAAGAGGCTTTAAAAAAGCAGTTTGAAAAAGAATTAAAAAATCATAATTCAATTCAGGCTATGGGACTTATCATGACAAAGTATGATACCTTAGAAAAGGCAGGGGAGCTTGCTGGATATAGCAAGGATGATATAAAAGCATGGAAGGATAATAAGCACTCTGTGAGTAAAAAAGAGTTTCAAAAGATTGTCCGTAAAGTGAGATGGAATATTTATATCTTTGCTATGGGACTTATTTTTTGTATTGTTTCAGTCGCAAACCTTATGTTGTTTTCAGATTTATTTTATTTAGCACCCATGGTTGTTTTTGCGATTCCTACCATTGTATGTTTTCGTAAAGGGAAAAAATATAAAGCCATTTATGATTATGAACATCTGAGATTATCTACAGAGGCATATGAATTCTATCAACTATTGTCAGACCGATATTCTAAGCGATTGTTAAACAGTGTGTATATTTTAATTGTAGGATTTTTTGTGTTGTTGTTTTCTGGCATTACGTTTCGGATACAGGCAAAGAGCAAACCGGGTGAAATTGTTCAGATTATCTGGATGAATATTCCGATGATAGAGTTTGTAATGTACCTTGTTTTAAAGAATTTCCTTTGTAGGAAATGGTTTTGGGACTATAAGGAAAAACAAATTCAGGAGAAATACATAAAAAGTTTTCTTAAGGTAATTTGTGTTTCTGTTCTATACTGGATACTGGTTTCAGGATTGCTTTTACTACTGCATTCAAAAATTGAGTTTTTAAATAATTATTTTTTTGCAGCAGTGATTCTTTATTTTGTTGGATGTTTTGTCTATAACTTAACGGCAAGAAAGAAGATTGTAAAAAGAAATTTAGTAAGAAATAAAAGGAGAATTGTATTCATAGGAATTTTGGTGGTTGCTGTAAGCTCCTATGAATTGATGCAGACAGGTTCATGGTTGATTCAACCATATGTGTCTTCTGTTCCAAGGGTTTCCCATAAGGAAGATAAGATTAAATATAATGATGACAATGGAGTTTATACCATTACTACAGACAAAAAGGATTTTAAGATTCTCCAATTGACGGATATCCATCTTGGAGGCAGTACAGTGTCAGCTATGAAAGATTATAAGGCATTAAAAGCGGTATATAAATTGATTTCCAAAACTCATCCAGATCTTGTGGTAGTGACTGGCGACCTTGTATTTCCCCTTGGTGTTATGTCCTTTTCTTTAAATAACACGACACCTATGATTCAATTTGCCTCTTTTATGAGGAATATTGGAATTCCATGGGCATTCTTATATGGAAATCATGATACGGAAAATGTTGCCAATGGCTCTGTAGAAACGGTCAAAGATATTTTTAAAGCAGCATCTTTTAAGACATCTCAGAATCTTTTGTATCCATATGTTCAGCCAGATATTACTGGAAGAAACAATCAATTAATTGAACTTAGAAATGAAGATGGAAGTCTTAATCAGGCATTGTTTTTACTGGATTCCAATGACTATACAGGCAGTGGTGTCAATGATTATGATTATATTCATGATGATGAAATTGCATGGTATAAAAAACAGGTGCAGAGGCTGAATGCATTGGAAAAGAAAACTGTTTCATCCATGTTATTTTTCCATATGCCCCTTCAGGAATATAGAACAGCATATGAACTTTATGAAAAGAAAAGCGATAAGGTAACATATTTTTTTGGAGAGAATGGGGAGAAGATGATTGACAAGGTGTGCTGTTCGGATTATCCGAGTAAATTATTCAATACAGCAGTAGAACTTGGAAGCACAAAGGCCATGTTTTGCGGACATGACCACTATAATAATCTTTCTGTTGAATACAAAGGAATTCGCCTTACTTATGGAATGAGCATTGACTATCTTGCTATGCCGGGAATTGAAAATGATACAAAACAAAGAGGTGGAACATTGATTACTGTACATAAAGATTCCACCTATGACATTAGACAAGTTCCATTGAGTTTAATGCAGTGATATGTTAGGAGGATACTATGATAAAAAAATACGATAATTATGACAAGAGAATTAGGTTTTATAAACTATTGCTTGAGATGGACAGCATAGATGAGGCGCCCCAATATGAATTACCAGATGGATATGAGTTTGTCTTTTATCAACCAGGAGATCGAGATACATGGATTGAGATTGAGCAGTCTGCCAAGGAGTTTGATAGTTATGAGGACGGACGAAAAGGATGGAAAAAATACTTTGAGGGGAAAGACCATGAACTGGTAAATCGCATGTTTTTTATTGTAAATGAAGATGGTAAAAAAGTAGGAACTGCATCAGCTTTTTATGATATTTATGGAAAGGATTTGTCAGGTGCAGGATGGGTGCATTGGGTTTCTGTGCGAAGGGAATATCAGGGGCAGGGCCTTGCCAGACCATTAATTTCTCATGCACTAAAGATTTTGAAATCATTGGGATACACCAAGGCGAAAGTTCCAACGCAGACAATTACATGGCTTGCATGTAAGTTATATCTTGATTTTGGATTTTATCCAGAACGTGAAAATGTAAAAGAGAATTTAGATGGATGGAGGGTAATAAAAACACTTACAAACCATCCAAAGTTAGAGGCGTTTGAGCCAACCAATATTGAGTAAAATAAATGAAAAGAGGAGATGTAAGAAAATAATTCTTAAATCTCCTCTTGATTTTAAAGCATAATTACAGTGACACCAACATCACCTTCCCCATATTCTCCATCCCGATATCCAGAAATTCGCTTTTGTTTTTTTAATCCATCTAAATAATTGTGAATTCCTTTCCGAAGTTTTCCGGTTCCTTTGCCATGAACCACTGTTATTTGGGCTAGATTTGCAAGACAGGCATCGTCGATAAATTTATCTAAGAGAGCAGTGGCTTCAGAAACAGTTGTTCCTAATACGTTGATTTCTGGACGCATACTGCCTGATTTATTAATGGCAGTACGACCACGATTTCTTGATTCGTTTCTTGCATTCTCACGTTTTACTTGTTTTACGTTTTTTGTAATTTCAAGGTTTTTTATATTAACCAAAGAACGCATCATCCCCATTTGTACATAAAGGTCACCTTTTGCATTTGGTAATGTTTGAACAGTTCCACTTAAAGATAAACTTGATACATAAACTTCATCACCAACTTGGAAATCAGATGCTTCATGGATTTTTTTGGTCTGTGTACCACCAGTATAAGCCATATTATTTTCTATATTGGATAATTTCTTTCCAAGGTTACTTCGCATATGCTCCATTTTCTTATTGGTATCACTATTGTTTGATTTTTTAAGTTTGTTATATTCACGGATGGTTTGATCTGCAGTTTCCTTTGCCTCAGTCAAAATGTCACGAGCTTCTTCTCGGGCTTTTCTAAGCATGGTTTCCCTGCGTTCCTTTATATCATCTTTTTTATTTTGCAGACTCTCTCGAAGGGATTCAATTTCTTTTCGATAAGCAAGAATCTCTTCTTGCTCCTTCTCGATAGTTAATTTACTTCGTTCTAAATCAGCCACAACACTTTCAAAGTCTTTTACAGATTCATCAATCTGATCTTCTGCATGATCTAAAATATGCTGGTCTAATCCAAGCTTTTTGGAAATAGCAAATGCATTACTTTTTCCAGGAATTCCAATCATTAAACGATAAGTTGGAGACAAAGTTTCCACATCAAATTCACAGGATGCATTTTCAATTCCTTCTGAGGTTAATGCAAACATTTTTAATTCACTATAATGAGTTGTTGCCATGGTTTTTACCCCGCGGTCATGTAAATCTGTTAAAAGTGAAATGGCAAGGGCAGCACCTTCGATAGGGTCTGTTCCACCACAAAGCTCATCTAGTAAGACCAAAGATTTGTTGTGAGACTGTTGAATAATTGAAACGATATTGGTCATGTGAGATGAAAATGTACTTAAATTCTGTTCAATACTCTGTTCGTCTCCAATGTCTGCAAATACTTCTTCATAAATACCAAGGGTAGAACCTTGAAATGCTGGAATGTGAAGTCCTGCCTGCCCCATCAAAGTAAATAATCCAACGGTTTTTAAGGACACAGTTTTACCACCAGTGTTTGGTCCTGTAATGACAAGCATGGTAAAATCATCGCCAAGATGAACGTTAATAGGAACTACTTTTTTTGAATCTAATAATGGATGACGCCCTTGTTTAATATTAATAACGCCATCTTCTCGAAAGACAGGTTTGCTGCCATCGTAGCTCTTTGCATATTTTGCTTTGGCAAAAATAAAATCAAGCATGGTTAATGTTTCCTGATTATGCATCAATGCATCCATTTCGTAAGATGCCTGTTCACTTAACATGGAAAGAATGCGGTCGATTTCACTTTGCTCCTGTCCTTCTAATTCCTTTAAAGTGTTATTTAAAGTCACAACTGCCATTGGTTCAATAAATAAGGTTGCACCAGTGGAAGATTGGTCATGAATCATTCCATGAAATTGATTCCTATATTCTTGTTTTACAGGAATACAGTAACGACCATTTCTCATGGTGACAATAGACTCTTGTAATTTGTCTTGATTTCCAGAGGAGCTAATCATATTGGTTAGTTGCGTGTGAATTCTTTGATTGGTCTGCTTCATACTGCGACGGATATCCCGAAGTGCTGGAGATGCCTCACTGCTGATTTCCTCTGGGGAAATAATACAGTGTTTAATGTCGTGCAATAATGATTCCAAAGGAATCAATGATTCAAAAACGTGATCTAAAGAATCTGCATCTACTAAGGTTAAATCACGAACACCATAGTCTGTAGCATTCTTTGCTGCTTCTAAAACACCGGCAATAGCCAGTAATTCAGTGGCACTTAAGGTACCATGAACTTTGAGACGCATCATAGAAGGAGTTAAATCATTTACACCTTGAAATGAAATATTTCCTTGTTTAAAAATACGCGTAAGTGCATCATTGGTCTGCTCTTGTGCGGATAAAATCTCTGACTCCTGAGTCATTGGTTTTAACTTTTTACATAATTCATAGCCTAAATCAGTTGTAGCAAATGTAACTAACTGCTCTATGATTTTGTCATATTCTAATGTTTGTAATACCTTTGTATTCATTGTTTTTCTCTTTTCTATTTCTAAATGTTTTTTCTTTTCATGGTAGCATAAATTCTTATGGATTTCCATAGAGTTTTATGCAATAATATACCAAGTAGAAGTTAAAATTTAGGAAGGTTTAGTTATGAGATATATTGAAGAATTGCAAGAGGGAGATCTTGTATCAGGAGTTTACTTGTGTAAGAACAAGATATCAGCAACCACAAAGATGGGGAAGACATATTATTCTCTTTTGCTGCAAGACAAGACAGGAAGTATTGACGGGAAAGTATGGGAACTAAGCAATGCCATTGGACATTTTGAAGCCATGGATTGCATTTGTATTAAAGGAAGAGTGTCTGTATTTCAGGGAAATTTACAGTTGAATATTGACCATATCCGCAAGGCAGAAGAATGTGAATATGTTCTTGAAGATTATATGCCATGTACAACAAAAGATGTGAATGTACTTTATGCAGAGTTATTAGATATGATTGAAAAGACAGAGAATGAATATTTAAAAGAACTTGCAGTTAAAGTATTTGTAGAGGATAAGGATTTTATTGCTGAATTTAAGAGACATTCAGCGGCTAAGAGTGTACATCATGGATATATGGGAGGATTACTAGAACATTCTGTCAGCGTTGCAAAACTGTGTGAGCAGTATGCACTGTTATACCCACAGATGAATCGTGATTTGTTAGTGATGTGTGCCTTATTCCATGATATTGGAAAAGTAGAGGAGTTGTCTAATTTTCCAGAGAATGATTATACAGATGAAGGGCAGTTAGTGGGACATATTGTTATGGGAACCATCAAATTAGATGGACTTATGAAGAGTATCAAAGGATTCCCAGTAAAGCTTGCCAATGAAGTGAAGCACTGTATTTTATCTCATCATGGAGAGCTTGAGTTTGGATCACCAAAGAAGCCAGCTTTGATGGAAGCCGTTGCATTAAGTCACGCAGATAATTTTGATGCACGTATGGAAACATTTATTGAGATTATTGATAAGAAACAGCCAGAACAAGAATGGACTGGATTCCAAAGACTGTTAGATACCAGAGTTCGAGAAACATCAATTTAAACTCTAGGAAAGAGGTATTTATGGAATTTAAAAAGAATCAATTAATAGAAGTAAATATCGACGACATTGGAAATGAAGGAGAGGGTATAGGCCATGTAGATGGATATGCCCTTTTTATTAAGGATGCAGTGGTCGGAGATAAGGTACTTGCAAGAATTATAAAGACAAAGAAAAACTATGGATTTGCCAGAGTTGAAGAGATTATAGAACCTTCTTCTCATCGAGTAGAACCCAAATGCCATGTGGCACGTCAGTGTGGAGGATGTACTCTCCAGCATTTATCTTATGAAAAGCAGTTAGAGTATAAGTTTAACAAAGTAAAAAACTGTCTTCAAAGAATTGGGGGGCTTGAGGGAATTGAAGCCAAAATGGAACCAATTTACGGCATGGACGAGCCATTTTACTATCGAAACAAAGCACAGTTTCCAGTGGGATATCATAAAGATGGAAAGCTAGTGACAGGATTTTATGCAGGGCGAAGCCACAATATCATTGACTGCAAAAATTGTGCCATTCAGCATAAGGTCAACGAAGAAATTTTAACGAAAGTGCTTGCTTATATGGAGAAGCATCACGTTACGGCATATGACGAGAAAAAGCATCAGGGGCTTGTGCGACACATTGTAACTCGTGTAGGATTTGTGACAGGAGAGATTATGGTCTGTCTTGTAGTCAATGGACATAAAAAGGATATTCCAAAGCTGGATGAATTAGTAACTTCTTTAAGAGAAATTCAAGGAATGACAAGTATTGTAATTAATTCTAATTTAGAAAAGACCAATCGAATTCTTGGAAATGAAATTCAGAAAGTGTATGGAAATCCATATATTTATGACTACATTGGAAATGTAAAATATCAAATTGGACCACTTTCTTTCTTTCAGGTAAATCCAGTGCAGACAAAGGTATTATACGAAAAAGCCTTGGAATATGCCCAGCTTACAGGCGAAGAAACTGTATGGGATTTGTATTGTGGAATTGGAACTATCTCGCTTTTCTTAGCTCAAAAAGCAAAGAAGGTATATGGTGTGGAAATTGTAAAAGAAGCCATTGACGATGCTAGAATCAATGCAGATATGAATGATATGAAAAATGTAGAATTTTTCGTTGGGAAAGCGGAACAGGTACTTCCAAGAGAGTATGAAAAACATGGGGTGTATGCAGACGTTATTGTAGTAGATCCACCAAGAAAAGGGTGTGATGGAACTCTTCTTGAGACCATGGTAGAGATGAAACCAAAACGAATTGTGTATGTAAGCTGTGATCCAGCGACATTGGCAAGAGATGTAAAAATCCTTGGAGAAGAAGGATATGGAGTTGATAAAATAGCAGTTGTAGATCAATTCAGTCATAGCGGACATTGCGAAAGTGTTGTGTTAATGTCAAGGGTCGATGAGACGAAAGCAACTTATAACGAGCTTCAGCAGCATGCACTGAAGCATTTTGGGATGGTATAAGATTCATATGTAAAGGAAGCAGGGTGCTTATCGGAAATTAATCTGATTAGTGCCCTGTATTATATTTATAAGGTCTATGCACTTGTTTTATGCTTCTTTAGCTAAGTGTCCTACATACATAAATGTCAGCATTTTGAAGAATTTGTATATGGATATTCTGAGGTTGGATTGAACGCAGCAACACTGTGAAAATCCAATATTGCTCGTTGACCAAATACAAGAATGAAAGTATAATAAATGTATGCAATGCGTGAAAAGTACGGGGATGAACCGGAGACAGTTCTGTGAATATTTTGAGATTCCGTATATGACGGTATCCGATTGGGAACATGGAAACAGAAGAGTACCTGCTTATTTTTTTAGACTATTGGAATATTATATCAGAATAGAGCAGATGAAAAAGGAGGATACGGATGGCAAAGAAGCAAATTAAAGAGATGATTCATGCAAACGGAATTGATATAAATGTTTATTCAGAGGATTTTCAGAATGATTATATTTCATTAACAGATATTGCAAAAAAACGAGAAGGTGAATACCCAGGTTATGTAATTCAAAACTGGATGAGAAATAAAAGTACTGTTGCGTTTATTGGATTATGGGAATCGTTACATAATTCCGATTTCAATTGCATCGAATACGAGGCAATTAAAAATGAAGCTGGAGCAAATAGTTTTGTATTAACCCCAAAAAGATGGACAGAAACTACCAATGCGATTGGAATAGTGACTAAAAGTGGAAGATATGCAGCAACATATGCGCATAAGGATATTGCATTTGAATTTGCTTCATGGATATCACCAGAATTTAAGTTATACATTATTGAAGATTATCAGCGATTGAAAGAGGGCGAGAATGCCAGACTGTCTTTGAATTGGAATTTGAATCGTGAGATTTCAAAGTTGAATTACAGAATACACACAGAAGCAATTAAGGACAATCTAATTCCTGAGGAACTTACAAAAGAACAGATTTCATATAAATATGCTAATGAAGCAGATTTACTGAATGTTGCATTATTTGGTATGACTGCAAAGCAATGGAGAGATGAGAATAAAGGCAAAAAGGGTAATATGCGTGACTATGCGGGAATTGACCAATTATTGGTACTAACAAATATGGAAAGTTACAATTCCATTTTAATTGATAAAGGGACACCAATGTCAGAAAGACTTGTGTTATTACGTGAATTGGCAGTGAAGCAGATGAAGACAATGCAGTCACTGAATTTAAATAATTTGCCGGGATATTTCAAATCAGAAGGAATTGATGAAAAGTGAGAAATAAAAAACAACTAAAATGCTATATCTGCATCCGAGTATCCACTTCTATACAGGTTGATGGCTACAGTATCCCATTTTAGAAAAGGTATACTGAAATAGTTTATGGAGAATAGAACGAAAGCATTTTTCGAAGAAGAGGAGTGAATGGTATGAATAAGGTAATCGGATTTATGAAAAAGCATTGGATTATGAAGATAATATTTGGTGGAGCTGGAGGAATACTGTTGCTGAAAGTTATTACTTTTCTCAGTAAAATGGTTGTTGCATTTATTGTGGGAAAATCAAAAAATGCGATTTGCTATGTAGTATCGCAACAATTATCGAGAAAATATTTGATGTTTTAAATGTGGTGGTATTGGGAAAAGATCATCAACGAAGTTTGGCGTATAATTGTTTTCAAATTTGGTTTATTAAAGTTCATTCTGATGTAAGTAGATTAGTGTTTTGGATTGAATATTATATTTGCGGAATCAGGTATTCTAATGGAACTGATATTTCGATGGTTAGAAAAGCTAAATTTTTTACGATAGAAAATATGATTTGTATTGTAAGAAACTGTTGCAGCTTCTTTTTTAGATTCTCTGTTATACATGTGTTATTTGCAATTTACGTCATATTCCTTATCTTTTGTTCTTTTAGGCGGTTTCGCTTTTTACTTTAACTTGAAATTGTATCAGGAAATCAGTTAAGGAATTGATTGGTGTGTTAAATTAAAAGTCGATGGCAATAAGGTGCATGACATTTAACCGTGCCATGTGGAGAGCGCAGTTTGGAAATCAGAATGTTTATTTATTTAAATTTGCGTCTCCCCATGCTTTCATATAATCTAATACTGACATGAAACTTTCCCCAAAATCTGTCAATGTGTATTCAACTTTAGGGGGTACTTCTTTATAATCAAATCGGTTGATAAATCCATCAGCTTCCAATTCACGAAGTTGTTTTGTCAAAGAGGACTCTGTAATTTCTCCGATACGACGTCTTAATTCACCAAATCTATGTACATCTTGAAATGCAATATAATATAAAATCTCTAATTTCCATTTACCACCTAACATTTTTTGAAGAGTGGACATTGTTTTACATCGTTCAATAGCAAACTCACTTTTTTTCATTTTGTGCTACCTCCTTTTCTACAGTATACATCACTGACATGTGGTTTTCAATGTACTACAAAAAAGTACAGTACTTTTATTTATACTGTACAATGATATAATGAGCGTAAAACTGAAGGAGGTATTGTTATGCACTATACAGGAACAATATGGAGACCGCCATATGAAGCAGCTTCATTGCTATTGGAAGTCACCGCTGGCTGTACGCATCATAAGTGTAAGTTTTGTACACTTTACGATGATTTGACTTTCAAATTTAGAATGTCACCGATGGAGGATATTGAAAGTGATTTGAAGGAAGCGGCTCAAGAACTGAAACACTGGAAAAGTTATTCATATAAGAGGACTTTTCTTACAGGAGCCAACCCATTTGTACTTCAATATGAGAAACTTTTAGAGATATCAGATTTAATTCACAGATATATTCCATCAAGCAAAACGATAGGGGCCTTTGCGCGAGTTACAGATGTTACCTTGAAAACCGATGAAGAATTAAAGGCTCTACATGAAGCTGGCTATGATGGGCTAACAATCGGAATCGAAACGGCAGATAATGATGCACTGCGTTTTATGAATAAAGGGTATCAGGCTGCGGACATTGTTACACAATGCCAGCGATTAGATCAGGCTGGTATTCATTATAGTTTTTTCTATCTGACAAGCATTTCAGGTGCAGGGCGTGGTGTGGCCGGAGCCAAGGCTACCGCAGATGTTTGCAATCAGCTTCATCCAACAGTAGTTGGTGCGAATATGCTTACGATTTATCCAGAGTCTGAGCTATATCAAGAAATCCAAGCAGGTAATTGGCACGAAGAAGACGAACTTGAAAAATATAAGGAAGTTCGCACGTTGATAGAATGTTTGAATATTCCAACCATTTTTGCGGCATTGGGTGCATCTAATGCGTTCCAGCTACAAGGTGTTTTACCAAGAGATCGTGCTAAACTTTTGGTAACGCTCGATAAAATAATAAATAATGTTAGTGAGGAAGAATTACGAGAGTATCGAAGGAATCTTCATCACTTGTAAAGGAGGTTATTATATTGCATTTTACTGGAAGGACATGGAGACCTCCCTACGAAGCACATTCTGTAATTATTCAAGCTACATCTGGCTGTACATATAAGAAATGTAAATTTTGCAGTCTTTACAACGATGAGTGCTTTTGTATGTCACCAATAGAGGAATTTGAGGAGGATTTAGCTGAAATTAAAACATATCAGCCTTACGCAAGACGTATTTTTTGGACAGGTGCTAATCCGTTTGCAATGAATTACGAAAATCTTAAGTTACGTGCCCTGACTGTGCGGGACTATCTGATCAAATGCCAGTCCATGGCAATGTTTGCCAGCATCCGGGATATTCAGAATAAAGAGGTATGGCAACTGAAAAAATTGCGGGCGATGGGCATAAATGGTCTTAGCATAGGAACCGAGAGTGGCGATAATACTACACTTGAACTGGCGAATAAAGGTTATACAGCAGAGGATATCGTGGAGCAATGCAAGAAACTGGATGAAGCAGGGATTGAGTATTACTTTGTGTATATGACAGGACTCGCAGGTAAGGGCGAGGGTATTCGTAATGCTGTAAATAGTGCTGATATATTCAATCAGTGCAATCCTTATTTTATCTCAGTTGATTCCCTTACATTGTTTCCTGATACGGAGTTGTATGCGATGGCTAGACGAGGTGAATTTATCCCAGCTGGAGAAAAAGAAAGAATTGAGGAACTGCAAACACTAATCGGGCGATTACAGATCCGTACACATTTATTTGCAAATTCGCTTTCAAACTTTTATCCGAGTTCAGCTTATCTGCCCTATGATCGCGAAAAGCATATCAGCGAATTGCAGCACATTCTTGATACGGTTGATGAACAGGAAATGTTAGAATATCGAGCTGGTTTAAAGTCATTGGGTTAAAATGAAGTACTTTGTGGTCTTATATTAGTCTTGCGAAGTTATGCAGGCGAATTGGACAGACCCCACAGAACTTCAATAAAAAACTAAAACGAGGTACGGTTTCATTAGAGGAAATGATGGAGATAATTCAAAAAAATTTCAAGAACAGTCATTTGCAACTTTAATTCATTTTGAAGAATTTGACAAATATATGCTGATTTATGAAGCAACAAGGTATAGAAGTTTATAGTATTAAATAAGTTATTTATTGCATTTTCTGTATTCCGTGGGTGTTTGCTGGGTATATTCCTTAAACATCTTGCAGAAGTAGGAACTATTGTTAAATCCAGTTTTCAAGGCAATGTTCGTCACAGAATTCAAGGAGTGCAACAGCTCATTTTTGGCAGCTTCTATGCGACACTCAATGATAAAATCAAATGGTGTTTTATGCAGAATGTCCTTGAACAAACGAGAACACTCACGCTCACTAATCCCTGCAAAGTCCGCAATCATCCCAAGAGTAATCTCGGAAGCATAATTCTGATGAATGTAGGAGAGCATAGACCGCACAATATCTTGTTTATACTGCTTTGGAAAGGATTTTTCATGCAACTGTGTTTTCACTTCATCAATCAGTTGGAGCCAGGTGTCCGAAAGAAGATTGCGTATTTGAATTTCAGAGTTGACATTACTTTGCAGTGATGTCAACTCTTTTAAATTCTGAAGAATCTGCTTGCCCGTTGCGGTATTTCTTGTAATAACAAGAACCTCTATCTGCTGATTTTTTAGAATCGGGTTTAAGTATTTATGTTCATAAACACTATGGAAATGTCCAGCTATCAGAATCGGGTGAAAAAGATGAGCACATTCAACAGCACGTGGATAACCATCTGCCTTTCTTTTCGAATCCATTACATTTGTATTTATGAAATAGCCATTGCCTTTTTTGACGGTATATGAGCCATTAACCGTATCAATTGTAATGGCGCCTTCTGTAACATAATCTAATTCCACTTCTTCATGCCAGTGCCAAGGAACCGTAAAGTGCGTCAGATCTCTGTTGTGCATCGTGTATGGGAACTCATGCGTAATACCATCTATATACTCTACTTGATTCGTATCTATATCAAAATTCATAATCAAAACCTCCATAAAACAATATTTTAATAATTGGCGAGATAATTATAAAACTATGCGATTTTATTATATCATAATATTTTTTGATTGTGTATGATAAGTGCAAATAACAAATGTAAGGAGATATTAAAGATGAGTAACAATTTTGAATTTTTTTCACCTACCAAGGTGCTATTTGGAACTGAAATGGAAAAACAAACAGGTAAGCAGATTAAAGCTTTTGGAGGAAAGAACGTGCTTATCGTATATGGCTCAGAGCGTGTTAGAAAGAATGGACTGATGGAACGTGTTCTGGAGTCTCTAGACTTACAGGAAATTAGCTATATATTACTAGGTGGCGTTGTTCCAAATCCGCATCTTGATTTGGTATACAAGGGAATTGAATTAGGTAAAGAGAGGCGGGTTGATTTTGTGCTTGCTGTCGGTGGCGGCTCGGCAATCGACACTGCAAAAGCAATTGCATATGGTTTAGCTGAACCGAAGTATGATGTCTGGGAACTTTTTGCACATACACGTAAAGCAAAAGCATGTTTGCCAGTTGGAAGTGTTCTTACAATTGCTGCAGCGGGAAGTGAAACAAGTATGGGTTCTGTTATTACAAATGAAGTAACAGCAGATAAACGTGCATACGATGATGACCTTGCAAGACCTAAATTTGCAATTATGAATCCAGAACTCACATTTAATTTACCTGATTATCAAACCGAAAGTGGCTGTACTGATATGATGATGCATACAATGGAACGGTATTTTACAAATGGAGGAAATCTGGAAATTACGGATATGATTTCAGAGGGCTTGATGAGAAATATCATGAAATATGCCAAGATTCTTCATAAGGAACCGGATAATTATGAAGCCCGCGCAGAAGTCATGTGGTCAGGTTCCCTTGCACACAATAATCTTACAGGTTGTGGAAATGACGGCGGGGATTTTTCTTCCCACAAACTGGAACATGAAATTGGAGGAATGTTTGATGTAACACATGGCGCGGGTCTTTCCGCTATTTGGGGAAGCTGGGCAAGGTATGTTTACAAGAACTGCCTGCATAGATTCGTAAGATTCGCCGTAGAAGTGCATCATATTGTACCAGATAATGAAGATGAAGTGACGGCTCTTATGGGAATCAAAGCACAGGAAGAATTCTATAAAAGTATTGGAATGCCAATCAGTCTAAAAGAACTTGGAATTACACCAAGCCATGAACAGTTAAAAGAAATGGCAAAACGTTGTAGCATAGCATGTGGTGGAAAGAGCGGCTCTGCTAAAGTTTTGGAAGAAAATGATATGTATGAGATATATAAAATGGCATTATAATCCAAAACATTTTACTGTGTCATGCACTTATTTGATTATTGAGAAACTACGACTTTTCGGCTATAATGTAGTGGATATGTTCCCTCGAAAAAAGGCTCGGTGGATATGTTTGGTCGGTAATAGTGGATATATTCCCCCATACGACCGATGGTATAAGATGTACTTCCTGTCCTATCGTGCCATTGCGAAACTGTTGTGTTAATGACAAGGGTTCAAAAATAAAGGGATTTAACAGATTGATGAGTTAATGAGAAAGTATGCTGATGAAGAAATTGATGGAGCTACTTACGCACAAAAGATGATGGAGTTAACTACACTCTTCAGAATGAAAACGACGAAGATTAATAGGTAAGCTTGCGCTTGTAAAGAACATTGCACTCATTATGATGATACCGTCTCTTTCCGCACACAATTGAGTAGCAAAAAAGTAAACAGATTATTAAAGATGTCACAAATTAGAAAGAAGGCACAGCCATTGAAGGAAAAACCAAATACAAATATCGTCATGTACACCACAGATGACGGATTAACGAAAGTCGAAGCCACATTTGACAATGATACCGTCTGGCTTTCCATTGACCAAATGGCGGAATTATTCCAGCGTGACCGTAGTGTTATCGGTAAGCACGTCCGTAATGTTTTTAAGGAAGGCGAGCTGGTAAAAGATTCAGTGTGGGCAAAATTTGCCTACACTGCTTCTGACGGTAAAGAATACAAAGTTGATTATTATAATCTTGATGTCATTATTTCAGTGGGATACCGAGTGAAGTCTGTTCGTGGTACACAGTTTCGTATCTGGGCAACAGGTATTCTGAAGGAGTACATGAAAAAGGGCTTTGCAATGGATGATGAGCGGCTCAAAGGTAACGGCGGCGGCAGCTACTGGAAAGAATTGCTCGACCGTATCAGAGACATTCGTTCTTCTGAAAAAGTGCTTTACAGACAGGTTCTTGACCTTTATGCTACGAGCGTGGATTACAATCCTCACAGCGAAGATTCTATGCGTTTCTTCAAAATTGTTCAGAACAAACTACACTTTGCTGCTCATGGACACACTGCCGCTGAAGTCATATACAAGAGAGCCGATGCTGAAAAACCATTTATGGGATTGACATCATTTTCTGGAGAACTTCCTGCATTAAAGGATATCAGTATTGCTAAGAATTATTTAGAAGAAAGCGAACTTCGAGTGCTGAATAACCTCGTATCAGGTTACTTTGATTTAGCTGAAATCAATGCCATCGAGCATAAGCCTATGTATATGAGTGATTATGTACAGCAGCTTGATTCCGTGCTGACCTCCGGTAACAGAAAGCTACTCCAAAACAGTGGTACAGTCAGCCATACGCAGGCAGTTGAAAAAGCAAAAGCTGAATACCACAAGTATCAAGCAAAAACTATTGCTCCTGTGGAGCAGGCATATTTGGATAGCATTAAAACACTGGAAAAAGAAGCCAAGAAAAAATCCAAAAAATAAACCAATTGTCCTCTCGTGCCATTGCGAAAGTGTTGTGTTAATGACAAGGGTTCAAAAATAAAGGGATTTCCGAGAGTTGGGATTGCGGTGCAGCAATTCCGGCTCTCGGATTTTTTGGTTTATGCAGCTTGAAAATCTGCTTGAAGTGCAATTGAAAGAGCTTCATAAAAAGATTATAATAAACATGACACACAGGCGTCGTGTTTATTGTGATATATTTATCTTAGTCGAAAGGAAAAGATATGAAAATAGACAGACTCATTGGGATTTTGTCCATATTACTACAAAAGGACATGGTTACAGCACCTTATTTAGCAGAAAAGTTTGAGGTTTCCAGACGGACGATTAATCGTGATATCGAGGACTTATGTAAGGCGGGAATCCCCATTGCCACAAAACAGGGAGTAAATGGCGGCATTTCCATCATGGACAACTATAGACTGAATCGCACCCTTCTGACCAACACAGAGATGAAGGATATACTTGCGGGACTTAGGAGTCTTGACAGTATTAATGGTACAAATCGGTATGGACAGTTAATGGAAAAACTGGAAGCAGGTACATCTGATTTTATGGCTGGTAATCAGTCGATTCTAATTGATCTGTCCTCGTGGTACAAGGATTCACTTGCCCCGAAAATTGAATTGCTCAGAAATGCAATCGATGACTGTAGAGAAGTGAAATTCAGATATTATGCTCCTCGTGGAGAAAGTGACAGATGCATCCAGCCCTATTATCTTATATTCCGCTGGTCAAGCTGGTATGTGTGGGGATGGTGTCTGGACAGAGAAGATTTTCGTCTCTTTAAGCTGAATCGAATCGATAATTTGGTGCTGTCGGAAACGGTTTTCATAAAAGAATCCGTATCATTGCCTGATTTGTCCACGGAGCGAATCTTTCCCGGAGGGATTCGTGTGAAAGCATTGTTTGATTCACATTGTAAATGGCGTTTAGTGGAAGAGTTTGGTCCACATTGCTTTGAAGAACAGAAAGATGGGGAATTGCTTTTTCAGGCAGATTACACGGACAAAGAAAATCTCATCACTTGGATTTTAACCTTTGGGGAGCAGGCGGAACTGTTGGAACCTGAGGAGATTAGAAGTGAAATACAGCAAATAATAGAGAAAATGAAAGGGAGGTATTCGTGATGGAATATATACAGCTTACAGAAGAAAATATAGAAAAAGAACATATATGCTGTGCCATATCAAGCAATAAAGACCCACAGGTGATTGCGAAAAAAGAATGGCTGAAGGAACGGATGCAGGAAGGTCTTGTGTTTTTAAAGGCAGACATCCGAGGAAAATGTTTTATTGAATACATCCCAGCCGAGCATGCATGGGTTCCCATACAGGCAGATAATTATATGTACATCAACTGTTTCTGGGTGTCAGGTTCCTGTAAAGGGCATGGATATGCAAATGATTTGTTGGAGCGATGCATCCAGGATGCCAGACAAAAAGGAAAAGTAGGAATTACAGTGATTTCTTCGGCTAAAAAGAAACCATTTTTATCTGACCCTCAGTATCTTGCACATAAGGGATTCCAATTAGCAGATACAGCCGCACCATTTTATGAATTGTTGTATTTGCCCTTTACGTCGCAAGCACCAATTCCAAGATGGAAAGAATGTGCAAAAACAGCAAAAAATGATTTGGATGGGTTTTCTATATACTATACAAACGGATGTCCATTTACCGCAAAATATGTGCCATTGTTAGAGACATTTGCAGCAGAAAATAACATACCGCTTACAACCATTAAAATCGACAGCAGGGAAAAGGCACAGAATGTACCGTTTGCATGGACTAATTTTGCACTGTTTTATAATGGTAGTTATGTTACCAATGAAATACCGAATGAGAAAAAGTTTGCAAAAATAATAGACCAGATAAGAAGCAAAGGGAAACTGCCAGAACCGAAGCAAAAGAAAAGAGGATAATCTTATGAGTTTTGATTTTAAGAAGGAATATAAAGAATTTTACCTGCCACCGAAGAAGCCAAGTATTGTAACTGTGCCGGCTATGAATTATATTGCTGTTCGTGGCAAGGGGAATCCCAATGATGAAAATGGCGAATATAAGATCGGAATCGGGTTGCTTTATGGAATTGCATTTACCATTAAGATGAGTTATAAAGGCAATCATAAGATAGATGGATATTTTCAATATGTAGTACCGCCATTAGAAGGATTCTGGTGGCAGGAAGGAATTGCAGGAATAGATTATAACCACAAAGAAGATTTTAACTTTATCTCCGTAATTCGACTTCCTGATTTTGTTACAAGGGAAGAATTTCAGTGGGCGGTAGAGGAAGCGTCAAAAAAGAAAAAGACTGATTTTTCTAAGGTCGAATATTTAACTTATAATGAAGGAGAATGTGTGCAGTGTATGCATATTGGTCCTTTTGATGAGGAACCCAAAACGATAGCCGCGATGCATGAGTATGCCCAGTAGCAGGGGTACGAACTTGATATTACAGATACCCGTTATCATCATGAGATATACTTATCTGACCCAAGAAGATGCGATGTGGAAAAACTGAAAACTGTTGTGCGACATCCGATTAAGAAAATTATTTGATTCATAAAGGATGAAGGGTTTAGAAATCTGAAAATGTACAATCTTTTTAAGAGTGGAGGTGGAGTTTATGGAAATAAGAGTGCTTCGTTATTTTCTGACAGTAGTCAGGGAGGAAAGCATTACAAAGGCTTCTGAAATTTTACATATTACCCAGCCAACGCTTTCGCGTCAACTGGCTCAGATGGAGGAAGAAATTGGTGTGAAGCTATTCCACCGGGGAAATCGGAAAATTAAATTAACAAATGAGGGAATCCTTCTTCGCCGCCGTGCAGAAGAAATTTTACAGCTGGTGGATAAAACAGAAAAGGAATTAGTAGAGCAGGAAGAACAGGTGGAAGGGAAAATTTCTATTGGCTGTGGAGAAATGGCTGCGGTACAGGTTTTGCCAAAACTGATGGAGATCTTCCGACAAAAATATCCACGAGTCAACTTTGATATTTTTACGGCTACGGCAGATTTGGTAAAGGAACAGATGGAAAAGGGACTTTTGGATATTGGCTTGCTCCTTGAGCCCATTGACATTGAAAAGTACGATTTTATACGTTTGCAGATAAAAGAAAGATGGGTGGTTCTAATGCGCCCAGATGCTCCACTCTCCGAGAAGGAAGCAGTAACTGCAAAAGACTTGTCTACATTGCCCTTGATTCTTCCACGGCGTATGAATGTACAGAATGAACTATCAAGCTGGTTTGGCAACTATTATGATAAGCTAGATGTTGTTTTTACTAGCAATTTGAGTACCAACAGTGCAATTATGGTTGATGGCGGATTGGCATATTCGATTGTAATTGAAGGTGCAGTACCCTTCTGGGATCAATCGAAGATTACATATAGGCCGCTTATCCCTCCGCTTACAGCGACCAGTGTACTAGCATGGAAACGGGGACAGCCATTTAGCCCGGCGACCACAAAATTTATTAAACACATTCAATGCCTTTTAGGCATTGGTGAACCATAAAAACTAAGTATTTGATATACAATAATTGTCCCAATATAATGTAGGTGTAGAGATAGAGCATATGCTTTAATTTCTGCACCTACATTTTTTTGTTGGCAAAATAAAAGACGGAGGATTTTATGATGAAAAAAATAATTACGAGTTTACTTTCTATGGTTATAATATTAGGTCTTGCGGCTTGTGGTAATTCAGCAAGTCAGTCGGCGAAGCCGTCTACGGAAGAAACCAATGAGTCCAAAGTGGAGGGAAACAAAGTTCTGGTTGTTTACTTCTCTGCTACGAATACTACAAAGGGTGTAGCGGAATATATTGCGAACGGTTTAAATGCAGATATTTATGAAATTGTTCCCAAAGATTCTTACACAGAAGCAGATCTTGATTACAACGATGACAATAGTCGTTCTACTATGGAAATGAATGACCCAGATGCTCGTCCTGCTATTTCGGGCAGTGTGAAAAACATGGAGCAGTATACAACGGTATTTATCGGTTATCCCATCTGGTGGGGAGAAGCACCGAGAATTATCAACACTTTTGTAGAAAGCTATGATTTCTCTGGAAAGACCATTGTGCCTTTCTGTACTTCTGGCGGCAGTGGTATGGGTTCTAGTGCAACTAATTTAGAAGAGCTCACAAGTGGTGCAAAATGGCTTTCCGGCAGACGCTTAAACGGCAGTGATTCACAGGATACGGTGATGGAATGGGTAAATAGCCTTGGCTTGAAGTTTGAATCATAATTAAAGTATCAGACAAAGGGTTGCATATTAAAGGGAGGAGGAAAGTTCTTTGAAGCCAAGAATGAAAATAAAAATAGTGATTGACCTTCTGATGACGGTGCTGCTCCTTCTTCTAATGTCCTGTCAAATTACAGGTCAGGAGCTTCATGAGTGGATAGGTGCAGGAATGATTGTGTTGTTTCTGTTGCATAATATCTTGAACATCCGATGGTATGGGAACCTATTCAAAGGAAAATATACCTTGCTACGCGTACTGCAGGTACTCATCAACATAAGTGTTCTTGCCTCCATGCTGTGTTTAGGGTTCAGTGGAATTGTGTTGTCTCGCTACGTGTTTGCAGAATTACCCATTGGGGGACCAATGGCAACTGCGAGAACTATGCATCTGGCAGCGTCCTATTGGGGATTTGTGCTGATGAGCATTCACTTAGGTTTTCACTGGAGCATGATTCTTGGAATGTTTCGCAGATTAAGGAGCGAAAAGAAAATGTCTGCCGTATTTGTATGGTTGATGCGTTTTGCAGCAATTTGTATCGCTGGGTATGGAGCCTACTGTTTTTACAGTGCAGGTATTGTTTCTTATATGTTTTTGAAACAAGAGTTTGTATTCTTTGATTTTGAACAGAGTGCTGTATCCGTGTTTGCAGAGTACATTGCTATGATGGGATTATGGGTTTTTATCAGTCTTTATGCCATAAAAGGGCTTATGATACTTACATCGAAAAAAGAAAGAACAGAGATAGAGCATGAAGTCGGTTAAAATGAGTCTGCGAGGAGGGAGACAGATGTGTTTACAAATGCGCAATTAAGGAAAATGATTATACCTCTGTTCTTTGAGCAGATGCTGGTATTGATGGTTGGACTTGCAGATACCCTTGTAGTCAGCTATGTAGGAGAGGCAGCGGTATCAGGGGTGGCACTTGTCAATCAGTTCAACACAATTTTAATTTACTTGTTCACAGCATTGGCTTCAGGCGGTGCTGTTGTAATCAGTCAGTATATTGGTAAAAAAGCCAATGGTTCTGCGGGGAAATCTGCCAGTCAGCTTCTGTCCTTTTCTGCGATTTTTTCAACGCTGGCTGCTGTGGTGGTTCTGATTGGAAACGAAAGCATACTTTGTCTGCTGTTTGGTAAGGTAGAAGTTTCCGTGATGCAGGCTTGTGTTACATATCTCAGGATTTCAGCATATTCATATCCAGCACTGGCGGTTTACAACGCCGGTGCTGCTCTTTTTCGCAGCATTGGAAAAACCAGTGTAACCATGTATTTGTCAATCGTGTCTAATACAATCAATGTCGTTGGGAATCTCATAGGTGTCTTTGTACTGCATCGAGGCGTGGCAGGTGTTGCATACGCTTCTCTTTTGGCAAGGACTTTTTCAGCCGTTGGGATTACTGTTCTGTGTTTTCGGGAGAAAAATGGGGTATTTTATCGCATGCAATGGATTTTCCAGTGGAAGCAGAAGCTTATGAAGCAAATATTGAAAATCGCTATTCCAAATGGAATGGAAAATGGTGTGTTCCAGTTGGTAAAAGTTGCACTCAGCAGTATTGTTGCATTATTTGGAACATATCAGATTGCAGCAAATGGAGTAGCGCAAACCATCTGGTCGTTGGCTGCTTTGGCTGGGGTCGCTATGGGACCGGTGTTTATTACAGTTATTGGGCAGTGCATGGGAAACGGAGATATAGAAGCTGCGGATTATTATTTTAAGAAATTGACAAAGATTACCCTTTTACTTTCAGCGGTATGGAACCTGTTGGTTTTTCTTTTAACGCCATTGCTTATGCGTTTCTATGCATTGGAGGCGGAAACAAAACAGCTTGTGATTCTACTTGTCCTGATTCATAACTTTTTCAATGCTGTTGCTTTTCCATTTTCGGGTGCGTTCAGCAATGGGCTGAGAGCTGCGGGGGATGTGAAATTCACCATGTATGTTTCGGTTATATCCACTATAGCGATGCGCCTGCTGTTGTCATGGCTTTTTGGAGTTGTTCTGCAAATGGGTGTGATTGGGATTGCCATTGCAATGGTGTGTGATTGGGTGGTTCGAGCGGTCATATTGATTTGGCGACAGAAATCCGGGAAATGGAAAACATTTCAGGTGATATAATAGTAGCACGTGAAGAGTGACATGCTCTCACTATACAGAAAGCAATAGAACTATAAAAAACGAGAAAGCGAGAAAATAGATGATATATACTGGAAATATAATGGTTGGGAGAGTATAATATAAGGTGTTAAATGAAGGTTGGATCGTGATAAAATTTTGGATACTGAAGAGGTAAGATGTATGTTAAGAATGAACCCAAAAAAATCTGATAAAAATGGTTTTACGTTAGTGGAATTGATTGTTGTTCTACTTATTCTCGGAATTCTTGTAGCATTGTTGGTTCCTGCCTTGACAGGATACATTGATCGGGCGAGAGCCAGCGATGCTACTGCGAAAGCAAAACAGGTTGAGACAGCAGCGAAAGCGGCCAATGCCGAATGGTATGGACTAGGTCAGCCGGGGAATAGCGACAATGCATACAAGACAAATATGGAAACTTTGATTGTTGAAAATCTGGATGGCGAAATCGGGAATCTACTGTCATTCACGAAGGCGACAGATAAAACCAAGAACGTGGTACAGGTTGCATTCTCACCACAAGGTGGTCAGTGGGATCGATTCAGGAAGGCGTGCAAGGAAAATGGATATAAAAACTTTGTCCAGGTGTGGATGCATAAAGTCGTTGGAAATCTCTATAAGATTGATAAGACAATAGATGCAGTCTATTACATCTCTGAAGACGGGAATACGGCAGTCAGGATGGTGTTTTCAAAAGGAACGAAACTTGGGGACGTAGGAGTTGATTGGACAGATATGAGAACCTATTAAAAATATGGTGATATGAATTTTGAATAAGAACCACAGGGCATGTTAGATATGAAAACATGCCCTGTGGTTCTTTAAAATATTGCTTAAATTTATTGTAATTGATTGGTTAGGAGAAGCAGATCTTGAAAACATACTTTTTTCAAATCTCTTTGAGTATGAGGTCTGCCAGCAAGCGCCATAGCTTCTTTTTGGATTTTGGAATGAAATATATGAGGATATAAGCCATTGATGTAAATGAGAAACATATTAAGGAATTCATCCTTAATATGTTCGTCTTGCTTAGGAAAGAAACAATCTATTTCAGATTTGAATGCATCCAAAAACTGATAGACTGTCTTCTTGAATTCCACAAGACGTTCCAAGCGTGTATTATTTTCTATAGTGTTTAAGTGAACAGCAAGTAATTCCAATAAGATAGTCCGATCGCAAAGAGAGTCAGATAGCACTGTACAGAACTGCTCTCTGGTATGATTTTTTTCCATGGAACAACGATTTACTAAATCGGAATGCCACAGAGCAAATTCTTCTTTTAGAATATCTAAGAAAATCTCTTCTTTCGTTTTGTAGTAGCTGTATATTGCAGGTCTGGTAAAGGAAGTTATTTCAGATATTCCTTTAATTGTGACAGCATCATATCCGTCTTTTTCATATATTTCTTTACAGGCAAGGATGATTTCATTTTGTCTGTTTTCTATTTGTTCTGGTGTTCTTGCACGTTGAAAATCCATACTGTGTTGGCTCCTTTATTATTTCAAATCCATCTAATATGTTCATTATAAGAAAAAATTGTGTACAAGTCAATAACAAACACTGTGTAAAATAATAATTGACACTGTGTAAAATGAATGCTATACTGTGATTAAATTACACGGTGTAAGATAAAGAAGAATCAAGACAAAAAAATTAAACGATGGAGGATTAGAATCATGAGAGAACTTATTTTGTATTACTCACGAGCAGCAGAAAATTATTTTGGAGGAAGTCTGAAGTACATTGAGAAAGGAAATACGGAGGTGGTTGCAGAGAAGTTGGTAGCCATTACCGGAGGGTCACTGTTTCATGTAAAACCAGTTACCCCTTACTCGGATAATTACAATGCCTGTATTGAGCAGGCACAGAAGGATCTTCGCAGCAATGCACGTCCGGCAGTAAAAGATATACCGGACAACATAGAACAATACGACTTAATTACAGTAATGTACCCGAATTACTGGGGAACGATGCCGATGCATATGTTCACGGTATTGGAACAGATTGATTTAAAAGGGAAAACAGTCCGCGCAGTCTGTACCCATGAAGGAAGTGGTATGGGCAGAAGTGAGAGTGATTTGAAAAAGCTTTGTTTTGGTGCGAAGTTCAAAAAGGGTTTGGCGATTCAGGGAAGTAGTGTTTCAAGCTGTGATGAGTCTTTGAAGAAATGGAATGAAAGCACAAAATAATGGAGGAAATCAAAATGGAAAAGAAAGAAGTAATGATTGTTACAGGTGCAGGGCAGCTTAGCATGGCGATTGCCAGACGCATGGGCTACGGAAAGAAAATCGTCATGGGTGATAAAAATATAAAGAATGCAAAAGCGATTGCAGAAATCATGAATCATGCAGGGTTTGATGTGGAACCTGTGGAGATGGACTTATCATCCAGAGAATCCATTCTTGCATTAATTGCAAAAGCAGAAGAATATGGCGAAATTAAAATGCTTGTAAATGGAGCAGGCGTATCTCCAAGTCAGGCACCAATTGATGTGATTTTTAAAGTTGATTTATATGGTACAGCCGTTCTTTTGGAAGAGGTTGGAAAGGTTATTGCAGAAGGTGGCGTAGGTATTACAATTTCCAGTCAGTCAGGACACAGAATGCCACAGTTATCAGCGGCAGCTGACGAGCAACTGGCAATCACACCAACAGAAGAATTACTGAAATTAGAAATTTTACAGCCGGAGAATATCAAAGACACACTTCATGCTTATCAGATGGCAAAGAGATGCAATGAAAAACGTGTTATGGGAGAAGCAGTAAAATGGGGTGCACGAGGAGCAAGAATCAATTCCATTTCGCCAGGAATCATTGTCACTCCCCTTGCTATTGACGAGTTCAATGGTCCTCGTGGTGATTTCTACAAAAATATGTTTGCTAAATGCCCAGCAGGCAGACCGGGAACGGCAGATGAGGTTGCAAATGTAGCAGAACTTCTCATGAGTGATAAAGCGGCCTTTATCACAGGCGCAGATTTCTTGATTGATGGTGGCGCAACAGCAAGCTATTTCTATGGATCATTGAAACCGGAGGCATAATTATGAATAAGGATGAATTGATGAAACAGATGAGAGTTACAACACTTTGAAGTATTAGGGTGCACGACATTTAACCGTGTCATGTAGAGAGGATTGAGTTGATAAGAGGATCACAAACTTAAGAACATATTTATGCCTTTGGATAGGAAGTTACTTTTTCCCAGTTTTCTGGAAATCCCATAATGTTAAGCAAATCATCATGAGAAATCTGTTGATTATTGCTAACAGCCTTTTCGATTAATTGACTGAGCTGAGATTCGTATCGCAGAAATTCCGAATTTGGCAATAAATAGAGAAAGGAAAGGACAACTGCAAAATAATCCCGTTTCCCGCGGAGATAATAATTGCCTTGCGTAGGAATGTCCAGTTTCTTATGCAGTGGAAAATCTGGAATATCCTTTTTTGCACATCTGTGAGAAAACATTCGTTCATTATGTGCACACAAATTTCGGTAATCGGTCAATACATCCAAAACCTGTCCTAATTGCTTTTCATTAACAGCAATATAGTCACGGCTTACGGCATACTGGATTTTAGGAAGTGACAGCTTATACATTTTTGATAATGTACCAAAAGAAAGTGCATTTACCATTACCCAGAGAGGAACATTTCCATGAACTTTTTTATTGTGTTCAAGAAATGGATAGGATGACTGTTTGGTCAGCAGGGGAGAGAGGTGCTTTGTAATCAGACGGTTGATGGCATTGCTCTTTTTCTTTGTATTGTCATAGTTTGATGGATCCAGGTAGGCACTTTGCTGTTCACCGAATTTGTCACAGAATGCATAACTGAGGGAAGAACGAATGTGTCGTTCAATATGTAAAAGATGGCGAAGCGTTAGCTCACGTAACTGTTCGTCAAACTGATATAAGGCAAGAATATCCTGCAAGGTGGTACCGTCACGGTAGTTTTTGGTTGACGGATTTTTAAATAAATCCTTATACCCCGTGATTAAAGCGTAATAGCCATCCTGCTGTAATATGGATTTGGCTTCATTTTCATCCGTAATCGTAAGATTTTTATCTCGGAGTTTTTGTATTTGTTGTTTGTAAGTCATGAATGGCTTTGGCATAAGTCACCTCCGTATAAATGTTAAAAGGAGCCCCCTCAGGGACTCCTCCAATCGCAGGCCTCGCAAGCTACTGCAATCTATTCACTGAGGCAAGTATAACGCATTTTCACAAAACAGTCAATGGGGATTTGGTGAAATCCCAAGCCAATGAGAAAGCGATATACAGTCCAGCTCATTATAGTATATGCAGAAAAAGATGAAAAATCCGTGCTCTTCTCATGCCTTGAGCAGTAAGGACGAAGGTACAAGCGTACGGTTGTATTGAAATTCCTA
Organism: Anaerostipes sp.; assembly: GCA_028697725.1. GTDB lineage: Bacteria > Bacillota > Clostridia > Lachnospirales > Lachnospiraceae > Anaerostipes. The sequence continues at coordinate 73,732 of JAQVEG010000007.1, forward strand.
TAAAAACATATTATAATAAATTATCTCAAAAATGTTGGAAATAGTCGATTGATTTAATAGGAGAAAATAGTATGTTGAAAAACAAGATAGAAATTGATGTTAAGGTCAAATGTATAGAAAACGAAATAACACAGGCACAGCTTGCCCAGAAGATTGGCACCACAGGACAGTATGTCAATCGTATTATCAAGAAAAAAGATGGTGTTGTAAATAAAACTTTTGTGCAGATGCTGGAGTCTCTTGGCTATGATATTGAATTGACCTACGTGAAGAGAAACGATGCAGATGATGCATTATAATTTATATAGCAAAGAATATGATTCGATGAAATTTGATTCAGGTGAATAAGTAGAAATAAAAAGAAGAGGGGCTGTATGCTATAAACATATAAGCCATCTTCTTTTTTTGCTATATTTTTCGTTTCATCATCATATCTACACAACTGTAGGAAATAGTGTTTTTATTTGATTGTATTTAGTTTTTAAACATATTAAATAATAAGTTTGTTTTGCATCATTGTCAGAGAATGGAATAAAAATACGACCGTTATTTCTTGAGTCTATCATTTTAAGAGAGATATCAGTCGCAAAAGAAGGTAAATCGGAAGACCGCTGAAGTTCGCCTACTGCATCTAAATCATTTTGTAAATAGAATTTTGCATGTGGCATTTTTTTTCGTACAAGTTTATCCCATAGACCAACTTGTGAATGCATAATAAAGGATTGCCCATCCATTTCTTTAAAAGCAATTGCTTTTTTTGATGCGGCAGGATGAAAATGCTGAACTGAAAGATAGAGTTGTTCATTGCAATATTCTGTACAGTAGATATCCTCAAATTCAACTGCATGATTCAAGATAATTAAACTGTAGGTATCATCGTGAATACCACGTAATAAAGTCTCCTCATCACAGAGATTTGAAGTGATTGTCATATCAGTAAAACAAGCAGAAGCAATGGGAAGTATCTGCATCAAAGGGCCAGGTGCATTGCTTCCGATAGAAATTGTGTGAAAACTTCGATCAAAAATTCTTATATGACGTATCATCTCATTCTCATTGTCTAGTATTTGGTTTGCATAGTTTGCAGCCAGTATTCCAGTTTCATTTAACTGTACTTTGTTCTTAGTACGCTCAAATAATTTCACTCCCAGTAAATATTCAAGTTTTTGCATGGATCTTGACAGAGATGGCTGTGCAAGATGTAAGTATTCAGCAGCAGCCGATAATGTGCCATATTTGTGAAAAGCACTTAATTGTTCTAATAAATATATTTCTATCATATAATCACCGCCTTTGACATCAGTATACGTGATACCTATACTAGTATGCAAGATAAATATTGTACTTTTGTGAGAAAATCAAATATTATAGCTGTATCAGAAGATAAACAGTATGCAAAGAAACAGGAGAATAATATGGAATACATCACGTTAAACAATCAAACAACAATACCTACAGCAGGAATCGGAACCTTTCTAATGGAACCAGATGAGGCACAGAATGCAGTTGTAAATGCATTAAACAATGGTTATACACTGATTGATACAGCCAATGCATATATGAATGAAAAAGCAGTAGGACGTGGAATGAAGGCTTCTGGAAAAACCAGAGAAGAGATTTACCTTTCTACAAAGCTATGGCCAAGTGAATATATGACTGCAGCAAATGCAATTGAGGCCACGTTAAAAAGATTAGACACAGATTATATTGATCTTCTTTTCTTACATCAGCCAGTTGGCGACTATTTTGGTGCTTATAAAGCGATGGAAGATGCAGTAAAGGCTGGAAAAGTGAAATCTCTAGGGTTGTCTAATTTTGATATTGAAGAAATCAAGGAAGTAATAGACAAGACAGAAATCAAACCGGCTGTTATTCAGGTAGAAACTCATCCATATTTTCCACAGACAGAGCTTAAGACTTATCTGGATGAAATTGGAGCGGTTGTAATGGCATGGTATCCACTTGGACATGGAGATACAGCACTTGTGAATGAAAATGTGTTTTTAGAGTTGGCAAAGAAATACGGTAAATCCAATGCTCAGATTATCTTGAGATGGCATGTACAGAGTGGAAATATTGTAATACCTGGTTCAAAGAATTCAGAGCATATAAAAGATAATATTCAAATTTTTGACTTTTCTCTTACAGTAGATGAAATGAATCAGATTTCCACAATCAATAAAAATACGCGCTATTATTATGCCACAAAGGAAATGTTGGAAGGATATTTAAACTTTGCACCAGATTTTGATGCTCAAAAATAAGAAAAGTATGGAGGTAATTTAAATGAAAACTATTAAATTAAGCAATTCCGTAGTTATGCCAATCTTAGGATATGGTGTATATCAGGTAACAAAAGAAGAATGTGAGAGATGTGTTTTAGATGCACTAAAAGCAGGCTACCGATCTATCGATACAGCACAGAGCTATTTTAACGAAGAAGAAGTTGGCAATGCAATTGTAAAATCAGGCATTCCAAGAGAAAAAATCTTTCTTACAACAAAGATTTGGATTGAACATTATGGATATGAAGAATGTAAAAAATCTGTAGAAGAATCTTTGAAAAAGTTAAAAACAGATTATCTTGATTTGTGTTTATTACACCAACCATTTGCTGATTATTATGGTGCATGGCGTGCGTTAGAAGATTTGTATGAAGAAGGAAAGATTCGTGCCATTGGTGTGTCAAACTTCTATCTGGACAGATTAATCGATCTTGCAAGATTTGCTCGCATCAAGCCAATGGTAAATCAGGTAGAAACACATCCACATAATCAGCAGATTGTGGCAAAACAATACATGGATAAATACAACATTCAGATAGAAGCATGGGCTCCATTCGGCGAAGGACGCGGTGGCTTGTTCGAGGATGCAACATTAAAAACAATTGGAGAAAAACATAATAAGAGTGTTGCACAGGTGATTTTAAGATGGCATATCCAAAGAGGTGTTGTTGTTATTCCTAAATCAACACATTATGAAAGAATGGTAGAAAATCTCAATGTCTTTGACTTTACATTATCAGAAGATGATATGAGTAAAATCACAGCGTTAGATAAAAATACAAGTTCCTTCTTCTCCCACTCAGATCCTGCGATGGTGGAGTGGTTTGTAAAAATGGTAAATGAAAGAAAAGAGGAAAATCACATGAAAAAAATATTATTTATTAATGGAAGTCCTAATGAAAATGGAAATACAGCAATGCTTGCAAAAACATTACTTGGAGATAGAGACTATGAAATACTAAATCTAGTTGACTATAAAATCTATAGCTATGGTCAGAAGTATTCGGATGATCAATTTAATGAAATTTTAGAAAAAATGAGAAATGCAGAAATTCTTATCATGGGTTCACCATTATACTGGCATAACATTTGTGGTGCGATGAGAAATCTTCTTGATCGATTTTATGGACCAGTAGAACAAGGAGCGTTTAATGGAAAAAGTCTTGTGTTTTTATTTTAGGGAGCTTCCCCTGAAAAATGGATGTTAGAAGCGGGTGAATTTACGATGAGCAGATTTGCAGGACTTTACGGAATGAAATATTTAGGTATGGCTACAGATAAAAAGAGTGCAAAAGAAATAGCAGTAAAAATACCATAGGAGGAATATCAGTGTGAAGAAAAAGAGATTGCTCATGATAGGAATTATAGCAATTGTAATTATAGCGGTTGTATTGCTTGTGCTACGTATTTTTGGTAGTGGTGGGCGGGCTATTGACAATGAGGCCGAAGCATCGATAACAGGCGAAAAAGATACGTTAGTCGTGTATTTTTCATGGTCAGGAAATGTGCAGCAAATGGCTAGGTGGGTAGCTGATGAAGCAGATGCAGACATTATCAGAGTAACTCCAACAGAGGCGTATAGTGCGGATTTTGATGACTGCACAGATAGAGCAGAGGAAGAATTAAATAATGGAACAAGACCTGAAATAACAATAGAACTGACGCAGGAACAGCTAGAACAGTACGACACAATATATGTTGGCTTTCCTGTATGGTGGTATGACTTGCCAATGCCGATGTGGACATTTATGGAATCCTATGACTTTTCAGGAAAAACAATTATTCCATTTTTATCACATAATGGAAGCTCTAATGGAGCTAGTAGTCTGAGTACACTGGAAAAATTGGTGACTAATGCCACGGTTCTTAAGGATGATTATTTGTCTATTAGAGGCAGTCGTGTTTCAGGTTCTGAACAGGACGTGAGAGATTGGGTAAAAAACTAGGAGCACATCAATGACAAATAAAATGAAATTAAAAATGACGATTGATGTGGCTATGAGTATTGTTTTGTTCGTGTTAATGTCCTATCAATTAACAGGTCAAAAGAACCATGAGATAGCTGGAGCACTGATGCTGATTTTATTTATAGCACATCATGTTTTGAATTTTGGATGGTTTAAGGCATTAGGAAAAGGTTCTTACTCGTCATATAGAATTTGTACAACAGTTATGAATGTGGCACTTTTTTTGATAATGTTTCTGCTAATGATTAGTGGAATTCGTATGTCGGGTTATGTATTTACATTTATAGAAATTCCTATTTCAATGAGCGTGGCAAGAAGTCTTCATATGACATGCAGCTACCTGAGTTTTTTACTCATGGGAATACATATGGGCTTTCATTGTACGATGATGGCAGGCATGATAAAAAAGATGAAAAAAGGGAAAGTATTAAATGCAAAAGTAAAGATAGTTCTACGAATTATTATAGGAATTGTTGATTTGTATGGAGTATACGCCCTTATCAAACGAAACTTTTTTTCTTATATATCACTGCAAATACATTTTGTATTTTTTGATTATATGGAACCTGGAATTTATTATGTATTGGATTTACTGTCTATTTCAGTGCTAGTAATTACGATTGGATACTATGTACAAAAACTAATGACAAGTCAAAGTAAACATGGAGGCTAAAATGAAAGTATTATTGATCAACGGAAGTCCACATAGGGCGGGATGTACTTACATAGCGCTTAGAGAAGTGGAACGAACTTTGCAGAAACTGGAAAATGTGTATTCAGCGATATTGTGAATGAAATGCATGAGAAGGCAAAAGAAGCAGATGGATTCGTATTTGGAACACCGGTTCATTATGCTGGAGCAAGTGGAAATATGACAGCATTTATGGATAGACTCTTTTATTCGGAATTGGGCGGATGTCAAAATAAAAACTTTAGACTAAAGCCAGCAGCATGTGTTATGTCAGCAAGAAGAGCAGGAACAACAGCAACTTTTGATCAGATGAATAAGTATTTTGCTATTCAGGAAATGCCAATTATTACTACGAAATATTGGAATATGGTTCATGGTGCGATTCCAGAACAGGTTGCAGAGGATAAAGAAGGTCTTATGAATATGAGAATTCTTGGAAGAAATATGGCATTCCATCTGAAATGTAAGGAGATAGCAATGAATAATGGACTGGAATTACCAGAGGAAGAAGTAGCGGTATTTACGAATTTTGTAAGATGATTTTATAGATGAAAAGGAGATTCAGAATGAAAATTAGAAGAATAATTGTAGCTCTTTTAACATGTACATTAATGGTAGTAGGAATCACTGGATGTGGTTCCACAAATAGTAGCAACCAAAGTCAGGAGAATACGCCAACCCAGGAAAAAACAGATAGTTCAACATCTTCTGAAAAAAATAGTACAAAAAATAATGATACTGCGTCAGAAGGAAAGGTTTTGGTTGTGTATTATTCTGCTTCAGGAAGAACTAAGGCGGTGGCAAATACAATTGTCCAAACAGCAGGAGCAGATGTGTTTGAAATTGTTCCAACAGAAGTTTATAGTGACGCAGATTTGGACTGGACAGATGACAATAGTCGTGTAAGCAAAGAACATGATGATAAATCCTTAAGAGATGTGGAACTTACTTCAACAACAGTGAAAAACTGGGATTCTTACGATACTGTATTTATTGGATATCCAATCTGGTGGGGAATTGCGGCCTGGCCTACAGATACCTTTGTAAAAGCAAATGATTTTAAAGGGAAAACTGTGATTCCATTTTGTACGGCAGCCTCTTCTGGGATTGGAGAAAGCGGAACGCTTCTTGCCGAAGAAGCAGGAACAGGAGATTGGCAGGATGGAATGAGATTTTCTTCAGATGTAGAGTCTAGTGAGGTTGCAGAATGGGTAAAAGGATTGGAAAAGGAAATCTAAAAATGAAAACAAGAATATTAGGACAAGGATTTAAAGTATCAGCAGTAGGTCTTGGTTGTATGGGATTCTCTCATGCATATGGTGAGGCAACACAAGACCAGCACGCAATCGAAATGATTCGTAGTGCTTATGAAATGGGTTACACACTTTTTGATACGGCAGAATGCTATGGCACATCAGATGATCCTCATGCAAATGAAAGAGTGGTTGGTATGGCATTAAAGCCATTTCGTGATAAAGTACAAATTGTTTCAAAGTTTGGTATTCATTTTGATTTGAATGATGGACAGGTCAATCATGGGTTAGTGCCAGATTCTCGGCCAGAAATAATTAGAAAATCTATTGAAGGAAGCCTGAAACGTTTACAGACAGATTATATTGATTTATACTTCCAGCATCGAATTGATTCTAATGTGGAGCCAGAAATTGTAGCTGAAATCATGGCTGAACTTATTAAGGAAGGAAAAATCTTACATTGGGGAATCAGTGAGGCAAATGAAGAATACCTTCGCCGTGCCAATAAGGTATGTCCAGTTACGGCTGTAGAAAATCGTTATTCTATGATGGCAAGACAATATGAAAGTCTTTTCCCTGTATTAGAAGAATTAGGAGTGGGACTAGTGGCATTCTCTCCGATGGCAAATGGTCTGCTTACAGGTGAATACGATAAGAATTCTAAGTTTGATGTCAACTTAGATTACCGTAGTAAGATGCCGCAGTTCACTGACGATGCAATGGATAAAAATCAGGAATTGATTGGATTATTAAAGCGGTTTGCAGATGAGAAAAAAGCCACACCCGGTCAGATTTCTTTGGCATGGATGATGTGCAAAAAGCCGTATATTGTACCGATTCCGGGAACACGCAAAGTGGAGAGAATAAAAGAGAATATGGGTGCGGCAGATGTAATCCTTACGTTAAATGAAGTTAATGCTTTGGATAAGGCACTGGATAATATTGAAATGTCTGCGGTCTTTGGCGGGTCAAAGGTCATAAAGTAATAAAATCTAAAGCATTTGTTGTAATAATTGACATTACATCAACTGGAATGTATAATCTATAGGAAATAGATGTAGATTTTGGAGGTGCTTTTATGCAAATATCTAGTAGATTTACAATTGCTATTCATATTTTAGCGTGTATTGATACATTTAAGGACGATTATAAAGTGACCAGTGATTTTCTCGCAGGAAGTGTAAATGTGAACCCTGTTGTAATCAGACGATTGATTCAGCAATTAAAAGCGGCTGGAATAATAACGGTTGTTAGAGGAAGTGGCGGAGCAGAAATAGCAAAGCCATTATCAGAGATAACGATGCTTGATATATATAAGGCAGTAGACAGTATAGAGAATGGAGAACTCTTTCATTTTCACGAAAACCCAAACAAAGAATGTCCAGTAGGAAGAAATATACATAATGTCTTAGATGATAAATTGAACAGAGTTCAAACAGCAATGGAGAACGAAATGAGAAGCATAACGATACAAGAGATTGTTGAAGACACAAAGAGTTATATTCAAAAGGAATTGTAATGTTACCCGTACCCATCAAAAAGGTGCGGGTAAATTTTTTTGAAAAGTTTTGATGTAACTATTGACATTACAACGAGAGAGTGGTATAACATAGTTGTAACAAGCAAGATTACAACGAAAACAAATAGGAGGATATTAAAATGAGTAAAGTAGTAGAATTTTTACAGGCAAACCCAGTTCAGTATTTGGCAACAGTTGGACGTGACGGAAAGGCAAAGTGCCGTCCATTTATGTTCTGTTTTGAGCAGGAAGAAAAACTTTGGTTCTGCACGAACAACACAAAAGATGTGTATAAGGATATGTTAGAAAATCCAGAAGTAGAAGTTTCTGTTTCATCTCCAGAATACGCATGGATTCGTCTTGCAGGAAAAGTTGTATTTGAAAATAATATGGCCGTAAAAGAAGGTTGCATGAATAATCCAATCGTAAAGGGACAGTACCAGACAGCAGACAACCCTATCTTTGAGGTGTTCTATTTGGAAAATCCTCATGGAGTAATTGCAGATTTTTCGGGAAACGCTCCTTATGAATTTTAGAATTAATTATTTGAAGGTTTTGGTGGAACAAATTCATTCCACTACAATTGCAACAATTGGTTCAGACGGGTATCCGCAGACTAGAATTATTGATATGATGTTGTATGATGAAAATGGTATTTATTTTATTACAGCCAAAGGAAAGACTTTCTATGAACAGCTTATGCAGCAGAAGTTTGTGGCATTATCAGCAACAAAAGATAAAATGTCAATTTCCCTGCGTGGTAGAATAAAGAATATTGGAACGGAGAAACTGAATGAAATATTTGAAACAAACACATATATGCAGAAAATCTATCCCGATGATACCAGAAGTGCAATAGAGGTATTTTGCCTTTATGAAGCACAGGGAGAATATTTTGATATTTCCAGTCCATCACATATTGTTCGGGATACGATTGTAATTGGGACACCAGCCATACAAAAAAGGGGATACTATGTAGGAAGCGGATGTATCGGCTGCAAACTTTGTTATTCGGTTTGTCCTCAAAAATGTATTGATATTTTACAGAAACCAGTTGTGATAGATCAGAACCATTGTCTGCATTGTGGAAGATGTGCAGAAGTTTGTCCAAAGCAGATAATTGAAAAGCGAGGGTAAATATGAATCAAAGTGAAAGAAGAAACTATTTGTTAAGAGAGCTTATAAAAGAAGATGGAAGATATTCAGATATTGAAATTCCAGACAGTTCAGAAGAACAGATGCGTCTATTAAGAGGGCTTATGAATATTCGTATGCCAAAGAGCATAGATGATGAATTTCTTCGTATTCAGAATGAGTTTTTACTGGAAGAAAGCAGCAAAAAAGGAATCACAAGAATAGATGATTTGGAATCTGTGCAGGAAGGGATTTACTTATGGCAGGGAGATATTACGACCCTAAAATGCGGTGCGATTGTCAATGCTGCCAATAGTGGAATGACAGGCTGTTATGTCCCCAATCATCATTGTATCGATAATTGTATTCATTTTTACAGTGGGGTTCAGTTACGCTATCAGTGTGCAGAAATTATGGAAAAGCAAGGATACGCCGAACCTACGGGACAAGCTAAAATTACGCAAGCCTATAATCTTCCTTGTGATTATATTATCCATACGGTTGGACCGATTGTCAGCGGAACATTAACCAAAAAAGATTGTGACTTATTGAAAAGCTGTTATGAATCCTGTTTGAAATTAGCAGAAGAAAAAGGTATCAGCAGTATTGCATTTTGTTGTATTTCCACAGGAGAGTTTCATTTTTCAAATGAAGAAGCAGCTAAGATTGCTGTGCATACAGTAAAAGAATTTCTAAAAAGAAATACAAAAGTAAAGAAGGTGGTCTTTAATGTTTTCAAAGATATGGACAAAGAAATCTATGAGCAGCTACTCAGATAATATCGAACGAATAAAAGAATACATTGAAAATACAGATGCAGTAGTCATAGGTGCTGGCTCAGGTCTTTCTGCTTCAGCAGGATTTACTTATAGTGGAGAACGATTTCATAAACTGTTTGGAGATTTTGCAGAAAAGTATTCTATTCCAGATATGTATGCAGGTGGATTTTATCCCTTTGATACGCTGGAAGAATACTGGGCATGGTGGAGCAGACATATTTATTACAATCGCTATATTGATGCACCGAAACCTATTTATCAGAATTTATTTAAGCTGATAAAAGATAAAGATTATTTTGTTCTTACAACAAACGTAGATCATCAGTTTCAGAGGGCAGGATTTGATAAGCATCGCTTATTTTATACACAGGGAGATTATGGATTGTTCCAATGTTCCGAACCGTGCCATCAGAAAACTTATGAAAATGAAGCTGTTGTAACACAAATGCTGGAACAACAAAAAGATATGAAAATCCCTACATCCTTAATTCCATATTGCTCTATTTGTGGGAAACCTATGACAGTCAATTTGAGGTGTGACAACACCTTTGTGGAAGATGAAGGTTGGCATAGGGCATCAGAATACTATGCACAGTTTCTTCGCAGACATGAAAACTGCAAGGTGTTGTATTTGGAATTAGGTGTGGGTGCCAATACCCCAGGCATTATAAAATATCCATTCTGGAAAATGACAGCACAGAACGATAAGGCAATCTATGCCTGCATCAATCTTGGAGAAGCTGTGGCACCTCAGGAAATTGAAAAACGTTCTATCTGTATTGATGGAGATATAGACAAAGCAATTTTGTCACTGTCATAGTAGATGTAAACACGAAATCAGAAGTATTATAAAAACCTCCTGTTAAAAATCGCATGAGTAACAACCGTGTGATTATAACAGGAGGTTTTTTATAGAAAATTATATTGATTGTTGACGAAAAGCAATAATGAAAGTACAATAAATATATGCAATGCGTGAAAATGAAAAGAGGAAAAACAGATGGAAGAGGAAATAGGTTTAAAAGATAAATTAATTGCACTACGAAAAAGTACAGGAATGAACCGAAGACAATTCTGTGATTTTTTTGAGATTCCGTATATGACAGTATCAGATTGGGAACATGGCAACAGAAGAGTACCTGCTTATTTTTTTAGACTACTGGAATATTATGTGAGGATGGAACAGATGGAGAAGG
>JAQVEG010000080.1 GCA_028697725.1 Anaerostipes sp.
TGAAGATAAATACTGTGTAGATACATAACAGTAATTTCCGTTATATTTTATCTTTGTAAAGCTTCCACTTGTTCCATAACAAGTTACCTTTGTTCCTTTCGATACACTTCCTGCGATAGCTCCACTGCTGGATGCTTTCTTTCGTACATTCAAAGAACTAGCTGTAATATATCTTGTATATGTAGAACTTGAAGAGCTATTATTTGAAGAGCTGCTTGGTTTGCTTGAAGATAAATACTGTGTAGATACATAACAGTAATTTCCGTTATATTTTATCTTTGTAAAGCTTCCACTTGTTCCATAACAAGTTACCTTTGTTCCTTTCGATACACTTCCTGCAATAGCTCCACTGCTGGATGCTTTCTTTCGTACATTCAAAGAACTAGCTGTAATGTACCTTGTATAAGTAGAACTTGAAGAACTACTATTTGAAGAACTACTTGAAGAACTTGTTGTTTTTGTTGATGTTAAATAGCTGGTAGATACATAACGATAACTTCCGTTATACTTTATCTTTGTAAAACTTCCACTTGTTCCATAACAAGTTACCTTCGTACCCTTGGATACACTTCCCACTACAGCTCCACTATTAGATGCAGCCTTTCGTACGTTTAAAGATGCAGCCTTAATATACCTGGTGTATGTAGAACTTGAAGAACTACTACTTGAAGAACTGCTTGGCTTCTTAGATGACAAATAACTGGTAGCTGTATAACGATAGCTTCCGTTATACTTTACTTTTGTGAAGCTTCCACTTGTTCCATAACAAGTTACTTTCTTTCCCTTTGCAAAAGAACCTACAACTTTTCCACTCATACTTGCTTTCGTTCTTACATTCACACTGGATGTTGTATATCGACTATACGAAGCATATACATCATCTGTTCTTGGAGTAAATAATAACACACCAAAACAAAGCGACATAAGTAACATACTCACTAAATGAATCTTCTTCATAAATAACCCCTTTCAGTATTTTTATACAATCCTCTTTTATCTTTTTCTGTTTTCTTGCAATTTTGCCACATTTTATGTCTATTATACCACTATTGTCTTATAAATTCCAATGGTAACATTTGTCATTTCTTGTCTAGTTTTTGAAGCAGTGCTTCTTGAAGAGTTTTGGAAAAATTAATTCCCAATTCTTCTGATTTTTTGCTTAGCCAGTATGGCAGGGTACAATTTTTCTTCACAGAACGTTGGTTAAATTTGTTCCGATACTCCTGAACATTCACATCCACATAAGTAAATGTAACTTCACCCTGACTAAAATCAATAGTTTCACTTCTTTTAATTTTAATAAGTTCCCGAATAAATTCATCGGAAGATGGCTTAGGAAGTTCTAGGTTCTTAATCTCTAAATGAATTACCTTCGCCCCAATCGCATCTCTTGCGATCTCAATAGCTCCAGCAAGACTTTTTTCCTGTTCGTGAATATCTAAATCAGGAACAAAAACATAATATAATTCATTCACTTGTTTGATTAATGTTGGATATACCAATCTCATAAACTTCTCTTTTCCACCCTTCTTTTTAGGAGCCCATACCCCAATTATACGTATTTTATACGTATAATTCAAGTTAAATTTTCTGATTCTCTCTATGTAAAATCAAAAGAATATAAAAAAGATGTCGAATAACGGCTATTATTCGACATCTTTTCTTATGATTAATAATTTTATTTGTTTTAGATTTGTAATTTTTTTAAATATTTTCGGTAGATTCCATACGCTGCATTTCCAGGTGACTCAGGAAACATATATTTAGGTGCATCTAAAACAGATATCCACTTTGCATCATCTACTTCCTGAGAAAGATTCAATTCACACTTTGGTGAATAGGCAATGAATCCATGGAGAAGTTGCTCTCTTGCACCAAACCAATAAGTCCCAGCATATTCTAAATTCTGTACATCAAGTCCTATTTCCTCTTTTACTTCACGCACCGCGGTTTCTTCTGCTGTTTCTCCCGGTGACATAAATCCAGAAGTAAAGGAAGCATATGTATCTGAGATATATCCTTGTCTTGAAAGTACAACCTCTTGAAATTCATTATATACAAGCACAATAACGCAACTGGCAAAAGAATCAAACCAGTATTCCTGGCATTCTTCACAAAATGGAACATCACCATCATCTCCTGCCTGCTTAGCTATTAATTTGTTTCCACATTTTGGACAATAATTATAGCGCATGGTTACTCCTTTTAAAACTTAATATAACGTCTGATAATTTTCATCTAATTTTAAATCACCAAAATATTTAGTGAAATCAACACCAACATATTCACTCATTTGTTTCATTTCAATTATTGTTTTTACATCGACAGCAATTCCTTCTATCTTTGTACGTTCAATAGCAAGGATTTCTTTCTCTCCATGGGTATAGATACGTTCTTGTCCCTCTGCCTTTGGTGCATCTCTTAATTCTTGAAGGAAAGTAGAAAAATGTTCTTTAATCTCTTCTGGATTGCCAAACACTGCTGGATCAATGGCAATAAACCCATGACACGTTCCACCTTTTCCGTCAATATGGGTATGATTTGATGTCATTCCCATGGATAAAACAGAACAGAAAATCTCACAAATCATTCCATAACCATAACCTTTATGGCTTCCTGTTAATTCCTTGCTTCCACCTAATGGCATAATTCCACCACCTGCTTTGCTTAGAATATTCTTAAGTACATCTTCTGCATCGTTGGATGGATTTCCATTCTTATCTAATGCCCATCCATCTGGAAGTTCCTTTTCTGCCTTTCGGTACATCTCCAACTTTCCTCTTGTAACAACAGTTGTTGATGAATCACAGAAAAACGGATATGGCTCTGCTGGCATAGCAATGGCGATTGGATTACTTCCTAACATTGCTTTTCTTGCAAAAGTAGGTACCATAATTGCCTCTGAGTTTGTAAATGAAAGACCAATTAATCCTTGATCACACGCCATTCTTGCATAGTATCCTGCAATTCCATAATGGTTTGAATTCCTTGCAGTTACAATCGCCATACCACTCTTCTTTGCTTTTTCAATTGCAATTTCCATCGCTTTATGACCAACTAGCTGTCCCATTCCATCGTGTCCCTCAATTACTGCTGAAACAGGTGTTTCAAAAACAACTTCTGGAACTGCATCTAATTTGATTAATCCTTTTTCAATTCCTTTATGATAACGACTTAATCTTTGCATTCCATGAGATTCAATTCCGAATTTATCAGACATAAGCAATACGTCTGTAATAATCTGACTTTCCTCTTTTGTAAATCCAAACTTTTCAAATGCTTCGTTGCAAAAGTCGTTTAATGTTTCAATACTAAATTTTAAATGTGCCATACTTGTCTCCTTTATTATGTTAAGCGTATTATATTCAAGTGAGCCTTGGAAAATAAACAAGGCATCTCTCATTAATTATAATGTAAGAGATGTAGGAAAACAAGTGTGAAAAGAGTTATATCATGCGAAGAAAATACTCATGTACTCTTGTATCTTGTGTAAGTTCTGGATGAAATGCAACTACACATTGATTCTCCTGTCTAGCTGCAACAATATGCTCATCTACAGTTGCAAGTACCTTGGCATTTCCAGAAACAGACTCAATATACGGAGCCCTGATAAATGTCATTGGTACCGTTCCTAAATGGTCAAACATACCTTGCGTATTAAAACTCCCCAACTGTCTTCCATAGGCATTTCTTTGAACGTTGATATCCATAGTTGCCAAATGAGGCTTTCCTTCTTTTACCTGTTTTGCAAGTAAAATCAGACCAGCACAAGTTCCCAAAACCGGAAGTCCATTGTTTATCTTCGTCTGGATACTTTCAAATAAATCAAGTTCTAATAAAAGCTTTCCCATGACGGTACTCTCCCCTCCCGGAAGAATCATTCCATGAAAATCTTGTTTCAAGTCATCTTTCTTACGAATCTCAAAATGCTCTACGCCAAGCTGATCTAACATATGTCCATGTTCTTCAAAAGCTCCTTGGAGTGCAAGAATTCCAATCTTCATCTATAGACCCCTTTCAGCCATAAGAATCTCTATCTCTTGTTCGTTGATTCCTACCATAGCTTCTCCCAAGTCAGTTGATAGTTTTGCAATTTCTTTTGCGTCTTCATAATTTGTCACTGCTTTTACAATAGAAGCTGCACGTTTTGCCGGATCTCCAGATTTAAAAATACCAGACCCTACAAAGACTCCTTCTGCACCTAACTGCATCATAAGTGCTGCATCTGCTGGGGTTGCAACTCCGCCGGCTGCAAAATTCACAACAGGAAGTTTTCCATTTTCATGAACATAAGATAATAAATCAGCAGGTACTTGAAGTTGTTTTGCTGCCTCAAAAATCTCATCTTCACGTAAATTTTGGATTCTGCGAATTTCTCGGTTCATAGCCCTCATATGACGTACTGCCTGTACAACATCTCCTGTTCCTGGTTCTCCTTTTGTTCTAATCATAGAAGCACCCTCTGCAATTCTTCGAAGTGCCTCTCCTAAATCTTTTGCCCCACACACAAATGGAACTTGAAATTTAGATTTTTGAATATGATAAATATCATCTGCTGGAGAAAGAACTTCACTCTCATCAATATAATCAATCTCTATTGCTTCTAAAATCTGTGCTTCTACAAAATGTCCAATTCTACACTTTGCCATAACTGGAATACTTACTGCCTCTTGAATCCCTTGAATCATCTTTGGGTCACTCATACGTGAGACTCCTCCTGCAGCACGAATGTCCGCTGGAATTCTCTCTAATGCCATAACAGCACACGCTCCTGCTTTTTGTGCAATCTCTGCCTGCTCTGGAGTTGTTACATCCATAATTACTCCACCCTTTAGCATCTGTGCCAACTGTTTGTTTAATTCATATCTGTTTTCTTTCATCATGTTCCTGCCTTTCGTAAGTCATTGATTAGTTTTGAATTAATTAACTCTTAGGTGATATTATAACTTATAGTGGCACTTGCTAAATATCCAGTTTACAGATTTTTAACAGTGCCAGTTTTAAGTAATTATGAATTTTGATACAACTTCAGATTTATTGCTCCTTCTGTTTCATTTCTAATATTTCTTTTAGGGTTTTGTCTATGCTTTTTAATTTAAAATAAAATGCAAGAATAACACCAACAACAATAATAATTTGTATCATCGCAATAATGTAAAATGTAACGACTCCAACTGACATAATCAAACTCCTCTCTTCTTTCTTTGAAATTATTTATTTGGCTACCTTTATTGTAGCATATTGTATTGGTAGAATACATAAAATATGGTTTTATTTACAATAAATACTGATTATTCTTGCGAACGTATCTAATCTGCGAATCGACCTTCTTTCTCCCATTTAGTTAAAGTTTTAAAGGAATGACATCGGTCTTTACATTCTGAGAATTCTCTAGGACAATACCTACATATAGACTGCGGTTTATCTTCTGTTACATTTGTTTGTTTCATATCTTGTTTCATTGTTCCTACCTCCTAAATATTTTGTGGAAATATATTGTAACATGCGAAAATATAAATAAACACTCTTGACATTTTCATATACTACTTCTTATTTTTTAATAATATATAAAAACAGAATCCATTCCACAAGGTATAAAATTTGGAATGAGAAAATCGTCAAACAGTGTTGTAAAAGGAACAAGATTTGTGTAGTAAATTACATTAACTTCGCATCATACTATTTACTAAATTAACGTAAAAAAGTATAATAATA
>JAQVEG010000081.1 GCA_028697725.1 Anaerostipes sp.
GGATAGATGAGAGAAACAGCAAAGACATTGGATGAAGCATTCAATCAAATGCGAGTGCAAATGGATTTCATAGTGCAGAGTCAGATGCGACAAGAAAAGATGCTAAAAAAACTGTATGACGATTCCAACAACAGTGGCAATAAGAGTGAGGATAGATATGACAAGTGTTGCGATAACGATTCGTCTGTTTGATTTTTCTGATTTGCGATTTTCATCTATAAGGATATTTAATTGTTCGGTTGTTTTGTCTTGAGAACTTTTTATATCCTCGGCCATATCACTAAAAAAAGTATCCTCATAATGTGTTTCAGGAATTTCCATGTCAGGAAATTCGATATTGGGAATATTCAGTTTGAGATCAGGAATGTTGAAGTCCATATTTTTAATCCGTTCAATATTTGATAAGAGAATTATAACACAAACAATTATTTTTGAAAATCTGCTCGAGCAAGAGAAGGAGGTGGTGAGAGATGATACAGATAGCAACAACAATAATATCGTTGTCTGCCTTGATTGTAAACATATGTTTACTCATTTATCTTCACAAAATGAATGACGAATGATTGTTTTTTTTAAGGTGGTGTATTCGTTTATCACAGCAGACAAGAAGACAAGGAGGAGTGTAAATGAGAGATGTTGGAGTACTTGGAGTTTATACGGACCAAATTAGTAATGAGTCACAGAAGAAGGTTAAACCAATATTAGAAGAATTGTATAAGGCTATATGTGGTATGCGACTTACAAAAAACGAAGCAAAATGGCTAGCGTTTTTTATACATAGCCGGATATCAGATGCAAATAGGGAGTCTGAAAAATATGAATTGTTTAATCCGGTAGAAGTAAAGGATGGGGTGCAGATGGCAGAGATGTGTATGAGAGTTGATGATGTGGTATATACAAGTGGTATTACAGAGGTAAAAGTAAAGATTTCTATTGACGATTCAGAGATGAACAAATTTATTAAAAAATTGAAAAAAGGCGATTAAGTTGGGAAAGGAACTCCAAGCTATTCAGAGTAACATGGAGTCCAGTGATTCAATTGGTTTTGATGGTCATAGTATTGCTAAAGCTGTTCTGAAAGCCAATCGTGATAGAAAGAATGAAAGCTATACAGATAACAAAAGGAAAAAGGAGATCTAAATGGAGTTTATAGATGTAACAAGATACATTACAGCAGGATTAATTCTACTGAATATAGCAATTGAAATTGGAAGATATGCAAGTAGAAAAAAACATGACCCAATGTCAGAGGTTGAAAAGAGTCTAATGCTTGTAAGAATTTATATGTTCTTGTTTATGGTTCTTGTTGTTTGGCCATCGAAAATAGCTATTTTTATACATTTGTATTAAAGGGAGGGATAAGAGAATGGAAGAACTTAGTAGCATTTCTTTGCAAACAAATGCATCGATTCTCAGCAATATAATTACTGATTGCATGATGCAGAATGGAATGACATTAGAAAATCTTGATGATGCATGCACTCATGTTAGAGAGTTGTTTAGAACAGATGCAACAATTAAAAAGGCTGACTAAAGCCAGCCTTACTTTATCCTTTGTGACAGGAATTACAGCAAAATGATAGAGACGAAGAGTAAGAATTTTAGAAAGGAGTGATAGAGGGATGGATGTAAAAGAAGCAAGAACGTGTGACCTTGTGGAAGAATTGAAATCTAGAATTGGGATAGAAACACAATACGCAGAGCCAGACAAAAAAATAAGTGTTGAGATGAATGGCCCCGTGACTGTGTTGATTGTTACAGACTAATTAATTTTTCTGTATGGATAAATGCCTTTTACATTGACCGCAAGGTAATGACTTGGAAAATAGATGGTTATACCAAGGGAATGAGAAACTGTTAATTAAAAAATCAATCTCAAATATATATGTTTATGCCATGTTATTAAAAATCCACGATAAGTGGTCGTTCCCTTGGCATAGCCATCTATCAAAGAATCAGAAAGGTGGGATGCAAGAATGCCAAGATTAGCATTACAAGACTACGAAACAATTATATGCTCCAAAAAAGGAGTGTTGGAAGAGTACATGCTTATGAGAAGAGCTGATGATATTTATATGGCGAACAAGCTTGGGATTTCAAAACAATCTTTTCAATACAAAAGAAAAGATCCGGGAAAGTTTACAGGAAAGGAACTTGCAAAGATAAATATTATCTTGCAGATTCCAGAAGAAAAAAGGATATGAGAAAGGAGACAGCATGATTAAGAAACTAAGCATAGCATCCTATATTATGCTTGCATACGCAGTTGGAGCAGGTAGAATCCCTATATTTTTCGCAGGAATGATGGCAATTATATTGGCAATCTTATGCCTTGCGGAAAGGTTGTTTGATGAATAAAAAAAGTCCAAAGGAAGTGCAATTCCTAAGGACAAGTATAAAAACACTGTAATGAATTTATGTGCTTATTATAGCACAGATTGGAGTGGAAATGAAGAAGAACAGAAAATTAAAACGTCTGACTAGAAGTAAACACAACATGATTATGGAATTAATAAATCTTTGCTTAAAAATCCAAGAAGGACAGGACGGAGAAATTGAATGCAGAAATGCTCCTGGCAAGCCAGCGGTATTTTTAGAAATTAGTGGACATGTTGCATGGTTTGAATTAAGAGTTTTTGAGAATGGATGGGAGCCTGGAGTGTATTGTGATAAGCATTTTAATTTTTACCTTGACAGAATACGAGGATTTTCAAAAAGTGAATTTAAAGAATGTCGCGATTATTTATTGAAATTAATCTAGGAGGAGAAATAGATGAAATTAAGATGTATTTTTGATGTTGAAAGAAACAAAGAACTAAAGGATAAATATGAAAAGATTTGTGATGATTTAAGAAAAAGATTTCACGCAAAAAGTCTTTATGATGTTAGAAAGCAGGTTTTTGAGGAACATCATGTCATGCCATCGTATGCAAGAAACACGCATACAGGCAAGATAAAAGATGGAGTGAAATTATCAGAGTTAGAAGTCTCCATGATATGCGATGGAGGTTACAGCCACTTTGGTGGAAGCAGTGTAATAAATACAGATGGAATCTTTCATGTTGTGATTTATACAGACTGAGGAGGACGTTATATATGTATGACTACAAGTGTAATAAATGTGGTGCTTATTTAGATCCAGGAGAACACTGTGATTGTCAAAGTAAAAAAGAAGAGTTAGAAGAATTACGATATATGGAAGCAGAAGAACACGAAGATGAATGGGAGGAACGTTATGTTAGAAGTGTTAGTTAAGCAAGAGATAGGAGATATTACCTTTAATTTTGAAGAAATTAAGGACAACCTTGCAAATCAAATGGAATTATATAAAGATGCAACATTTAGTGAGGATACAAAGGTTCAAGCTAAAAAAGAAGTTGCAGCACTTAGAAAAATGGAAAAGGCGATTGATTCAAAACGTAAGGAAGTAAAAAGTAAATGCTTAGAACCTTATAAGGCATTTGAAGAGAAATGCAATGAGTTAAAAGAATTGATTCAAGAGCCCATTACATTAATTGATACGCAGATTAAGGAATTTGAGAAAAAGAGAATCGAACAAAAGAGAATGCAGATTAAGAAGTATTTTTTTGAAATCTTCCAAGGCTCTAGCGTTATGTTGGAAAAAGTCTATAACCCAAAATGGGAGAATGCAAGTTTTTCTATGACAAAGATTCAAGAAGAAATGGAAGAAACAGCAGAGAGGATAAAAAAAGAATTAGATTCCATCGAAGCTATGAATACAGATTGTACGGAACAAGCGAAAACAATCTACTATGAATCCTTATCCGTTACAGATGCGATTTCCTACATAACGAATTATGAAAAGCAGAAAGCGAAGATTTTAGCAAACGAACAAGAGAAAAAAGCTTTGCAAGAACGAAAGAAAGCACAGGAACCGGTGAGGGAGCCAGTATCTGAACCAATCAAAGTAGAAGATGCTCCAAATGATGAAGAGCTTCCTTTTCCACAAAAGAATACAAAGACCGTACTATATAGAGTTGTTGCTACACAAGAAGAACTTAAGGATGTTGAATTAGCTTTTACCAGTATTGGAATTGAGTTTAGCAGAAAGGATATATAGATGGAGATACAAGAGAAGTTATTGGTGATTCAAACAAAATTGAATGCACCAAAAAATCAATATAATAAGTTTGGCAATTATAACTATAGAAACTGTGAAGATATTTTAGAAGCATTAAAGCCTTTACTTGAAGAGGTAAAAGCAAGTGTTGTAATAACCGATGAAATTAGTCAAGTTGGTGAACGATTTTATATAAAAGCAACCGTAAATTTTATTGACATTGAAACGGATAAAACAATCGCAGCACAAGCGTTTGCAAGAGAAGCTGTTTCAAAAAAAGGAATGGATGAATCACAAATAACTGGTGCAACATCTTCTTATGCTAGAAAATATGCTTTGAATGGTCTTTTTCTTATTGATGATACAAAAGATGCAGATTCAAATGAGTTTAAAAAAAATAGTGATAAAAAATCGAAAGAACAAGAAAATGTACCACCAAAAAATCAAGCAGAGGATAAAGAAATAAAGGTAACCAAAGCAATGGTAACTACAATTGAAAAAGAACTTGCTAGAACGAATGTTGACGCAAATACAATCCTAGATTGCTATAAAGTCAAGCTATTTGAAGATTTAACAGTGGTGCAGTACAAGAACTTTATGAACCGAATGAAAAAAACACCTACCTATGAGGGTTAGCTTATGGAGTGTACAGGAACATTAAAAGGCTTAGGCATGGATTTCATGTCTAAGCAACAAAGAATCGAACTAGAGATAAATGAGGATGTTAGAGCAGAGGTTGAGAAGTTAAAGAGCGCGGAGAAGTTAAGAATCAAGATTGTGAGATACAGAAATAAACGTTCCTTAGATGCCAATGCGTATCTGTGGCTTCTTTTAAATGAGATGGCTCAAGTTTTATATAGCTCCAAAGAAGAATTATATATTATGTGCCTGGAGCGATATGGAACATTTTCATATATTCTAGTTCCAGAAGATGCCGTTGATTCTATGAAGGTGGTGTATCGGGTTGTGAGGGATAGAGGAAGTACAACTATTACCACCGAAAGCGGCAAAAAGGTAAAGTGCCGACAACTTCAATGTTATAAAGGATCCTCTCAGTACGATACAAAGGAAATGAGTGTTCTATTGGATGAAGTTGTTGGAGAGTGCAGAGAATTAGATATACAGACAGAAACACCAGAAGAACTTAGGAAAATGAAAGAAAGATGGGGTGTTGATGTTTGAAAAGCGTTTTACAAAATAGTAAAGAATGTATCATTTGTGGAAATCCAAAGGTTCATGAACATCATATTTTTTTTGGAACTGCCAATCGAGATAAATCAGAGGAATATGGGTTAAAAGTCTGTTTATGTCCTAAGCACCACAATATGAGTAATGAAGGAGTTCACTTTAATAGAGAGTTAGATTTGGCATTAAAGATAATGGCACAAAAGCATTATGAGAAGTACATAGGAACTAGAGAGCAGTTCAGAAGGGAGTTTGGTAAGTCATGGCTATGAGATACAGCAAGTATGGGGCAAGAAAGACTGTGATTGATGGAATCACATTTGACAGTAAAAGAGAAGCCAAGCGATACCAAGAACTAAAGTTACTAGAACAAGCAGGAGAAATATCATATCTGGAACTGCAACCA
>JAQVEG010000082.1 GCA_028697725.1 Anaerostipes sp.
TTGTAACAAAAAAACAGGTAGTAGATTTGACACTACCTCTTTTTGATTGGGGGAAGTATTATGAAAAAGATGGAAAAATTATGATTCCAATTTCAGTGCAGGCACATCATTCATTTGTGGATGGATTGCATATTGGTCAGTTTGTGGAGAAATTACAAAACTATTTTGACGCATTTAAGATTTGAACATCTGTAAGCATTCCCCACTTCAAGTGCGTAGAGCGCTAAGTGGTGTGTAAGGGGATGCTTGTTTCAGCAGGGGATTAAAAGCCCATGCTGAAAGGCAGCGTAGCTGCATGATGTTCATGAGCAAGTAGCAGAGCGGATTGCGAATGTCCGCTTTATTTGATGGAGGGTTTGAAGAAAACATGATTACACCGAAGTTAGAAACCGACAGATTAATTTTAAGAGAAATTCATTCAGATGATACCGAGACAATTTTTAAGTGCTGGATGCAGGATGAAAATGTATCAAGATATATGTGGTGGAAAGCAAGTAATGACATAAATGAAGCAAAAGAATTTGTGGAATTTGAGATTGGGAATCTGGAAAATGACAAGTGGAATAGATGGATTCTTGTTTTGAGAAACACAAATGAAATCATAGGAACCTGTCTGGTGTTCTTTAATGAAGAGGAAGGACACTGGGATATTTCTTATAATCTTGGACGAAAGTTTTGGGGAAATGGATATGTGACCGAGGCTATGAATGCAGTTATGAAATATGCTGTTGAAAAAATGGAAATCAGAGAAATCAGTACAGTATATGCCAAAGAAAATCCAGCGTCTGGTCATGTCCTTCAAAAATTAGGGTTTCAAGTTATAAAAGAAGTGCCTTATGAATGTAATGGCGGAGAAATTGTTACAACAGGGATACTATGTAAATACAAAGCACAATAGAGTTTCAAAAAAACAATGAAATTCATAAAGAAGGAGAATTCATAATGAAAATTTCGGAGAGTAAAATATATCCGCGAACTGGAGATAAACAGACTGTTTACTTGAAAAATGTAGTTCACGGTGAAAATGTTCATATAGGAGAATACACAATTTACAATGATTTTGTACATAATCCAATTGATTTTGAGAAAAACAATGTGTTGTACCATTATCCTATTAACCATGACAAGTTAGAGATTGGCAAATTCTGCTCCATTGCCTGTGGAGCAAAATTTCTATTTACAAGTGGCAATCATACTATGAAATCGCTGTCTACCTATACTTTTCCCATATTTTTTGAGGAATGGGATCTGGATGTGAAGGATATTACATCAGCATGGGATAATAAAGGTGATATCGTGATTGGAAATGATGTATGGATTGGATATGAAGCGGTAATTATGGCGGGAGTTCATATAGGAGATGGAGCCATTATTGGAACGAGGGCAGTTGTAACCAAAGATGTGCCGCCATATACGATTGTTGGCGGTGTTCCCGCAAAAGAAATTAAAAAGAGATTTGATCAGAAGACTGTTGATGAATTGCTGGATATGAAGTGGTGGGATTGGGATAGACAGAAGATTCAGGAGAATATCCAATCGATTCAACAGGGGAGGTTGGATAAGATCAGATAGAAGAGGGCAAGGACAGAGAGGAATTCATTATGTGTACAAGTATCGTTTCAAACAGAAATAAAACAATGATTGGCTGGAATCTTGATATCCTTGATATGGAATATCAGGTTGTGGCAGAAGATGACAGAGTCTACATCGCGATAAAGGATGAGAAAGAAGGATGGCTTCCACTCTTTGGAGCCAATCATCGGGGAGATTTTGTTGCAATGCCGACCTGTTGGCCTCATGATGCAAGAAGTAATCCCGTATCAGGCACAGAGCCTAATATCATAAACCTTGATATTGAACTTTTGCTTGAAAATAAAACTCTGCAGGATATAAAGCAGATTGCCGAGACTTCGGATATTACCAGTGTACCTGGTGTTACATTTCAGTCACAGTTGTCAGACCATGATGGCAATGTCTTACAGATTGTTCCGGGACAGGGATGCAACTATATAGAAAAGCCTAAATATTCCATTATGACGAACTTTTCGCCATTTAAAGGAATGACAGAGACACACCCATGGATGGGAGCAGACCGATATGAGACTGCAATTAATATGCTGGACAGTGCAAAGGATGATTTTGATGTCACAGAGTGTTTTGAAGTGCTGAAAGCAGTTTCCCAGACTGTATGTCCAACGGTTGTTTCTATGGTGTTCGATGTGGAAGAAAATGCGGTATACTGGTGTGAAAATCGGGAATGGGGTCGAATAGAAAAACACCATATGAATGAAAGCGAGAGGAGATGACATAATTGGAGTTTCATGAGAAATTACAAGAACTTCGCAGGAATAAAAATTTGACGCAAGAACAACTTGCCGAGATGCTGTTCGTATCAAGAACGGCCATTTCTAAATGGGAATCCGGAAGAGGATATCCAAGTATAGATTCACTCAAGGAAATATCAAAATATTTTGCCATATCCTTGGATGATTTGCTTTCCAGTGAAGAACTACTGACTGTAGCACAAGAAGACAGTAAGCGGAAAATTCATTATTTTCAAGATATGGTGTTTGGGTTACTAGATTGTTCGGTGGTGATGTTTTTGTTTTTGCCTTTCTTTGGACAAAGGGTAGGAGATGTTATTGAAGAAGTATCACTCTTATCATTAACGCAGAGTCCGGAATATATTAAAGTTCCATACCTGATTATTGTAATTGGTTTAATTCTATGTGGAATTTTGACTTTAACATTTCAAAATTGTACGGCACCATTTTGGGTGAAAATAAAAGGTAAAATGTCATTAGGATTAAGTGCACTGGGTGCCCTTTTCTTTATGATAAGTCTTCAACCCTATGCAGCTATGTTTACCTTTTTGTTTTTAGTAATAAAGGCGCTGATGCTGATAAAATGGACATGACACGAATCGTATCATCCATGTGACACACCAATTCTTTCATATTGCTTTGCCATCTTTTATATTGTGTTTAGGCAAAAGTCAAATACGAAAGGATGGATACAAAATGAAAAAAACAAATCAAAAAAATTATGTTGTAGCAGGAGGATTATTACTTTTGTTTCTGGTGTGGACAATGGCTATTCGGTACGTGGATGTTCAGACAATCGGACCTAAGAATTCAGAAGTGGGTTTTGCAACTCTTAACGGATATTTTCATAATTTGACAGGAACACATATGTTAATCTATAACATCACCGACTGGCTGGGATTAGTTCCTTTATTTGTCGTGTTAGGATTTACAATACTTGGACTTATTCAGTTAGTAAAGAGAAAAAATCTGTTTAAAGTAGATTCTGATATCATGGCACTTGGAGGTTTCTATATCATAGTATTTGCTGCATATATTTTGTTTGAAGTGTTCGCAATCAATTACAGACCAGTATTGATTGAAGGGTATCTTGAAGCATCATATCCTTCATCGACAACATTATTAGTGATGTGTGTTATGCCAACAGCCATTATGCAATTGAATAAGCGTATCAAGAAGAAAAAGGAAAGAGAATTTGTTAAATATATCATTCTGGCATTTACTGCTTTTATGGTTATTGGGAGATTGATTTCAGGTGTACATTGGTTCACAGATATTATTGGAGGGATGCTCCTTAGTGGAAGCTTAGTAATGCTTTATTATTCTGTAACAAAAGTATAGAGAAATGTTTATTTAAATAGCATTGTGACAAATCCAGCTATTACAGTTGGAGATTTTACCATGTACAACGATTTTGTCAATGATCCAAGGGATTTAGACAAAAAGAATGTGGCATCGGCATGGGATAATTAAGGCGATATTATTGTCGGAAATGATGTTTGGATAGGTTATGAAGCGGTTATTATGGCAGGCGTTACAATCGGAGATGGAGCTATTGTTGCCACTCGTGGGGTAGTAACAAAAGATGTGCCGCCATATACTATCGTGGGAGGAGTTTCAGCAAAGCCGATTCGTAAAAGATTTACAGATGAAATCATTGCAGCACTTTTAGAACTGAAATGGTGGGAATGGTCAAGGGGAAAATAGGAGAAAAGATTTTACAATACAATTAGAAAACTAGAGGAATATGCAGAGGTTGAGAACAGTCTATAATAGAATATTTGCGGTAGTGGGCTATTGACAAAGACATAGCCAAGATATATAATTTAAATGAAATTCGGCAATAAATCAAAAATGCCGAAAAATATTAAAATACTTCTTGTTGATTTGGAAATACTAGGAGAGAGGTGATATGAATGGCAATGGAACTGTCGCTCGCTACTGACAAAAAAATTTATTCAGTAGATGAACTGAAAAACGCAGGTTATTCTCATTATAAGATTAACCAAATGGTAGACGAAGGACTGCTAATAAAACTGACAAAAAAATACTATGAAAATGTTAATTATACAGGAGAAGAATCGGATTTCTTTTATGTTCCTGCATATGCACCAAAGGGAATTGTTTGTCTAATGAGTGCAGCTGCATATTACAATCTTACAACCTATCGAACTGATGCAGTGGATGTGGCTATTCAGAGAAAATCAAAAATTTCTACTATGCCAGATTGGCCACAGTTTGATATTTTCTACTTTCCGGATAATAGATTTAATACAGGTATTTCCACCATTCAAGATGGAAAAAATGAATTCAAAATCTATGATATGGAGAAAACGGTAGTTGATATTGTCTTTTATAGGGAACGCGTGGGAATTGAAGAAACGAAGGAGATACTGGTTAATTATCTGCACAGAAAAGATAGAAATCTGAATCGACTTATTCAATATGCAGAACTTCTTAAATGCGGTGATGTCATGAAAACATATCTGGAGGTACTTGTATAATGAATGTCAATTCAGTGAAAGAAAAACTGAAAAACTTTGCAAAAGAAACTGGTAAAACAATGCAGGACACACTTGTATTATATGGGCTTGAGAGAACCCTATATCGTATTTCGATATCAGAGTATGCAGAAAGGTTTACATTAAAAGGTGGCATATTCCTGTATGCTCTATTTGATGGTGAATATGCAAGAACAACAACCGATATTGATTTGTTAGCACAGCATATTCCTAATGATGCAGAAAAGATGAAGGTAGTGTTTTCAGATATCTTTGCAATAGAATGTGATGATGCGTTGCGATATGACCTGACTACTTTGGATGTACAGAATATCACAGAATTTAAGGAGTATCATGGAGTGAAGGCAACGGTGATGGCTTATCTGGATAGAACGAAAATCCCCGTATCCATTGATATCGGTTTTGGTGATATGATCTATCCAGAGCGTGTTAAAATAAATTTTCCAACGATATTAGGAATGGACTCTCCAAAATTATTTGGATATACAATGGTAACTTTAATTGCAGAAAAATTCGAAGCATTTGTCAATCTTGGCTTAGTAAATAGCAGATATAAGGATTTTTATGATATTTATGTTCTGGCCACCAAGTATGATATTGATGGAAATATGCTACAGTATGCAATTATGGAGACATTTGAACATAGAGCAACTACGTTTGATGATATAGTTGCTTTTAACAATGATTTTGCAGAGGATCAAATCAGACAGAGCAGGTGGAAAGCATTTATTAGGAAAAAGAAGGCGATGATTAATGTTGAACTTCAAGATACTTTGGATGTTGTAACGAGTTT
>JAQVEG010000038.1 GCA_028697725.1 Anaerostipes sp.
TGGTTGCAGTTCCAGATATGATATTTCTCCTGCTTGTTCTAGTAACTTTAGTTCTTGGTATCGCTTGGCTTCTCTTTTACTGTCAAATGTGATTCCATCAATCACAGTCTTTCTTGCCCCATACTTGTTATATCTTTTTCTCAACTGTTTCCTCCTGAAATATAATTCCATACACTTTATATTTTTTATCAAAATTAACTCTGCCTATCTTGTGTGCCTCTGTGTGATGTTCTCTACATAGACAGATTTTCTTCTGTTGTCTATCATCTATCCTTCTTCTGTTGTTTCCCATGCCTATAGCATCAACATGATGAATCTCTCCTCTACGCCCACATATTGAACATTTACGATGTTTTAAGCAATAATATAGATATTTCCCTATATCATCTGTTCGATTTATTGCCAAATCAGACAAGTGGATTCCATGCTCTAGCGAAAACTCTATCAGCATAGTGATAAATTCTCTTGCTGTGTCGATAGAACAATTTGCAAAACTAAAGTAATCACTTCCTGTTCGTATGACGTATTCGTATTTCATAATCTGCTTCATTTCCTCTGGAAGATATCCTGTCCAATCAGACATATCCCTTAATGTTGCGTACGCTTTCTTTCTCTGTTGATTAGTTATCGTCCTTCCATCATCAAGTCGTATCTCTGTGTCATGTATTCTTTTCTCCATAACTGTATCAACAAGGTTCTTATTTGGAACAAATATTTTCATCTCTGTTCCAGATACATCCAGTTTTATTCCGGTAATTTTCGCAAACTCATAACTCACTAACACCATCTCATTTCTATTTAGTCATCTCCAAATTTACTTTTAAGTGTATTCAATATCTGTGCAGCATCTTTTTCTGTTAATGTCTCCCATGTTTTATTATTATTTTTAAGGTTAGTTGTTGCTGCTTAGACATGAAATCCATGCCTAAGCCTTTTAATGTTCCTGTACACTCCATAAGCTAACCCTCATAGGTAGGTGTTTTTTTCATTCGGTTCATAAAGTTCTTGTACTGCACCACTGTTAAATCTTCAAATAGCTTGACTTTATAGCAATCTAGGATTGTATTTGCGTCAACATTCGTTCTAGCAAGTTCTTTTTCAATTGTAGTTACCATTGCTTTGGTTACCTTTATTTCTTTATCCTCTGCTTGATTTTTTGGTGGTACATTTTCTTGTTCTTTCGATTTTTTATCACTATTTTTTTTAAACTCATTTGAATCTGCATCTTTTGTATCATCAATAAGAAAAAGACCATTCAAAGCATATTTTCTAGCATAAGAAGATGTTGCACCAGTTATTTGTGATTCATCCATTCCTTTTTTTGAAACAGCTTCTCTTGCAAACGCTTGTGCTGCGATTGTTTTATCCGTTTCAATGTCAATAAAATTTACGGTTGCTTTTATATAAAATCGTTCACCAACTTGACTAATTTCATCGGTTATTACAACACTTGCTTTTACCTCTTCAAGTAAAGGCTTTAATGCTTCTAAAATATCTTCACAGTTTCTATAGTTATAATTGCCAAACTTATTATATTGATTTTTTGGTGCATTCAATTTTGTTTGAATCACCAATAACTTCTCTTGTATCTCCATCTATATATCCTTTCTGCTAAACTCAATTCCAATACTGGTAAAAGCTAATTCAACATCCTTAAGTTCTTCTTGTGTAGCAACAACTCTATATAGTACGGTCTTTGTATTCTTTTGTGGAAAAGGAAGCTCTTCATCATTTGGAGCATCTTCTACTTTGATTGGTTCAGATACTGGCTCCCTCACCGGTTCCTGTGCTTTCTTTCGTTCTTGCAAAGCTTTTTTCTCTTGTTCGTTTGCTAAAATCTTCGCTTTCTGCTTTTCATAATTCGTTATGTAGGAAATCGCATCTGTAACGGATAAGGATTCATAGTAGATTGTTTTCGCTTGTTCCGTACAATCTGTATTCATAGCTTCGATGGAATCTAATTCTTTTTTTATCCTCTCTGCTGTTTCTTCCATTTCTTCTTGAATCTTTGTCATAGAAAAACTTGCATTCTCCCATTTTGGGTTATAGACTTTTTCCAACATAACGCTAGAGCCTTGGAAGATTTCAAAAAAATACTTCTTAATCTGCATTCTCTTTTGTTCGATTCTCTTTTTCTCAAATTCCTTAATCTGCGTATCAATTAATGTAATGGGCTCTTGAATCAATTCTTTTAACTCATTGCATTTCTCTTCAAATGCCTTATAAGGTTCTAAGCATTTACTTTTTACTTCCTTACGTTTTGAATCAATCGCCTTTTCCATTTTTCTAAGTGCTGCAACTTCTTTTTTAGCTTGAACCTTTGTATCCTCACTAAATGTTGCATCTTTATATAATTCCATTTGATTTGCAAGGTTGTCCTTAATTTCTTCAAAATTAAAGGTAATATCTCCTATCTCTTGCTTAACTAACACTTCTAACATAACGTTCCTCCCATTCATCTTCGTGTTCTTCTGCTTCCATATATCGTAATTCTTCTAACTCTTCTTTTTTACTTTGACAATCACAGTGTTCTCCTGGATCTAAATAAGCACCACATTTATTACACTTGTAGTCATACATATATAACGTCCTCCTCAGTCTGTATAAATCACAACACGAAAGGTTCCATTATTTATTGCACTGCTTCCACCAAAGTGGCTGTAACCTCCGTCGCATATCATGGAGACTTCTAACTCTGATAATTTCACTCCATCTTTTATCTTGCCTGTATGCGTGTTTCTTGCATACGATGGCATGACATAATATTCCTCAAAAACCTGCTTTCTAACATCATAAAGACTTTTTGCGTGAAATCTTTTTCTTAAATCGTCACAAATCTTTTCATATTTATCCTTTAGTTCTTTGTTTCTTTCAACATCAAAAACACATCTTAATTTCATCTATTTCTCCTCCTGAATTAATTTCAACAAATAATCGCGACATTCTTTAAATTCACTTTTTGAAAATCCTCGTATTCTGTCACAGTGTTTTTATACTTGTCCTTAGGAACTTCCATTTCCTTTGGACTTTTTTATTTCCCATAAAGCAACCTTTCTGCTAGGCATAAAAGCAATAAGATAATTGCCATCAATCCTGCGAAAAATATAGGTATCCTGCCTGCACCAACTGCGTATGCCATTAGTATGTAAGTTGCTGTGGTTATTCTTTTTAACATGCTTGTCCTTTCTGCCTCTTATGAGGCCTTTCCTTTTGTATTACTTGCTTCCTTTGCTCCTATTGCTCCTACCACCTTAACTGCGAGTAATCTCTTAATTTCTTTTGTCAAAGGCATTAATTTTCCATCTTTTTCTACATATGATTTTCCTTTTTGAACCATGAAACCACCTCCTTGTTGTATAGTATTCAAAAGAAATTTTTGTGTGCTAGATGGCTATGCTAAGGGAACGACCACTTATCGTGCATTGTGGATTTAACAACAACATGGCATTTAAACTATAAACGTATAAATTTGAGATTAATTTTAATTAACAGTTCCTCATTCCCTTGGCACAGCCATCCATATTTAATTGTTAGTTCTTGTAAAAAACTCCTTTTCTCCTTATAATTTAACTACAGGACACTGGCATGTCCGAGTAAATATGAAAGGAGAATAATATATATGCAAAAGTATTATTTTAATAACAGTATCGACAACAACGGCTATCACGAAGTGCATACAGAAAGTTGCAGCTTTCTTCCTTCGGTTACGAATAGAACGTACATCGGTTTATTCACTAGTTGTAGTGATGCTATCAAGGCTGCGAAAAACAAGTATTCCTCATATTCTTTTGACGGTTGCTTCTTTTGCTGTAATTCCTGTCACAAAGGATAAAGTAAGGCTGGCTTTAGTCAGCCTTTTTAATTGTTGCATCTGTTCTAAACAACTCTCTAACATGAGTGCATGCATCATCAAGATTTTCTAATGTCATTCCATTCTGCATCATGCAATCAGTAATTATATTGCTGAGAATCGATGCATTTGTTTGCAAAGAAATGCTA
Organism: Anaerostipes sp.; assembly: GCA_028697725.1. GTDB lineage: Bacteria > Bacillota > Clostridia > Lachnospirales > Lachnospiraceae > Anaerostipes. The sequence continues at coordinate 4,000 of JAQVEG010000038.1, forward strand.
CTAAGTTCTTCCATTCTCTTATCCCTCCCTTTAATACAAATGTATAAAAATAGCTATTTTCGATGGCCAAACAACAAGAACCATAAACAAGAACATATAAATTCTTACAAGCATTAGACTCTTTTCAACCTCTGACATTGGGTCATGTTTTTTTCTACTTGCATATCTTCCAATTTCAATTGCTATATTCAGTAGAATTAATCCTGCTGTAATGTATCTTGTTACATCTATAAACCCCATTTAGATCTCCTTTTTCCTTTGTAATACCACTTGTATATACCACATCATCAACTCTCGTAAACATCTCTGCCATCTACACCCCATCCTTTACTTCTACCGGATTAAACAATTCATATTTTTCAGACTCCCTATTTGCATCTGATATCCGGCTATGTATAAAAAACGCTAGCCATTTTGCTTCGTTTTTTGTAAGTCGCATACCACATATAGTCTTATACAATTCTTCTAATATTGGTTTAATCTTCTTCTGTGACTCATTACTAATTTGGTCCGTATAAACTCCAAGTACTCCAACATCTCTCATTTACATTCCTCCCTGTCTTCTTGTCTGCTGTGATAAACGAATACACCACCTTAAGAAAAAACAATTATTCGTCATTCATTTTGTGAAGATAAATGAGTAAACATATGTTTACAATCAAGGCAGACAACGATATTATTGTTGTCTGCTATCTGTATCATCTCTCACATTGAAAGGATTAAAAATATGCACTTCAACATTCCTGATTTCAAACCGAATATTCCCAATATCGAATTTCCTGACATGAAAATTCCTGAAACACATTATGAGGATACTTTTTTTAGTGTATTGAACAGCCATATGAACCAATGAAAATGTTGGTAACATGGTCTTTGTTGAACGCTTCGTTTCCATCCTTGCTTACGATTAACATTTTTATATCACTCCCTTCATTATGTTTAAGCAATTATTGTTTACCTTTAGTAGAATCCTTGGGTAAAAAAATATAATCTCTACTGATACCATAGGTATTACACAGTGCATCTAATTCCCATACTTTTAACACTTTGTTTCCTTTTTCCCATGATATTATTGTCGCTCTTGAAACTTCTAGTTTTTTAGCTACTTCTTCTTGTGTTAGTCCAGCATTAACTCGTGCAGCTTCCAGCGTGATTTGTAACTTTTCTTCGTTCACTATTATGTTCTCCTTTCTATTTCCCCGTCTAGCCGATAGGACAGCTATTTCTTACTTCAAAAAAAGTAAAAGCATCCCTGCAACTGTAGCACCAAATAGAATTACAGAGCCTACTAATAGTGCTATTTCCTTTACAAGTTCCTTTTTCATATTGTTACTAAAATGGATTTATGCTATAATTCATTTTAGGTCGGGGAGTAAACTCCCCTTCCCTTTTAGAGATTTTGTATTACCATCTTTATGATGGCTAACAATGTTCCTATCTCTAGTGTTAGCTGGATGAGTGCTGTTATCACTCGTCTGGCTTTTTTAATGTCTTGAACTAGCTTATCCATTTTTACTCCTTTCTCAATTGCTATATCTCGATTACATTTACTATTATAGTCTACCTTTGGTAAACTGTCAATACTTTTTGTAAACTTTTTTATCTTTTTGTTTACTTTTTTCTACTTTCGTATTATAATGAAGTCAACATTAAAGAAAGAGGTGATTCAATGTCAGAAGAAGATTATAAAAAGGCATTTTCAAGAAATTTACGAGAATATATGGAAGTGAATGGGAAGACTCAAGCTGATATAGTGAAAGAATTAGGATTTAATAAAGCTACTGTATCAACGTGGGTTAATGGAATTAAAATTCCAAGAATGGATAAAATAGATATTCTTTGTGACTATTTTGGCATCAGTCGTTCTGACTTGATTGAAAACAGGCAAAAAGAAAAGGCAACCTACTACCTAAACGAAGAAACAAAAGAAATCGCTCAAGAGATATTTGAAAATCCTGATATGAAATCATTGTTTGATATGAGTAGGAAAATGACACCAGAAAGATTAAAGGCACATTTGGAATTTATGAAAAAATTACAAGATTCAGAAAAGGACTGATTGCATTGGTACATACACAATTATTAGATATGGATACTATGATTAAAGAACAGGTCGTTGAAAATGAAGATGGTTCCTATACTATCTTTCTAAATTCGAGACATTGTTTTGAAACACAAATGAAAGCCTACTGGCATGCTATAGAGCATCTTAATCAAAAGGATTTTGAGAAACATGACGTTGACATCATTGAGCAAAAGGCTCACAAACGTGAAGAGAGATTGCAGACATATCAAGGTAAACTATATTAAGTTACAGCGAAAGGATAAAATCTTATATGAAAATAAATGCAAACGGAACTGAGATAACTGTATTAGGCAATATAAATGAAGATGATTATATTTCTTTAACAGATATCGCAAGATACAAAAACCCTGACGAACCAAAAGATGTTATTAAGAACTGGATGCGTTCCAGATCTACTTTAGAATTTTTAGGATTGTGGGAACAGCTAAACAATCCCAATTTTAAAGGGGTCGATTTCGACCCCTTTATAAAAGATGCGGGTTCAAATTCTTTTACAATGTCCCCACAACGATGGATAAAAACTTTAAATGCAATTGGAATAATATCAAGAGTTGGAAAAAACGGCGGAACATTTGCCCATTCAGATATTGCATTTGAATTTGCATCTTGGGTATCTCCTGAGTTTAAACTTTATATCATCAAAGATTACCAAAGATTAAAAACAGAAGAAGCTGAAAAAAAGGCTCTTGGTTGGGATGCAAAACGTGAGTTGTCAAAAGTAAACTATAGAATACATACAGATGCAATCAAAGATATTTTGATTGCTCCAGAATTATCAAGGGCTGAAATAGGCATAACTTACGCTACCGAAGCTGATGTTTTAAATGTTGCATTGTTTGGAAAGACAGCAAAGCAATGGAGAATTGAAACTAATGAAAAGCGAAAAAACATGCGTGATTTTGCAACCGTTGAGGAATTGATTGTATTAACAAATTTAGAAGGAATGAATGCAGAACTAATAAAACAGGGCTTGGACCAACATGCACGATTACAAATATTAAGGCGAATTGCTTATGAACAACTTCAATCTGTTTCAAAAAGTTCGGCTACAAAAAGGCTTAAAAAAAGAGATACAAGAAAATTATAATAAAAACCGCCCAGTTGCACCTGGACGGTTACAGATTGATAAAAGTTTTCCCTCTTTCACCATATCTGTAAACATTATACTATTTATTAACTGTTTCTACAATAAGGAGAAGAATTATGAGGAAAAAAGTATTAACATTAGGATTATTAACAATAATGGCGGTTTCTATGACTGCTTGTTCTAGTAAAAAGAATACAACATCAAAAACTACAGAGAAATCAACTAAAATAGCCAAGGAAACTACGGAAGACAAGCTTAAAAAATTAAAAGGAAGACCTCTAGCGGATACAATAACAGAAATTAAGAAGCTTGGATACAAGGGAACTTATTTTGCAGATGGAGTTGATTTCACTGACTTCATAGATGATATGAAAGACGATTATACTACAGGCACTTTAGAAATAAACAAGGATAAAAAAATTATTAAGGTAACTTTGGTTTTAACCTCAAATTCAGATGAGAAAAAATCAGAAGAAGCCTTAAGAAAAAAGCTAGAAACTGGAAGTGCATGGATTTCTGTTAAAAAATATGGTGAAAGCAAGTATGGAACTAAATTTAAATTACATTATCTTAAAGACAAATTGGCTGAGGACGTAGATGGTAAAGATACGTGGTTCTTAAAGGCTGGATGTACTATAGATGGAATCGATAAGACATGCGAAGCAAAAGTTACTGGCACAACTGATGACCCAAAAGTTACATCTTTTGATGTTTATTAAATTAAAATCCAAAAAAACAGCCACTCGGCAAAGTGACTGCTTTTGCAAAAGAAACCTATTAACACGGATGTTAATATAATTCTCCCTTAACAATTAGAATTATATCATACATCCAGCAAAAATTGTAGGGTGTATTTTTTGTACCCTTCTTTCATACTTTTAAAAAAGGAGTGAGATGTATGGCTAAATCTAATGAAGCTGCTATTCCAGTGGCTGCGTATATACGTGTATCCACGCACCAGCAAGAGGAACTGTCTCCGGATGCACAGCGAAGATTATTAAAAGAATATGCAAAAAAGAATGATATGATTCTTACAAATGACTTTATTTTTATGGACGGAGGAATATCTGGAAGAACTGCAGATAAACGTCCTGCATTTTTGAAAATGATTGAACAGGCAAAGGCAAAGCGATTTAAAGCAATCCTCGTATGGAAATTTTCCAGATTTGCCAGAAATCAAGAGGAATCCATCGTTTATAAATCTATGCTCCGTAACAAGTGTGATGTCGATGTTGTCAGTATCACGGAAAACATTCAAGATAATATATACGGTGGATTGATTGAACGAATCATAGAGTGGATGGATGAGTTTTACTCTATTCGTCTTGGCGAAGATGTAACCAGAGGAATGACTGAGAACGCTATGAGGGGGAACTATCAAGCAAGTCCGCCTTTTGGATATACGATTGAGCATACCGGAGAAGAACCGGTTATTGTTCCAGAACAAGCAGAGGTTATAAGATGGCTCTACAACAGTTATATTTCCTCTTCTATTGGATTTTATGAATTATCCAAGGAATTGAACCGCAAAGGAATAAAAACCAAACGTGGGAAGAATTTTGAAGCTAGGGGCATAAAGTACATCTTACAGAATCCAACCTATAAGGGATATACTCGTTGGAACTACAGAGACAAAGATAGTAACCAGAAGGATCCCGAAGAATGGATTATAAGAAAAGGAAAATTTGAACCAATTATATCCGAAGAACTGTGGAATCAGGTAAATAACAAAATTAACAGTACCTACGCTCCAAGAAAATCAAAACCTATGTCTCAAAAACGTCATTGGCTTTCCGGAATTATAAAATGTTCTTCCTGTGGTCGCTCTCTTTCTACATCAGTACATAAAGATAGCAGATACGGTAGAACATATATTAACTTTCAATGTTACGGATACTTAAAAGGGAAATGCTTGGATAACCACCAGGTTAGTGAAAAGAAAATAGTCCCAACAATCCTAGAGATGCTTAAGGATGATATGTCAAACGACTACATAGAGTATGAATATATAAACACAAGCGAATACATCGACCTAACTTCTGTTCTTTTAGAAAAGTTAAAGCAAATAGACACGAAAGAACAAAGAATTAAAGACGCTTTTAGAGAAGGTATTGATACCATTGAGGAATACAAAGAAAATAAACAAATTATACTTGATGAAAAGCATAAGCTAGAGTTAGAATTAAGCAGAGAGCAAAAGAATATTGCTCGTTCAAAAACAAAAATAACGAAAAAGGATATGCAAAATCGTATTCGTGGATTGTACGATATCGTTTCATCTGACAACTACAGCATTGAGCAAAAACAAGCTGCAGTACGCTCCGTTATTAAGAAGATTGTGTTCGATAGAGAAAAAAACACAGTTGATATTTACTATTACTATTCTTAGAAACGGCTTAAAATAGCCATTTAATCCACTTCATTCTCATTGCATAATGGCTTAGTCAATGGGGTTCAAAATATCTAGGTGATCAAGGTTACACTCCAATTGAAATCATCCGATATTATTATGGAGAAAGTATGTATATTAATGTTGCTGAACAGATTGCTGGAATTCCATCCTCATGGCCAGGTTACGATTTATCTGTAGGGGCATCTGGCGACAAAGTATTTCAGCTTCAAGAACAACTTATCCGAATCGCCAAAGACTATCCATCTATTCCCGTTATTGCCGCTGACGGCTCCTATGGTGATTCCACCGCCGCCGCTGTAAAACAATTTCAAAATGTCTTTGGACTTCCACAAACTGGTGTTGTTGACTATCCAACTTGGTATAAAATAAGTGAAATTTATGTAGGTGTTAGTAAGATTGCTGAAGGAGTAAGTAGATAACCCAAAATTAGGAGAAGGTATAAAACCCTTCTCCTAAACTTTTTGTAACTATTCTACAAACTTCACAGCAGTACCATATGCCATAACCTCGGCTGCACCCTGCATAATCTCTGCAGATACATATCGAACATTCACAATTCCATCTGCACCTAGTTCTTCTGCTTCTTCTACCATTCTCTTTGTTGCAAGGGCTCTTGCTTCATTCATCATCTTCGTATAGGATTTTAATTCTCCTCCTACCAAGTTCTTGAATCCCTGAGTAAGATCCTTTCCAACATTCTTTGTCTGAATCGTGTTTCCTTTTACTAACTGCATGGTTTCGATTTCATGACCTGAAATAAAATCTGTATTAACAATAATCATATAGCACCTCCATTTTATCTGTTTTTTGCTATTCCCATTATACCAAGGAATGAGAAAAGTAGCCAGATATTTTCTCCTAATAAAAAGAAGTACCCAAAATGGATACTTCTTTTTCATTCATATGAAATTATAAGATTCCACCAATACTTAAGAATAATGGTGCAAATACTAATGATACAATTGTCATAAGTTTAATCAAGATGTTAATAGATGGTCCTGAAGTATCCTTAAATGGATCTCCTACGGTATCACCAACAACTGCTGCCTTATGAGCCTCGCTTCCTTTTCCACCATGGTTTCCTTCTTCGATGTACTTCTTCGCATTATCCCATGCTCCACCGGCATTGGCCATAAAGATAGCCATCATAACACCAGAAGCCAATGATCCAACTAACAATCCACCTAAAGCTTCCACTCCAAGTAAGATACCAATTAAGATTGGAGCAATAATAGCCATAACACCTGGTAACATCATTTCTTTTAAAGCTGCCGCTGTAGAAATTTCCACACAAGACTTATAGTCTGGCTTTCCAGTTCCTTCAAGGATTCCTGGGATTTCTTTAAATTGACGACGTACTTCAACAATCATTTCGTTTGCTGTTTTACCAACTGACTGCATTGTAAATGCTGAGAATAGGAATGGAAGCATTCCACCCATTAATACACCAACAATTACTTTTGGCTGCATACAGTTAATTGTATCTAGATTTACAGCCTGTGCATAAGAAGCAAATAATGCCAATGCTGTCAATGCTGCTGATCCAATAGCAAAACCTTTACCCATAGCTGCTGTTGTGTTACCAACGGCATCTAACTTATCTGTAATGTTACGAACTGATTCATCTAACTCAGACATCTCAGCAATACCACCTGCATTATCTGCAATTGGTCCATAAGCATCAACTGCAACTGTAATACCTGTTGTTGACAGCATACCTACAGCAGCTAAAGCAATTCCATATAATCCTGCAAATTGGTATGCAACAAGAATTGCGATACAAATAAAGATAATAGGGAATGCTGTTGATTCCATACCAACTGCCAATCCTGAAATAATAGTTGTTGCAGAACCAGTTTCAGACTGATCTGCGATTTTTTTAACGGAACGGTAATCACTTGATGTATAAACTTCCGTTAACTTACCGATAATATTTCCAACTAATACACCAGCAAAAATTGCCCAGAATGTATTTAAGTTTCCAAAGAAATGGTTGCTTAGGAAAAAGGTTGCAACTAATACAATAAGACTTGCAAAGTATGTACCACCATCCAATGCTTTATGTGGATTCTGGCTCTTTGTATTGACAACAAAGATAACACCAATAATAGAAGCAACAATACCAACAGCTGCTAATAATACTGGATAAACAGCTCCAACTTCTTTTGTCACTCCGTAATTTGCTGCAAGTGCAACACCTAAAGTAATTGCAGATACAATAGATCCAACATATGATTCAAATAAATCGGCTCCCATACCGGCAACATCACCTACATTATCACCTACATTGTCAGCGATAACTGCTGGGTTACGAGGATCATCTTCTGGAATACCTGCTTCTACCTTACCTACTAAGTCAGCTCCTACGTCTGCAGCTTTAGTATAAATACCTCCACCTACACGACCAAATAAAGCTACTGATGAAGCTCCTAAACTAAATCCTGTTAAGATTTCTGGATTCCCAGTAATTTTGTAAACAAGAGTCGCTCCAAATAAACCTAATCCTACTACTGTAAGACCCATAACTGCTCCACCTGAAAAAGCAACAGATAAAGCTTTTGACATTCCGCCTTTGCTGGCAGCCTGCGCTGTTCTAACATTCGCTTTTGTAGCTGTATGCATTCCAATAAAACCTGCTAAAGCTGAAAAAGCTGCTCCGAATAAAAAGCATACAGCAGTTGTCCATGCAACTCCCAATCCAATTAATACGAATACAACGACACAGAATATTACTAACAGTTTATATTCTGCTTTCAAAAAAGCATGTGCCCCTTCATTGATTGCTAACGCAATCTCTTTCATTTTGTCATTTCCCTCATCTGCCTTACTTACTTTTCCCATAAGGGCAAATGCAACTAACAAGGATAGTATTCCTGCTGCAAGAGCAATATACATTAATTCCATTGTCCGTCTCCTTTCAATTTTCATAGTTTTTTTGAATTTTGCAAGAAAATTCACATACGTGGTATTATAACAAAAGGGAATCAATAACACAAGTTAAAATATAGTAATTCTATCTTCTTGTATACTCCATAAAAGTATACTCTACGTCGAAATATGTCTGCTCTTCACTCTCAGCTGAAACCTTCCAATCCTCTAATTCATCTAAGTTTGGAAAGAATGTATCTGCATCATATGCATAGTCTAATTTTGTCACAATTGCTCTTTTACAGTAAGGTAACATCATACGATAAATACTTTCTCCACCAATGATATAAATATCATTTTCATCATATGAAGCTAAAAATTCCATTAACTCTTCTTTACTGTGAACAATCTGGGCTCCTTTTGCTTCATATTCCATATCTGTTGTCAAAACAACATTTGTTCTCTTAGGAAGAGGTTTTCCCCCTGGGAAACTTTCCAATGTCTTTCTTCCCATAACAACCACATGACCTGTCGTCGTTTCTCTAAACATCTTCATATCATTAGGAATATGAACTAATAATTCATTGTTCTTTCCAATCCCCCAATTCTTATCCGCATTTACAATTAAATTCATCTTTTCTCCTCTTTCTGTGCTAAACGGCAATTGGTATATTGCTGATTTGTTCTCCTGCTTGGTAATCTTCAATCTTAAAATCATCCAATGTAAAATCATAAAAATCTTTTACTTCAGGATTCATCCAAAACTTTGGTGCATCATAAACTGGTCTTTTAATTAATTCTTTAATAATCGGAATATGTCGATCGTAAATATGAGCATCTGCAATTACATGAACAAATTCTCCCACCTGCATATCACAAACCTGTGCTATCATATGAAGCAATACGGAATACTGTACCACATTCCAGTTATTTGCCGCCAAAATATCCTGGGATCTTTGATTCAATATTCCATTGAGAATCAATCGATTTTCCCCTTCTTTTTTTGTCACATTAAATGTCATGCTGTAAGCACATGGATACAAGTTCATCTCGTGTAAATCCTCATGTACATAAATATTTGTCATAATACGTCTACTGTAAGGGTTATGTTTTAAATCATAAATCACACGGTCTACTTGATCCATCATCCCTTCTTTATATTTATGCTTTATACCAAGCTGATATCCATAAGCCTTTCCTATAGAACCATCTTCATCTGCCCATTGATCCCATATATGACTCTTTAAATCTTTCGTATTGTTTGATTTTCTCTGCCATATCCACAATAATTCATCAATTGCTGATTTTACGTATGTCTTTCGGAGGGTTAGTGCAGGAAATTCTTTCGATAAATCATATCGATTCACAACACCAAACTGTTTCACTGTATATGCTGATGTTCCATCTTCCCATTTTGGTCGAACTTTCTCGCCCTCTGTACTTGTTCCATTCTCTAGTATATCTTCACACATTCGAATAAATAGTTTATCTGCCTGACTCATCTTCTTCCTCCTTTTTTTCTTTTGCTAGTTGCTCTTCTTCTTTTTCACTATTTAATGTTAACATCTCAATTCTTGTACGGAAAAAATTAATCTTTCGATCAAAAATCCCTAGTTTATATAGGTTATATACAAAAATTCCAACAATCAATGCAAGAAGCATTCCACCTAAGCCACCTAACTTTAACCCCACATAAATCAAGAAAATAGTTGCAAGTGGTGAAATTCCCATACGGTCACCCATCATCTTTGGCTGTAATATTTGTTTTACAATTAAACATACAATATAAATAGCAACTAATATGACTGCACTTCTCACCTCTCCTGTTACCAATTGAAATAAAGCCCATGGAATCAAGACTGTTCCTGTTCCTAGAATAGGAAAAATATCCACAACTGATACAAGTAAAGCAAGTATAAAACGGTATTTAAATCCTGCAATTAAAAAACCAATCCACAAAATTCCTATCATTATTACCATAATCTTAAGCTGTGCTAAACAATAACTACCTAAAACGCCTAATGTATTATGGTAAAAAATTCCTATCTTATCCTTTATTGCCTTTGGAACAAACTTTTCATATCCCTTCAAGAACTTGTCTTGATCTACAATAAAAACATAAGATGCAAAAAACATAACAATGGTTCCAATAAATCCATTGGTCATATTCTTAGCGAAAGTTCCTGCCTGTGCTACTCCGTAGTTTCCAGCAAAAGACGCCACCTTGTCTACAGACTGACTTACACTTCCCACAGCATTATTAAGCTGGTTTTGAACGGAAACTGGCAAGGATGAAACAACACTAGATAACCGTTCTGAAACCGACTGCCATTGAACTAAAAAGGCCTCTTTTGTCTGTGGAAGGTTCCTTGCAAAAGATAAAACTTCTCGTCCAGTATTGATTACCAAAAAGTATACAAGGGCAATGACCGCTGCAATCACGCCTATAATAAGAAGTGCTGAGCCAAACCTTTTTGGCAGCTTTAAATGTCGTTCTAAAAAGTCAATCAACGGATGTGCTATCTTTGTAATCACCGCAGCTGCAACAAATGGCCATAAAAAGCCAAGGAACCTTGGCAATACAAATACAAGCAAAAATGCCCCAGCTATAATCACTATTAATTCCATAAATATTTCTAAATATATTTCCCAACGTCGCATACTCACCACTCCAATTCTGTTCGTCTTATTTCTCGTCTTATTTGATTATACGTTACAACAAATAGAATGGCAAGAATCGACACATGAAGGTTTTCTTAAATTATTTTTAAAATTCGCAAATAGAAAGCGTATCGTCTTCTCTATCATAATAATATAAAGAATCTGACAAAACTTCTTCCGCATCAACTATATTTTTATTGGTTTCCTGTATCATCTCCCTTAATTCTACTTGTTCTATGGCATCACTCTCTTTTAGAAGCAACACTTCATGAATACTGCTTGGAAGCACATACAGATTCTCCTTCTCCTTTTGTGCAAATTCATATAAGAAATCATCATATGCAATAACACTAGCTCCATTTAACTTAGATTCATTGGTTGCTACATATAACATAGATGGACTCTCCACCTCAATTCCATAGCTGTCCAAAAGCATCTCATTCATAGAAATAATAACTCCCGGAAATGACCGCTTTGTATTCTCTCTCCCCAGTAAAAACAGTTCTTCCTTTGTAATTCCCCACTGTTCTAAATCTCTGTTCCGAATCAACCCACTGGTCATACCTTCATCATCTCTTGTCATCATCAGACGATATGTAATTGCAAGATCCTCTATGGTTTCAATCGGACAATCTTCTAACAGCTCTTGATTTTTCTCCAAATTAACAACCCGAAAGAAAATATGTTTCTTTGCTTTTTCAAAATCATTATAATACTCCATAGGCAGCTGAATATAATCCATCTTAAGTTGTTCCTCAAAAATATGCCCTATTCTGCACAAAATTTCACCAATATCAAGCCCCTTATGATATTCTTCAAAAAATGGCTCAAGATACAGAATAGGTGAACAAGTTCTCTCTTCCTTCAAGGCTAACCCATGAAGAATCACCTGATTGTTCTTGGTAATCTCTTTCAACATTAACTTACTCTCTTCTTTATCCGTCATGTACTCTGGAATATGTTCCTCCACATATTTAAAAAATTCCTTTTGGTCTAGCATAATAACTCCTTTCATAGTTGAAATGGAACTATGCATACCCCTTCACAATTCCCATTATTTGTAAATCATTATAATAATACCCTATTTTTTACATAAATGCAAGCAAAAAAAGAACTCTTATTTCTAAGAGTCCCTAAAATCTATTGTTCTATGCAAGATATTTTTTTAAAAAGTTTAAAAATATCTCCATTTCTTCTCTAGTACCAATGGTAATTCGTAAATAATTATCAATTCTTGGTTTTGAAAAATATCGAACATAAATCTTTTCTTTCTTTGCTGCCTCAAAAATATCCTTTGCCTTAGCCTCTTTATGTTCTGCAAAAATAAAATTTGCTTTGGAATCTGCAAAAGAAAATCCAAGTTTTTTCATCTCTTTTTTAAACCATTCTCTTGTCTCAACAATTTGATTTTTTGTCTTCTGAAAATATGCTTCATCTTTAATAACTGCTGTTCCAAGTACAATGGACGGCTCATTCATGGTATATGAATTAAAGGAATACTTCACATCATTCATAGCTTTGATTAATTCCTTATTTCCAATGGCATATCCAATACGAAGTCCCGCAAGAGATCTGGATTTAGAGTATGTTTGCACCACCAAAAGATTGTCGTATTTGCGAGTCAGTTCCTTCGCTGTCTCTCCACCAAAATCAATGTAGGCTTCATCCACAATTACAACCACATCCTGATTGTGTCTAATAATATCCTCCACCGCTTCTATGTGAAGCAATTCACCTGTTGGTGCATTTGGATTTGGAAAAACAACTCCTCCATTTTCTCCATAATAATCTTCTGAATGAATTTGAAACTGTTCATCTAATGCTTTTGTTTCATAAGGGATTTGAAATAAATCTGCCCATACATCATAAAATGAATATGTAATATCCGGAAATAGAATTGGATTTTTCCCATTAAAAAATGTTAAAAATGCAATTGCCAGAACATCATCTGATCCTACTCCTACAAACACTTCATCTTTAGAAAACCCATGATAATCTGCAATAGCCTCTACCAAATCAACGGCTCCTGGATCTGGATATTTTCGCAAATTACAAATATCCTTCATTGCCTCCATGACTTTTGGAGATGGTGGATATGGATTCTCGTTGGTATTTAATTTAATCACGCCTTGTTCTTTTGGCTGTTCTCCCGGCGTATATGGAACTACCTGTCGAACATTATCTCTCCATGTTTTCATATCTTCTTCCTTATATTCTTCAATTAACTGTTTAAATAGTGGCAATGCTTTCTCAATGCGTTGTGTTGGTACACAATATGATACTCTTACATATCCTGGGCATCCAAAACTGTCACCTGGAACAATGAGTAAGTCATATTTCTTTGCTCGCTCACAAAATGCTCCTGCATCCGCTTCTGGTGCTTTCGGGAACAAGTAAAAAGCTCCCCCAGGCTCTACACATTCATAACCCATATCAACCAATCCCTGATAGAAAATATCCTTATTCTTCTGATAAATACTTAAATCTGCTGTCATATCTACGCATTTTCCAATGACTTTTTGGTACAGTGCTGGAACACTTACATAAGATAATAATCTTGCCGATGCAATGAAACATGGAAGTAAATCTTCAAAATCTTCTGCTTCACTTGGCACTGCAATATAACCGACCCGCTCTCCTGGCAATGACAAAGATTTGCTGAAGGAATAAGTTACCAATGTATTCTTATAATAATGGGGTACATATGGCACTTCAAATCCACGATATACAATCTCACGATAAGGTTCATCTGTAATAATATAAATACTATGTCCAAGTTCTTTTTGTTTTCTCTCTAATAAATCAGCCAGCTTTTGTATCGTCTCTTTGGAGTAAACAACTCCAGATGGATTATTTGGCGAATTAATTAACACAGCCTTTGTATGTTCATTGATTGCTGCTTCTAACTTATGGAAGTCAATTTGAAACGAGGTTGTCTCTGCTGGAATTACCGTTAGCTTTCCACCTGCTCCCTGAGCATATACTTGATACTCTGGAAAGTATGGTGCAAATGTAATTACTTCATCCTCAGGATGATCAATCAATGTCCGAAAGCAAATCCCAAGAGCTGCTGCTGCCCCAATGGTCATAAATATATTCGCTGCTGTATAATGGGTTTGAAATCTTCGATTCAAAGATTGCGCAATGGCCTCTCGTACTTCTAACACCCCTGCATTGCTTGTATATCCATGAATAGTAACAGGGTCTTCTTCCTGCAACATTCGAATGGCTTCTTCATCCACCTTTGCTGGTGCTGGCACACTTGGATTCCCGATACTAAAATCAAATACATTCTCCTCGCCTACAATCTTAGCACGTTTCATTCCAAATTCAAAAATATCACGTATCACTGAATGTTGTTTTGATAATTCCACTATTTCTCTTGATAACATACTGGCTCCTCCTTTAAAAGAAAATCCATGAGAAGATTGATTCAATGCAAATCAGCCATTCCCATGGACTTAAATTCAATTCTACTTATCTAATACTAGGCAAATCTCTTAATCCATCCTTCAGGAGCCTCAATCTGACCTGTCTGAATTCCTGTTAATGTCTCATATAACTTTGTAATCACTGGTCCTCTTCCTTCAAAACCATCTTGGAAAGAGTACTCTTTTCCTTTTCCTTCAATGGTTCCCACTGGAGATATAACAGCTGCAGTTCCACACAAACCACATTCAGAGAAATCTCCAAGTTCTTCAAATAAAACTTCTCTTTGTTCTACTTCCATATCCAAATAATCCTTGGCAACTGTTACCAGAGATCTTCTTGTAATTGAAGGTAAAATACTATCAGACTTAGGAATAACAATCTTCTTGCCATCCTTTGAAACAAATAGCATATTGGCACCACCAGTTTCTTCAATCTTAGTTCTTGTGGCAGGGTCAAGGTATACATTCTCATCATATCCATTGGCATGTGCAGTTACAATTGCGTGAAGACTCATAGCATAATTCAATCCTGCTTTAATATTTCCTGTTCCATGAGGAGCTGCTCTGTCAAAATCACTGACACATAGACGAAGAGGACGAATTCCTCCTTTAAAATATGGTCCAACTGGTGTAGCAAAAATACGGAATTGGTATTCATCCGCTGGCTTTACACCGATAACTGGATTGCTTCCAAACATATAAGGACGAATATAAAGGGTTGCACCTGTTCCAAATGGAGGTACATATTCTTCATTTGCCATTACTAGTTTCTCAAGTCCATCTATAAACTGCTCTTCAGATAAAACTGGCATCTCCAATCTCTTACAGGAATCCATCAATCTCTCAGCGTTCAAATCTGGGCGAAATGCTACAATATGTCCATCTTTTGTTGTGTATACTTTTAATCCCTCAAAAACAGTTTGTGCATACTGTAACACACCAGCACACTCGTTTAACACAATGTTGGCATCTGAAGTAATCTCTCCACTGTCCCACTTCCCATCTTTAAAGTTTGTAACATATCGTTTTTCTGTTTGGATATAACCAAAACCAAGGTTCTCCCAATCCAAATCTGCTTTTTTCATTGTAACCTCTCCCTTCGAGTCTCTAATTTGTACTTTTTTATTTTAAATTTACGTTATCACACTAAATAGCAAAAGTCAAGAATACCACAGTATTCCTGACTTTGTAGCTCATATTCAATTGAAGTATTCTATCCAATAACATCGCTCATATCATACATACCAGCTTCTTTCCCCGCCAAATACATGGCTGCACTGACTGCACCCTTTCCAAAAATCGCTTTGGAATATGCTGTATGCTTAAATTCAATAACCTCATCTTGTCCAGCAAAGATAACTTCGTGTTCTCCCACGATTGTTCCTCCACGAACTGCTGAGATACCAATCTCTTTCTTTGGACGCTGTTCTCTTCTTGTACTTCTGTCATAGACATAATCATACTCATTGTTCAATGCTTCATTAATGGCATCTGCCAAAGCAATTGCTGTTCCAGATGGAGCATCCAACTTTAATTTGTGGTGCTTTTCTACAATATCAATATCAAAATTAGCTGCTGCAAGTACCTTTGTTGCCGCATTCACTAACTTAAATAATGTATTCACACCCAATGACATATTTGCAGAACGTAAAACTGCAACCTTCTTGCTTGCTTCTTTTACATGCTCCAACTGTTCATCACTTAAACCAGTGGTGCATAAAACAACTGGAATTTGCTTTTCAACTGCAACATCCAATAAATGGTCGACTGCAACTGCTGAAGAAAAATCAATAATTGCATCTGCTTCTATATCACAATCTGCAAGGTCTTTAAATACAGGATAATCATTCTTCTGCTCTCCCGTATAATCTACACCTGCAACCATAACTGCACCGTCTGTCTCTTCTACAATCTTACTAATTACTTGTCCCATGGCTCCATTGCAGCCATGCATTAATAACTTTATCATGAAAATCTCCTTAAAGAATGTGTACTTCTTTCATTGCTGCAATTAATTCTTTGGCATTGCTTTCTTCCATCTCTGTCAAAGGTCTTCTTAGTAAATCTCTACAATATCCTAATTCAGCCATAGCTCTCTTTACTGGAACTGGATTCACTTCCGTAAACAGTTTGTGAATCACATCAAGATACTTAATTTGCAATTCTGTACTTCCTTTTACATCTCCTGCCAAATACTTTGCCACCATCTCATGAGTTGCTTTTGGTGCAATATTAGATAGTACCGAAATAACACCCTTTCCACCTAGTGATAATACTGGTAGAACTTGGTCGTCATTCCCTGAATAAATATCCAATTGTCCCTCTGTCTCATAGGCTATATCTGCTACCTGAGAAAGGTTTCCACTTGCTTCTTTGATTGCAACTACATTCTCGACTTCCTTAAACACCTTTGCCGCTGTCTTAGGTGCAATATTGGTTCCTGTTCTTCCTGGAACATTATACATAATAATTGGGACATCTACAGCATTCCCGATTGTCTTATAATATTCAACCAATCCATTCTGAGTTGCTTTGTTATAATATGGTGTTACAACTAAAAGAGCATCGCTGCCAACTCTCTGAGCTTCTTTAGCTAAATGTAACGCTTCATCTGTGCAATTTGCTCCTGCTCCTGCGATCACTGGAACTCTTCCATTGACATGGTCAACACATGCTTTTACTACTTCAATTTGTTCGTCATGTGTCATTGTAGACGCTTCTCCAGTTGTACCACAAATAATAATACTATCTGTTCCTTCTTGGATTTGAAAATCTATAACCTTCTCTAATTGATCATAATCAACTGATAAATCCTCTTTAAATGGCGTAATTAAAGCAACACCAGCTCCTGTAAAAATCGACATAATAAATTCCCTCCTGTATCTTAATGTAATATCTCCTACGACTCTTTTATGGTCTGTATACAATAAATACTATTAGCCCAGTCTTTGATAAAATCTGGCAAAAATTGACCTGTCAGTATCACTTCCATATCTTCATCCATGCCTTCTAAAAGAGAGAGTAGTTCCTCTTCTTTCAGTAAACCCAAATCCAAAAGTCCAAGAACTTCATCAAGAACCAGAACATCACACTGTCTTGTATCGATAACCTTCTTGGCATAATTCAAACCATTGCGAATAAAATGTTCCTGTTCCTCTTTTTGTTCCTGAGATAAGTCCATATAGTACTTATCATACTTTTCAAAACTAAAAAGCTGCACTTCTGGCTCCAGTCTCCGAATAAAGCCTATCTCTTCTGTATCTTTTCCCTTTAGAAACTGAACGATAATGGCCTCTTTTCCCTGACCTGCAGCACGCAGACAAAGTCCAATTGCGGAAGAAGTTTTACCTTTTCCCTGACCATAGTAAACTTTCACTTGTCCATCCATCTCTTCACCTCAAAGAATCTTCCTTCTGTAATTTGATTTATTATATCATTTATTAAATAAAAAATCCATCGCTTTCACATAAGCTACATAATCTCATTCTTTTCCAATTCAAGTTTATTCACTGAAACTTCATATGCAGTTTTATGAAGTACATTTCCTTCACTGGTTCTCTTTTGGTATTCTCTGCTTTGTATTCGACCCAAAATCTGAATTCGTTCGCCTACTTCAAGACTTCCTGCAAATCTTGCATTTCTTCCCCAGCAAATACATGGTATGTAGTCTGATTTTCCATAAGATTGGTTCACTGCAATCAACAAGTCACAAATCTCTCTTCCAAGAGGTTTCATACGATAAATAGGTCTTTTGCAAATATAACCATCCAACATAATTTGATTTAACTTGCGATTCTCCAAATTCTCTACAATCTCAATGTCCTTTACAAACACAGAAAGAACCAAATGATTTTGATTCTCCTCATGTTTATTATAGGATCTGAACTGTCCTGCTGCCCGCACATACTTTCCTTGATAATCCTCTGTTACATCAACCAAACGTTCAGAAACCATAAGCGGTATCTCATCTGTTACTTCGCTCAATCTGTTTACTAAAAGTTTGACCATATAAAAACTCTCACCAAAAATCTCATGGCTAAACTCAAAACCTGATATTACGGTTCCAACAACCTCCACTTGATTATTATCGTTTTCTTTTTCTGTCATACTTTTTCTCCCTTCTTGTAATAACTCGTGTACTATAACAAGTTATTCTAAAAAGAAGAAATATAGACGAAAAACTCATCGACAAAATAAGAAGTTTTTCATATATTAGCGTCCACTACGCTTTCTCATACGTGGATCTAGAATCTTCTTACGGATTCTTAAATTCTCTGGTGTAATCTCAAGTAATTCATCTGTATCAATAAATTCCAATGCTTCCTCTAAGCTTAAAACCTTAGGAGTTGATAGCTTTAATGCATCATCTGCACCAGAAGAACGTGTATTTGTAAGTTTCTTTGTTTTACATACATTGATTTCAACATCCTCAGGCTTTGCACTTTGTCCAATAACCATACCAGAGTAAACCTTTTCTCCAGCACCGATGAATAAAGTTCCTCTTTCTTGCGCTCCAAACAATCCATAAGTTACAGATTCTCCAGATTCAAATGCAATAATAGAACCTTGCTTACGATATTGAATATCTCCGCGGTAAAGATCATATCCATCATAAAGAGTATTTAAAATACCATTTCCTTTTGTATCTGTCATGAATTCTCCACGATATCCAATTAAACCTCTTGATGGAATTGAAAATTCAAGTCTTGAAGTTCCATGTTCAGAAGTTGACATATCACGAAGTTCACCCTTACGCTGACTTAACTTGTCAATAACAGATCCCTGAAATTCTTCTGGAACATCAATCACTGCGATTTCCATTGGCTCTAATTTCTTTCCGTTCTCATCTTCTTTATATAATACTTCTGCCTTACTTACTGCAAATTCATATCCTTCACGTCGCATATTTTCAATTAATACAGATAAATGAAGTTCTCCTCGTCCAGATACTTTAAAACTATCTGTGGAATCACTTTCTTCTACTCGTAAACTTACATCTGTATTCAACTCTTTGAATAGACGGTCACGAATCTGTCTTGATGTAACAAACTTACCTTCTTGTCCTGCTAGTGGACTGTCATTTACCATAAACTGCATTGCAATGGTAGGCTCAGAAATCTTCTGGAATGGAATTGCTTCTGGTTCATCTACATCACAAATCGTATCTCCAATATGGATATCTGAAATACCTGAAATAGCTACAATGGAACCAATATTAGCTTCCTTTACGTCAACTTTATCAAGTCCTTCAAATTCATAAAGCTTTGTAATACGAACTTTTTCTTTTTTATCTGGTTCATGTACATTGACAACCACATACTCCTGATTCACTTTGATTGAACCATTATCAACTTTACCAACACCAATTCTACCTACATATTCATTATAATCAATTGTACTAATTAACACCTGTGTTGGTTTCTCTGGATCTCCTTCTGGAGCTTCAATATGATTAATAATCGTCTCAAATAAAGGCTTCATATCCGTATCTTCATCTTCTATATTTAACTTTGCAAATCCAGCCTTTGCTGATGCAAATACAAATGGACAGTCTAACTGCTTATCATCCGCATCTAATTCCATAAGAAGTTCTAAAACTTCGTCAACAACTTCATTTGGTCTTGCCTCAGGTCTGTCAATCTTATTGATACATACGATCACTGAAAGATTTAGTTCTAATGCTTTCTTCAACACAAACTTTGTCTGTGGCATTGGTCCTTCAAATGCATCAACAACCAATACAACCCCGTTTACCATCTTAAGTACACGTTCTACTTCTCCACCAAAGTCAGCATGTCCTGGTGTATCAATAATATTAATCTTTGTATCATGATACATAACACCTGTATTCTTTGATAAAATTGTAATTCCACGTTCTCTTTCTATATCATTGGAATCCATGACACGTTCTGCCACTTCCTGATTTACTCTAAATGTACCGCTTTGTTTTAGAAGTTCATCTACTAATGTAGTTTTACCATGGTCAACATGGGCGATAATTGCAATGTTTCTAATATCTTCTCTTCGCATGTTTTTTTCTCACTTTCTTATGCCTCTTGGCACCCTAAAAAATCTTTAACTTATTTAGTTTATCATAAAGCACATGAAAAGAGAACCTTTTTATTTTCTATTTTGTTCCGAAGATACGATCTCCTGCATCTCCAACTCCTGGTAAAATATATGCATTCTCATCCAATTGACGGTCTACACATCCACAATAAATCTGAACATCCGGGTATTTTTCAGACAAC
>JAQVEG010000039.1 GCA_028697725.1 Anaerostipes sp.
CACGACTAGATGTTGTGTGAAAACGATTTGCTATGGTTGGATATAGCTGTTTTGTAATTGAATTCAAAATATCTACATCATAAATTGCGAGTAATATAGAGTCCCTTAAGTATTGGTATCCTTTGATATGTGCAGGGACTCCAATTTCATGAATCATATTCGTAATAATGATTTCTAGTTGATTTTTTGTAATTACCTTGGACTCTTTTGACTCAATAAAATTTCTATGCCGATTTTTGTCGTATTTTGCCTCTTTTACTTTCTGGAGCATCATTTTTGTGTCGAACGGTTTTAATAAAAAATATTTTGCACCTAGCTCCATAGCTTCTTCACATACATTTTCCTGTCCCATGGCACTAACAATAATCACTTCAGGTTTATGTTTAGGAGGATTTTGTTTTAATTCTTCTAATACGCCAATTCCATCTAGCCGCGGCATAATAATATCCAAAAGAACAACGTCGGGTTCCTTATCTTTAATCATTTCAAGGGTAGATTCTCCATTGTTTTCAGATCCTACTACTTGAATTTCATCATCTGTTTCTAATAGTTGTTTAATTGCAGTTACCATTCTTTGATTGTCATCGGCAATTGCGACACTAATCTTGCTCATTTTATGTCCTCCACTTATGTTTTTTGTTTACATTTTTATTATATATTCTACAAGAGGCATCAAACAACTGTTATCCTACGCAAGTTTATCCTAAAAATCCTATAAAAAGATGGAATAAGATTTTTATTGATTTTTATTGATTTTTTTCGAGCATTGTCTCTGCAAAAACACCATATCCTCTTGTTGGATCATTGACAAATACATGGGTTATTGCACCAATAAATTTACCATTTTGCAAAACTGGAGAACCACTCATTCCCTGAATTATACCATTTGTCAATTTTAATAGTTCCGGATCTACAATTTTAACTTCGATTCCTTTTAAAACATCGTGATTGGATTGATCTATATTGGTAATCTCAATTTGATATACTTTACGTTCCCCACTTATATAAGAAACAATCTGTGCCTTTCCCTTTTTTATATCTTGCTTATATCCTATAGGATAGGATTTTTGGGATTCCTTTTTTTGCAGCTGTCCAAAAATTCCATAACTTGTGTTTTTAGAAATAACCCCTATAAAGTCTGCTTCTTTATAGTAGATACTGCCAACAATTTCTCCTGGAGAACCATTCTTTCCTTTTTTTATAGTATCAATACTTGGCGTAATTAAATATCCACCTTTAATCTGCATTTTACTTCCTGTATCAATATCATAGATACCATGTCCCAGACCTCCAAATTGTTTTCCAGATGTAAATGTTAAAGTTCCAATTCCCTGCGTGTTATCACGTACCCATATTCCCAATTTATATTGGCCGTCTTTATAACTTTTCACAGGTGTCACACGTACTGTAAGATTTTCATGATTTCTCTTTATCTTCAGATGAATACTTTCTCCTTCTGAATCATTGATTCTCTGAATTAACTCAGCCTTTGTGTTGATTTCTTTATCATTTACTTTTAAAATATAATCATTTTTTCTAATTTTTCCTTCTGCTGGTTTATGATTTACCTGATCAATCCCTGTTACAGTGTCTGTATCAAGAACTAGAATTCCATTTGTCTCTACATATACTCCAATCATTTTTCCACTTGGTATTACCTTTGTTTCTTTCACTACATTTACATTGATTTTTTTTAGGGGAATTGCACCAAACAACTTTGTATTAATTTGATACTTTCCTACTGAATTTTTTGATATTGTAAATGGTTTGTTTAAATTTATTTTCTGATGCTCAATTTCTCCTATCACAGGAATATCGTATTGAAATTTTCCTTTTTCTCCAACTGTCAATTGAATGGAACTAGGCAATTTTTTCTCACAATAGCGAATGAATAATAAAGATAAAACAATACAATTCATAAAAAGCAGTCCAAACAATATACGACGATAAATATATTTTTTCATTGGTATCTTCCTTTCCTTCAAAATAATTAAAGAGGATATATCTTATTTCTAAGATATATCCTCTTTAGTATGTCTATATTCACTTATCTCAATCAGTATAATTTTGATTCCATTGCTAAAGATTTCATTTCCTTTGCACTTTGAATACTTGTTTTTGTTAAATCATCTCCACCAATCATTCTCGCTACTTCATTTAATGAATCTTCAGATGATAATAAAGAAATACTTGTTGTTGTCTGCTTCCCATCTGATGTTTTTTCAATGCCAAAGTGATCATCTGCCATAGCTGCAATCTGTGGCAAGTGGGTAATTGCAATTACTTGATGCCCTCTGGCAAGAACTGCCATTCGTTTTGCAACTTTATTTGCCGTCTCTCCACTAATACCTACGTCAATTTCATCAAAGACTAATGTTTCTACTTGATCAACATCTGCAAGCACTGACTTCATGGCAAGCATAATACGAGATAGTTCTCCTCCGGAAGCAACATCTTTGATTGGACGAAGAGGCAGCCCTGGATTGGTAGAAATCAAAAAAGATACCTGATTTAATCCATTGGATAACATTTCTTCTCTTTCTATAACATCAATAACAAATTCTACCTGAATAAAATTCAAATCAATTAATGCATTTTTAATATTATCTCCTAAAAGCTTAGCACTTTCTTTTCTTGCCTTTGTCACTTTTCTAGCAAGTTTCATGTATTGTTCTTTTGTCTTTAAAAATAATTCCTCATGTTTTATTTTTTCCTCTTCATAATTCCGAAGAGAATTAAGCTTATCCTTACATTCATTTTCATACTGTAAAATCTCTTGAATTGTATTTCCATATTTTGCTTTCAAGCGATTTATGGTATTTAGTCTTTCTTCTGTTTCGTGATATACCTCTTCATCAAAGTTCATTCGATCCATATACTCTGATAACTCTTGATGAAAACCTTGAAATAAATCTTCAATCTCAAGGAGTTGTTCATAAAAAGGATTTAAGTCGGTATCTAAATTAGAAATATTTTGTAATTTACGCATGGACTCGCCTAAGAGTGTTC
Organism: Anaerostipes sp.; assembly: GCA_028697725.1. Lineage (GTDB taxonomy): Bacteria > Bacillota > Clostridia > Lachnospirales > Lachnospiraceae > Anaerostipes. Next base: position 3,010 of record JAQVEG010000039.1, read on the forward strand.
CTACAGAATGTTCTTCCTCATATCCTGTGGATTTATATATATCGGCACAAACTTCAATAATATCTTTTCCATGAAGCATTTTTTGATATACTTCTTCTAATTCTTCGTCTTCTCCTAAAGATAATCCTGCAGTTTCTATTTCTTCTGCTTCATGTTCCAAAAAGCTAATCTCTCTTAGTCTTTCCTGTTCATCTAATAAAAATTCTTTTTGTTTTTCTTCTATTTTTTTATACTCATGAAATATAACTGATAACTGCTCTACATCCTTCTTTGCTTTTTCTGGCAGAAAATGATCTAAAATATCCAATTGTTTTTTTTCGTTTAAAAGTGTCTGATGCTGATGTTGTCCATGTAAATCAATGAGTCTTGTGGTGAATTCTCTCATAGTGTTGAGAGTCACAGTCACATCATTAATACGATTAACATTTTTCTTTTCATCAATCACACGTTTAATAATAACTTGTCCATCTTCAACTAAAATATCCTGTTCTTTTAAATAGTCCAATGCATTTTGATTCTCTGTAGAAAACAGTAGTTCAATAACCGCTTGGTTTGCACCTGGACGAATCATATCCTTTGAAATCTTTTTTCCCAATATACCCTCAATTGATCCTATTAAAATAGATTTTCCTGTTCCCGTTTCACCTGTTAATATATTTAGTTTTTCACCAAAGTTAATCTCAACTTCGTCAATCAATGCTAAATTTGTAACATGTAAACTTTGTAACATAAATTCCCTCTCTATTCTTCTGTTTTGTAAATCATGGTTTGAATTTGATGAATTACTTCTTTTCCAATTTTATTGCTTTTTAATACGCAAAAAATAGTATCATCTCCTGCTATAGAACCAAGAAGACCTTCAATTTCCAATGCATCCAATGCTGCGGCACATGCCATTGCCATTCCTGAAACTGTTTTTACAACTAGCATATTCTCCGATACTTCCAAAGACGAAATTGCATCTTCTAAAATTCGCTGATATTTTGTGGAAACTTCCTTTTCTTTACTTCCAACTAATCCATAAGTCTGTTTTCCATCCACTTTATGAATCTTTGTTAATTCAAGTTCTCTAATATCCCTTGATACAGTTGCCTGTGTTGTTTGAAATCCAAGTTGATTTAGATGATTTGTCAACTCCTCTTGCGTTTCAATGGGATATTTAGAAATCAATTCTATAATTGTCTCTTGTCTCTTTTTCTTCATAACTTTCCACCAACCTTCACACGTAATGTATGATAAAAACTATCTTCTTTTAATTTAATAATTTTCGCAGAAAATTTAGATTGTTCAATTCTAATAATATCTCCAGGACTTAGTCTTTGGGCTACCTGTCCGTCAAATGTAACCAAAGCCTCTTCTAGCTGAGTTTTACGAACCGTTTCAATTCGTATTTCAATCCTATCACTCTCCGCCAAAACAATACTTTTTGCCTGAAGAGAATGGGGACAAATTGGAGTAATTAAAATTACATTTGCATTTGGATTCACAATGGGACCCCCCGCAGATAAATTATATCCTGTGGATCCAGTCGGAGTAGAAATCACAACTCCATCCGCTTCATATACATCAAGGAGCTGGTCATTTACTATAATCTTATAAGAAATAATTCGTGAAAATCCACTTCTGGTAATGGCAATATCATTGAGTGCCGCCAATGTATAACTCTCTTCATGATTGTGATAAACACTACCTTTTAACATCATTCGGTCTTCTATAATAAAATCATCATTTAATAAACACTGAATTGATTCCTTTAATTTGCTCATTTCAATTTCAGTTAAGAATCCAAGAGTTCCCAAATTCACTCCTACAATAGGTAAATGATGTGGGACAATTAATCTTGCTGCGTGAAGCATAGTCCCATCTCCACCTAGCACAATCACACATTCTACACCTGTTGGTATACTGCAAAATTCCTGAATATGTTCTGTAAAGTCTTCTCTTCTCTTTGCAATTCCACCATCTTCTCTAATATAATTTTCTATTTGATTTGAAATCTTAAACTCGGGATCTTTTTTTTCATTGGTCAATATCAAAAAATTCTTCATAATTAGTCCTTTTCCTTTGATAAATTGCCATGGGATTCTACTACAATCTTTGGAATTTGATCTAGAAGTATGTTCTCATGCTCTTTTTCATTAGATTTCTTCATATGCAACAAATACTCTATGTTTCCTTCTGGCCCTTTAATTGGAGAAAAATCCAAATGTAATAACTCAAAACCATTGTGACATGCAAATTCTGTGATTTTCTCAATCACTTCTTCATGCACTTTTGAATCCCGAACAACACCCTTTTTCCCAACCTTTTCTCTTCCTGCCTCAAATTGAGGTTTAATCAATGCAACCACTTGACCTCCAGTTTCTAAGATTCCATAGACAGCTGGAAGTATCTTTGTTAAAGAGATAAAAGACACATCAATAGATACAAAGGATGCTAATTCCTCAATATCTTCTGGCTTCATATATCGCATATTGGTCTTTTCCATACAAACAACACGTTCATCATTTCGCAGTGACCAATCCAATTGACCATGTCCCACATCCACAGAATACACTTTAACTGCACCGCTTAACAACATGCAATGTGTAAAACCACCAGTGGATGCCCCAACATCCATACAAACTTTTCCGTCCAATGAAATATCAAAATTATTCATGGCTTTTTCTAATTTTAGTCCACCACGACTTACATACTTGAGAGTTTTTCCTCTGACTTCAATTGGCAAATCAGTATTTATTTTTGTTCCTGCTTTATCTTCTCTTTGTCCATCCACAAAAACTATCCCAGACATAATGATTGCTTTTGCCTTTTCCCTTGATGTTGCATATCCCTGCTCCACCAAAAGAACATCCAAACGTTCCTTCATACTACTTCTCCTCGTATCCTATCATAGTTCCATTACCTGATTTGCAATTGATTCAGCGTCAATTTTAAGCATCTTTCTTAACTGAGCAACACTTCCATGTGGTACGAACTGATCCTGAATTCCTATCATTTTTAAGGTTCCCTTATAACCATGTTCCACACAAACACATGCCACCTGACTTCCAAATCCACCTTGAAGAACTCCTTCTTCTACTGTAACAATATAATCGTGACTTTTCATAAGCTCTTGAATTAAATCTTTATCTATTGGTTTTATAAATCTTGGATCCACAACGGTTGGATGAATATGATTCTCCTTCAAGATTGAACACGCCTTTACTACCTCTTCTAATATATTTCCTACAGCAATAATAGCAACTTTACTTCCACGTTTCAGAATCTGTCCTTTTCCATAAACGAATGGCTCAAATTCAAATTCATCTGTTTCAAATGCTTCTCCTCTTGCATATTTAATGGCAGCAGGTCCAATGGAATGGGTCAAGGAATATGTAAGCATTTCCTCTAGCTGCGCTCCAGTGCTTGGTGCCATAATTGTCATATTAGGAATGCTAGATAAATAAGGAATATCAAAAATCCCTTGATGGGTTTCTCCATCTGCTCCAACCAATCCTGATCGGTCAACTCCAATGACTACATCCAAGTTCTCAAGAGCAACATCATGTATCATTTGGTCATAGGCTCTTTGTAAAAATGTAGAATAAAGAGCAACTACAGGTTTCATCCCATTGACTGCAAGTCCAGCACTAAATGTTACCGCATGTTCTTCTGCAATACCAACATCAAAGAATCTCTCTGGAAATTCTTTTTGAAATGGTTCTAATCCTGTTCCAGCAGGCATTGCCGCAGAAATTGCACAAATGGTTTCATCTTTTCTTGAAAGTTTCATTAATGTATCAGAAAATACTTTTGTGTATGTTTTACCAACAGACCCACCTAAAACTTCTCCTGTTTTTACTGAAAATGGACCAATTCCATGAAATTTAGATGGATTCTTTTCTGCAAAAGAATATCCTTTTCCTTTTTTTGTTATTACATGAACAATAATTGGTTCGTCTAATTTCTTTACTCTGCGAAATGTATCAACCATTAAAGGAACATTATGTCCATCAATTGGACCAATATAAGTAACACCCATATCTTCAAATACCATCCCTGGTACAAATAACTGTTTCATAGAATTCTTTGATTTACGAATTCCATTGGTAAGAGTCTCGCCAACCACTGGAATTCTTTTTAAAGACTTTTCAACATTCCCTTTTAAGTCCAGATATTCTTTCTTTGTTCTTAATCTATTAAAATAGGAAGACATTCCACCTACATTTTTAGAAATGGACATATTATTGTCATTTAAAACAACGATAAGGTTCTTCTTCTCATCACGAAAACGAACTAAATTGTTCAGAGCCTCATAAGCCATACCACCTGTAAATGCACCATCTCCAAGAAGTGCAACTATGGTTTCTTTTGTTCCTTTTAAGTCCCTTGCTGTAGCCATTCCCATGGCAGTGGCAATGGATGTAGAACTATGTCCACTGTGAAAAGCATCACAGTCACTTTCCTGTCTGTTTGGAAATCCACTCATTCCTTTATATTGACGCAAGGTAGAAAACTCTTCTTGTCTTCCAGTTAATATTTTGTGGACATAAGATTGATGCCCCACATCAAATATAAGCTTGTCCTTTGGAAAATCAAGGACTAGATGTAGTGCCATTGTTAATTCAACTATTCCTAAGTTGGATGCCAAATGTCCTCCAGTTACACTTATATGTTTTAAGAGAAATCTTCTAATTTCTTTTGCTAGCTGATTATATCGGCTTGGGTCAATTTTCTTAATATCATTTGCTGTCTTAATTTTGTCTAACATTGCGGCTCCTTAATTATCTCGATGAATTAAGTATTGAATAAGATTCATTAGAAAAGATTTTTCTTCTGAATATTTTCCCATAATATCCAATGCTTCTATTGATAATCTACTGACATCTTCCTTTGCCTGTTCCATTCCAACCAAAGAAACATAAGTTGTCTTTTGATTTTTCTCATCACTGCCCACAGGCTTTCCAAGGTTCTTTTCCTCTCCAATAATATCTAAAATATCATCTTGAATCTGGAATGCTAATCCAACCTTGTTCCCACATGTTTCCATGTCCAAAACCTGATCTTCTCTGGCACCTGCCATAATCGCCCCAACTTGAAAACAAGCTTTCATCAATGCTGATGTTTTATTCTGATGAATAAACAAAATCTGTTCCATCGTTAAATCTTGTCCTTCAAGTTCAACATCCGCTACTTGTCCACCAATCATTCCATAAATTCCTGGATTAGATACCAAAACCTTTAACGCCTCAATAACTCTATCTTGATGGGTTGGTTCTAAGCGAAAAGCCTCAAGTGCAACTTCATATGCATAATTAAGAAGTGCATCTCCAGCTAAAATAGCCATATCTTCCCCATATACAATATGACAGGTTTTCTCGCCTCTTCGATAATCATCATTGTCTAATGCTGGTAAATCATCATGAATCAATGAGTAGGTATGAATCATCTCAATGGCAGCCATAAAAGGATGAATAGAACGTCCAAAACCACCAAAAATTGAAAATACCTCCTGCATCATCATAGGGCGGATTCTCTTTCCTCCTATTTTGACAGAACGATTCATTGCCTCAATAACAGTCTTTTGCATTCCCTCTTCTTTTGGCAAGTATTCAAATATAATCTTTTCAACTTCCTTTGTATGTTCATTTAAATTATTTTTAAAATCCATTCTTCTGTTCGCCTTCTTCCAATATAATTAGTTGCTTTTCCACATGATCTAAAGAATCTTTGCATTGCTTTACAACAGAAACTCCCTTTGTATACAACTTCACAGCATCTGCAAGCTTTACTTGATCCTTTTCTAATGCTTCTAAAATATGATCTAACTCTTCAAATCCAGCATCAATGTTAAATTCTTTTTCACTCATCTTGTACCTCTCTAAATATGCTTTACGCCATCATTACAAATCTTCAATCTCTTTTACCACTGTGTGTATCTTACCATCTGAAACTGTAATCCATAGTGAATCGCCTTTTTCTAATTCCTTCACCGACGATACTGGATTCTCATCTTGATTTGACAAGTATCCATAGCCACCAATTAATTTTGCTGTTGGCGATGCTCCATGAAGTCGTTGTGCATAAATCTCCAATTGATGTTTCCGCTGTTCTATCATTGTTTTTATTAATGTTTGTAGACGTTCCTCAAATTCAGCCAATACCATTCGATGTTCTTGTAATCCAAGTTTGGGATTATACCGTTCTACTTGATTCTTATACTTCTCTAATTGAAGTTCATATCTTCTTAAAACCTGACGAAGCAGTGTATAAAGTGTGTAATTTCTTTGATTTAATCCATCCATAGTCTCTCGAATATCTGGAACTGCTATTTCACAGGCAGCTGATGGTGTGGCCGCTCTTAAATCTGCCGCATAATCTGCAATGGTCGTGTCTACTTCATGTCCTGTTCCTGAAATAATAGGCGTGTTACACTCATAAATTGCTCTTGCAACTTTCTCTTCATTAAATGCCCACAAATCTTCAATCGAACCACCACCTCTTCCAATGATAATGGTATCGACTTTCATTTGGTCCAATGTCTTAATTCCTTGTACAATTGTTGCCGCTGCACCTTCCCCTTGAACCTTTGCAGGATATAAAATCAACTGCACATAGGGATTTCGTCTTTTTGCCACACTTAAAATATCATGAATGGCTGCTCCTGTCTGTGCGGTTACGATTCCAATCCTTTTTGGATTGACTGGGATTGGCTTCTTTACTTCATGTTCAAAAAGTCCTTCCTCGTATAACTTTTGTTTCAAACGCTCATATTCCACATACAAGTCACCAATTCCATCTAAAACAATCTCATCTGCATATAGCTGATAACTTCCATTTTTCTCAAATACATTAATGTTTCCGCTGACAATCACCTTCTGCCCATCTTCCATCTGAAATTTAAGTCCAGAAGAACGTTTGCTGGAAAACATGACACAAAAAATCTGGCTCTTCCCATCTTTCAAAGAAAAATATATATGTCCAGAAGAATGATACTTGCAATTAGATACCTCTCCTTTAATACATAAATTTTTCAGTGCATAATCACTTTGAAACAGCCGTTTAATATAACTATTAATATCTGAAACTGAAAATACTCTATTGGTTTGCTTCATCTTTCTCTATCTTTCCTAATATTCCATTGATGAATGACTTTGCCTTCTCATCACAATACTTGTTTGTAATCTTAACTGCTTCACTAATGGCAACATTTGACGGAATATCATCATCAAATAAAATCTCATAAATTGCCAAACGTAAAATAGACAATTCTGCCTTTCCTAAACGGGCAATATTCCATCCTTGACTATAACTTCCAATTTTTGAATCAATCTCTTCTAAGTGAGACATCATCTCTAATGCTCTTGTCTTAATATAAACTCGATTCTTCTCTGAAACATCTACCTGGTTCTCAAAATACAGTTGAATCTGTTCCTCAAATTCGTCTGAATCAATAAACTCTATTGAAAAACACAGACGAAACATCTGCTCTCTTAATTCACTTCTTGTCATAATATTTCCTTTCTATATATACACAAGAACGGAACTGTCTTCACAGTCCCGTTATTATTCGTTGGAATTCCAACACCTTACTATTCGTCTTCTAAAGCTACACCTGCAACACGTACATTCACTTCATCAATGGTAAGACCTGTCATATTCTCAATGGCTGTTTTGACCTTCTCTTGTACTTTATTTGATACGGTTGTCACACTAACACCATACTCTAATTCTACTGCAACATCAATACTGACATTCTTTCCTTCTACGTTCACACGAACTCCTTTTGATAAGCTCTTCATTCCAAGTTTACTTACAAGTTCGTTGGTAATGTTCCCACACATCTTAGCAACTCCGTCAACTTCTGTTGTCGCCAATCCTGCAATAATTGCGATAACTTCTTCTGAAATCTTAACATCGCCTAATGTACCATCGTCTTGTATCTTATATCCACCTTTATTCTCCATAATAAAAAGCCTCCTTAATTAATTCAATTATACCAAACAAAGTCCTATTTGCAAAATGTTTTTTCTATGAATCCTGGGTTTTCATAGATGTTATCACTACATCTTCTAATTTGTACCCTGTTTTTCTAGTTACAATATCCTCAATTTGGCTTTTTTGTACCTTTGATATTTCCTTCATATTTACCAAAACATCAACATTATCATTACTAATTGTAACAATTGAATTTAAAAATCCTTTGGCTCCTAACAAATTTTCTGTTGCCGTTTCTTGTTCCATCTGGGCGCAGAGCATTGCCATTTTATCAACAGCCTCTTGTTTCACGCTATCTTTTAGACTTTTATTATCAATAATATCTTGAAGAGTATCCTTTGCTTTACTATGGGTTTGTTCTCTTTCTAATTTTGCTTTGGCAACATAATTACTTACTTGTGCATTTGTAAGAACCGCTTCCCCCACATCACTAATTTCATCTTTTGCCTGATCTTTTGACTGAACTGTATTACTCACTTTCTTTGTAGAAGGTGTAATATACTGCCCAGTATAATTGATATAGCCTGCCACTGCAATCATAATCGCGAGAGTTGCAATAATCATTTGATTCTTATGAAAAATATGTTTCATTATGAATCCTCCATTTTTAATACCTTTATTTTATAAGATGAAATATGAAACAAGACAGATACTGCATCTACAATATTCTGCTTTACAATATCATTGTCTCCTCCTTGTGCAACTACAATAACTCCTTCAACTTCTGGTTCTTCTGTTTTTATTACATAAGGAACCTTCTTCCCGTCTTCTTCAATTAGAATTGTCTCTTCATTTTCCTTGATTGTTTTTTCTTTTTCATTGGTACTTTCTTCATATGGAGAATCTTTATTAACCACTGATTCTTCTGAAGCCTTCATTGTAATCATTACTTCGACTTTCCCAACTCCTTCTACCTTTCTAAGTGCTTTCTTTAATTTACTTTCCTGCTTTTTACCATAGCTGTCTGTTGTATTTGTCTGCGCAGTTGAAGATGTAGATTTTGTTGTTGAACTTTTCTTTGATGTAGGAAAACTCAATACAATCAAAGCAATTCCTAAAACAAAGATAATGGATATCTTTTTCATGTCTATGGATTCTAATGTCTTTTTTACATCCTCAATTTTTATCATATTTCTCCTGCTGATATATATTTATATTCTGATTTCTCTTATTATAGAAGTTACTTTCGTCATTCTCATTTTCTTTTATCTTTTCATATATGGTTTCAATGGAATCTACCGAGTCAAGTTTTAGTGGCTGAAATATCATAATGAGAAGCATACAGCCAATGATAATCTTTAAATAAGGCAGATAACTTTTGTTTGGAACAATCTGTTCTACAAAAGAAGATAACATTAAAAAAACTAAAATAGATTTTATATACTGCATATTTACCCCGCATAATATGTTACATTGGTTGTAAAAGCGATAATCGCAATGGATATCATAAACAAAATACTAATAGATAAAATTAATCGAAAAAATAATTTGATACTTCTTGTCATTCCTTCTAACACACCGATGACTCTCTTGTCTGAAATGGGCTGAAGTAAAATACTTGTACTAAAATAAGCAAGAAAAACAACTCCCATTTGAAGAATGGGTTCTAATAAAAAAAGAAGAATTAAAACAATTCCTGCGGCACCAACACTATTTTTAATAATGACTGCCGAACCTATCATTGCAGTTGTAATTGTCTGAGATCCTGCACCAACACCTGGAATCATAGAAATTCCCTTTAATACCACTCCATTTTTCAATGCATCAATGTGTGGCAAAATCATAGCTTGAATCATTTGAATCCCAAGCACAGCTCCAATGAACACCTTTAAACTTCCTGTAATAAGCCATTCAATCCCATCACAAAGTTTAGATATTTTATCATCTTTGGATAAATAATTTACAATATTACAAAGATAAAACACCTTAATCCCCGGCAATAACCCATACTTTATTCCACAAGAAATCACATAGATAATTCCAAGATATAGTTCATAAATCGCTGTCGAGGAAGTGACCCCACTCACTGATACAATGGCAAGACAATAGGTACTAAAAAACCCTTTCATATAATCATTTAATGTAGTAATTGCCGTATCAACAATTGTGTTAAGGTAGGAAAAGGAACCTGTCATACAAGATATCAACACAATATAGGTAACGTAAAAAGCGGTATCACTAGATGAGTCTGCGAAAAATGCATCTGAAAAATTCTTGAAAATTGCGGCCATAATACAAACTAAAATGATCTGTTTTAATAGTTTTTTATTTGTTGCAATCTTATCTGATACAATTTCCTTTCCCTTTTCAATAACATAGGTTCCAACTTGGCTTAACCGTCCCTTTTTTAGTTCTTTTGAAATCGTGTTAAAATTATCCTCCATATCTTCTTTTTCTTGTCCGTACACAATCTGAGTAGAGCAAAGAACTGCAAAGATTAGCAATATTATAATTTTATATTTCATTTAGGACTCCATTAACTTTTCAATCATGTGGATTAAAGACTCTAGTATGGGTAAACTTACAACTAAAATAGACAATTTACTAAGCATCTCCACCTGCTTTGCAATGGTTTTTTGTCCTGCATCCAGACATATATTTGATACAAAATCACCTAAAAACGATATTCCAATTAGCTTAAATAGTATTTTCATAAATTCACTGGACACTCCGGATTTTGACTGGATTTCTAGCAGCACATCCATAACTGTTTTGATTTCACGAATTAATAATCCAGATAATACAATTCCTCCAATGAGTATAATCAAAAAACTATATTCATTTCTTATGGTCTTCATATTAAGAGATAGCAAACAAACTACAAGACCAAACAAGGCTGCTTTCATCATACAATCTCCCCATTTCTATGTAATCGTAAATAGTGTCTGCACACTTTCAAACAAACCATATATATAAGGAATCACCCATGTTAAGACAAGAATCAGTCCTGCAAGAGTAATTAAGAAAGCCTGCTCCTCTCTTCCAGAATGTTTTAACACTTGTACTAAAACTGTAACTAAAATCCCCACAGCTGCAATTCGATAAATAATACTAATATCCATATGAGCCTCCTTTTTCTATAGAACAAAAATCACAATTAAGATACCAGATGCCGCTCCAAGTATTTGATACATTTTGCAATTTTTCCTTACTTGATCTTTTAAATCATACATAATGTCTTCTAACTGCTCCATAGAAAACATTATAGTTTTTAATTGCATTTGCTGGTCTAAATATCCAATGCTCTCTCCTAATGAAATAATTGGACCTAAGAATTTCTTTTCTATAATAAGAGGCTGTAAATCTTCTTTTATTTTTTTTCGCCAAATATAAAAAAATCGTTCTGACTGGTATTCTTTTAATGCCTTTGATAACCCCATTAAAAATGGTTTCAATTCTTTTGATGTTTTTGCTGCAATATGTTCAAAAGCATCTGGAAGAGGAGTTAATCCATATCTGATTTCTCCTTCTAACAAATATAAAAATCTTTTTAAATCATATCCTTGCTGCAGTTTCCTTTTCTCTTGCAGTGATTTGTAAAATCCCAGGAGGCACCCTGTCAGAATCACTAGAATACATCCTATTAATTTCAACATAAAATTTGATTCTCTTTTTCATCTAATATTTTTGATACATGTCCAACCTGATTCTTGGCATCTAGAAAAATAAACCTTTGAAACAAGTTTTTTAATCTATCATAATAAGGAATTGTCTTCATGGAATTTCCATGAACTGTTGCAAGTACCCCACATCCACAATGCAGTCCATATTCAATTGCATCTACATCCTCTTTCTTTCCAATCTCATCCACAGCTACAAGATCTGGCGACATACTGCGAACAAGCATTTGAAATCCTTGTGCTTTTGGACATCCGTCCATAACATCTGTCCGAATTCCTATATTATTTTGTGGCACTCCTTGATAACAAGCTGCAATCTCACTTCGCTCATCCACAAGTCCAATGGTTTGCCCACAAGAAGAACCAAGACGAATAAGATCACGAAGCAGTGTTGTTTTCCCACATCCTGGAGGTGAAATAATCAAGACAGATAATAACTTATTATTTTTTCTGCAAAGGGGGAAAACTCTATCTCCACACCCTTCTATTTCATGGGCAATTCTAATATTTAGAAATGTAATATATTGAATTGTCTTAATATCTTTATGGTCTAGAACAGCTTTTCCTGCAATTCCAACACGATGTCCCCCTTTCAGAGTAATAAAACCTTGTTTTAACTGGTCTTCATATGCATACAAAGAGTAATTGCTGATATATTCCAACACTTGTCTCATTTCCTTTTGTGTCAATTCATATAAGTTTTCATTATCTGTTGAAAACCCACCACATTTAGATAAAAAATATTCTTTATTTTTATATTTCACAATAATTGGCTGTCCCAATCGAAATCGTATTTCCTGTAAATCCTTTGTGCATATTCTTTGATTTAAAAAACATGACTTTATCTTAGGGGGCAATAGTTCATAAATTTCCTCTTTCAATTGTCGTCTCCCTTCCTTTTATATCTATCAATATATGTTTCCACACAAAAAAAAGAACTACGATACATAGTTCTTTTTCTGTATATTATGCTTCGTCAATGGCATTTCTTAAGCTTTGAACGAATTCTTTGACTAATTTTGGACTTTCTTCTCCATGTTCTCTAATAATTTTAACAATGGCACTTCCTACAATTACCCCATCACAGTATTGACTCATCTTCTTTGCCTGCTCTGGTCCTGAGATTCCAAATCCCACAGCACAAGGAATTTTTGCATTTTTCTTAATCACATCAAAAAATGCATTAAAATCTGTTTCAAATTCGCTTCTTGTTCCCGTCACTCCAATAGAAGATACACAGTACAAGAAACCTTCTGCTTCTTTGGCAATGGTTGCGATTCTATCATGAGACGTTGGTGTAACTAAGCTAATATTGTCAACTCCGTGTTTTGTTGCAATGCCCTGAATCTCCTCTTTTTCTTCAAAAGGCATATCTGGAACAATCACTCCATCAATTCCACATTCATTACACAAAGAGAAAAATCTTTCTGTTCCAAAACGATAGATTGTATTTAGATACATCATCATCACAAAAGGTGTTTCAATGTCTTCCTTTAATTCCTTTACCATCTCAAAGATACCAACTAAGGTTGTTCCCTGTAAAAGAGACTGCTGACTGGCCTCCTGAATGACAACTCCCTCTGCAATTGGATCTGAGAAAGGAACTCCAATTTCGATTAAATCACTTCCACCCTCTACCATAGCACGAATATTCTCTTTTGTTTTTTCATATCCATAATCTCCAGATACAATATATGTTACCAGTGCTTTTTGTTTATTCTTAATTCTTTTATCAAATGCTTCTCTAACTTTGCTCATCTAACTCTACTCCTCTATATCTTGCAACTTGAAATACATCTTTGTCTCCACGTCCAGATAGACATACTACAATGGTTTCCTCTGGTTTCATAGTTGGTGCTATTTTTCTCACTGCAGCAACTGCATGAGCTGATTCAATGGCTGGTATAATTCCTTCCATCTTAGTTAAATATTCAAATGCTTCTACTGCTTCTTCATCTGTAACATCCACATATTCTGCACGATTAATTTCATTTAAATATGCATGTTCTGGTCCAATCCCTGGATAATCAAGTCCTGCAGAGATAGAATATACAGGGTCAATCTGCCCTTCTTCATTTTGAAGGAAAATACTTTTCATACCATGGAAAATACCTCTGCTGCCCATAGTTAAAGTTGCTGCATGGTCTTTGGTATGAATTCCACGTCCTGCTGCCTCTGCTCCCACAAGTCGTACACTTTCATCTTTAATAAAATCATAGAAAGCACCCATGGCATTGGAACCACCTCCAACACAAGCAACGACACAATCTGGAAGTTTTCCTTCTTGTTCCTTCATCTGTGCCTTTGTTTCTTCCCCAATAATCTTTTGGAAATCACGAACCATGGTTGGATAAGGGTGAGGTCCCATAACAGATCCAATACAATAAAATGTTGTTTCAATATTAGTAGCCCAGTCTCTCATAGCCTCATTGATAGCATCTTTTAAAGTTTTTGTTCCACTTTCTACAGCAACTACTTTTGTTCCAAGAAGTTCCATACGATATGCATTTAATGCCTGACGTTCCACATCCTCTGCACCCATATAAACAACACATTCCATGTTAAAAAGTGCTGCTACTGTTGCCGTTGCCACTCCATGCTGCCCTGCTCCTGTCTCCGCAATAATTCTCTTTTTTCCCATACGTTTTGCAAGCAAAATCTGTCCAAGAACATTGTTGATTTTATGAGCTCCTGTATGATTTAAATCTTCTCTTTTCAAATAAATCTTAGCTCCACCTAAATCCTTTGTCATATGTTGTGCATAGTAAAGAAGAGATGGTCTGTTTGCATACTCTCTATAATACTTGTGTAACTCAGCCAAAAATTCTGGGTCATCTTTATATTTGTTATACGCATCATTTAACTCATTGACCGCATTCATTACGATTTCAGGGACATATTGTCCTCCATATTCTCCAAATCTTCCTTCTTTGTTCATGATATCCTCCTGATTTGTTCCATGACTTGTTTCATTTTATTTAAATCTTTCCATCCCTGGGTTTCAATTCCGCTTGAAATATCAACTCCATAGGCTCTGGTTTTCTTTAACTCTTCATTGATTTGTTCTACAGTAAATCCCCCTGCTAAAAAAAATGGTTTTTCTAATTTTACTCCATCAAACAGTTCAAGGTTAAGTCTTTTCCCTGTTCCACCATACGCTTCTTTTGAAAAACTATCAAACAAATATTTATCTACATTGTATTGGTTTGCTTCTTCAATCTGTCTCTTATCTTGCACTCGAAACGCTTTCCATATCTCTTTTTTTGTAAAACTTTTTACTTTTTCTATGTATTCTCTCGATTCATCTCCATGAAGCTGTATCATATCAATGTCTGTTTTTTCTATGATGCTTTTCAATGTATCCAAAGGTTCATTGACAAATACTCCAACACTTTGTATATTTTTATTTAAATTTTCAATCAAGGTTTTTGCTGTATCTGCTTCTACCTTTCTTCTACTGTCTGCAAAAATAAATCCAACATAATCTGGCACACATATGTTTGCATACTCAATATCAATTAACCTTTGAAGCCCACACATTTTTATTTTCATAGGTTCTCTTTTAGCTCCTTCATGGTATGCTCAATATTGTCAGCTCTCATAAATGTCTCACCAACTAACACGGCATCTGCCCCCTGACTTCTCACACTAACAAAGTCTTCGTGAGTTTTCATTCCGCTTTCTGAAACTAAAACAGCCTCATATGGAATAAGACTGGCTAACTTTTTCGTTGTCTCTAAGTCTACCTCAAATGTCTTTAAATTTCGATTATTAATTCCAATAATCTCGCAACCACAAGGAATTACTTTCTTTAATTCTTCCTCATTATGAACTTCCACTAAACAGTCCATTCCAAGTTTCTTTCCAAGATTGTAAAAGTTCTTTAACTCCTCTTCCTCTAAAATAGCTGCAATTAAAAGAATAGCATCTGCACCTAATACTTTTGCTTCGTAGATTTGATATTCATCAAAAATAAAATCTTTTCGAATCATTGGAAGATTCACTTTAGAACGAATATCTGCAAAGTATTTGCTTCCACCTTTAAAATAATGTTCTTCTGTTAAACAAGAAATTGCACTGGCTCCAGCATTTTCATAAGCTTTTGCTGTTTCTACTGGTTTAAAATCTTCCGCAATCACGCCTTTTGATGGGGAAGCTTTTTTAACTTCCGCGATTACTGATAATCCATCTGCTTTTAGTGCATCTTTAAAAGAAATTGAAGTTCTTGTTGAACTGAAAGCTAACTCCTTGATTTCTTCTAAGGAAAAGTTCTCTTTTTCTCGATTCAGTTGTTCTTTTCTCTTTTCTACAATATCATCTAAAATCATGTTCTCTCCTAATATTGGTTGGTAAACGCAATAAATTCATCTAATTTCCTTTTGGCTGCTCCTGAATCAATGGATTCTTTCGCCATTTGAACGCCTTCTTTTATGTCCTTTGCTTTTCCAAGGGTATAAATAGCACTTCCAGCATTTAATAATACAATATCTCTCTTTGCTCCCTGCTCTTTTCCACTTAAAATGTCCATGGTAATAACTGCATTCTCATCTGCTGTTCCACCTACAATGTCATTCTTAGATGCCATTTTCATTCCAAATTCTTTTGGCGAAATCTGATATGATTTTAATACATTTCCATCTACTTCGCAAACACTTGTAGTTGCTGAAATTGATATCTCATCTAACTGATCATCTCCATATACAATCAACGCCTTTTTTACCCCAAGGTTTTGAATTACTTTTGCCATAGGCATCAATAATGCTTCTTCATAGACTCCTAATACAATGTAGTTTGTCATTGCTGGATTCGCCAATGGTCCTAAAATATTAAAGACAGAACGAACACCTAACTGGGCTCTGACTGGTCCTGCATATCTCATGGAACCATGATGAACCTGTGCAAATAAAAATGCAACTCCAACTTCATCTAAACACTTTTTGTTCTCTTCACTTGATAAGCCAATCTTAGCTCCAAGTGCTTCTAGCACATCCGCTGCACCACTTTTGGATGATACACTTCGATTTCCATGTTTTGCAACTTTACACCCTGTTCCTGCAATCACAAAAGAAGATGTAGTTGAAATGTTAAAACTATTGGCAAGATCTCCACCTGTTCCCACAATATCAATGGCTTCTGTTTCATTTGAAACAACTGTGGCTTTTGCTCTCATAACCTTTGCAAATCCAGTAATCTCATCTACAGTTTCTCCATTCATTCTAAGTCCTGTTAAGAAACTTGCAATTTGTGCTTCTGTTGCATTTCCTGACATAATTGCATTCATTGCTTTATATGATTCTTCTGTTGTTAAATGTTCCCCTTCTACGATTTTTGCTAAATATGGTTTTAGAATATCCTTTGCTGTCTGTTCCACGTTCTCGTCCTTCTTTCTTTGATTCAATGTCAATCCTGTAATTGTTCCTAAAAAGTTTTCTAATATATGCATTCCACAATCTGTTAAAATAGATTCTGGATGAAATTGAATTCCATAAGTTGGAGCATTCTTATGTCTTAATGCCATAATCTGTCCTTCATCATCTGTTCCTAATACCTCTAACTCCTCTGGAAGACTTTCCCCATCTACCACTAAGGAGTGATATCTTGCCACTGGAATAATAGATAATAAGCCCTGAAATAATGGATCTGTCGTATCCACTGATACGGAACTCATCTTTCCATGCATCTGCTTTTTCGCATGAATAATATTTCCGCCAAATACATCTCCAATTGCCTGATGTCCAAGACAAATACCTAAGATTGGAACCTTTCCTGTAAATTCACGAATAACCTCTTCTGAAATTCCTGCATCCTTTGGATATCCAGGTCCTGGAGAAACAATAATGGCATCTAAATCCATCTGTTTCATCTCATCTATTGTGATTTCGTCATTTCGCCTTACTTGAATATCTTCATATAATTCTCCAACATATTGGTATACGTTATATGTGAAAGAGTCGTAATTGTCTATTAGTAAAATCATAATGTCACCGCCTCCTTGATTGCATTTACAACTGCCAGTGCTTTGTTCTTGGTTTCTTCAAATTCCTTTTCTGGCTGTGAATCTGCAACGATTCCTGCACCTGCCTGCACATATCCAACCCCGTCTTTAAATAAAACCGTTCTAATTGCGATACAAGTATCAATATTTCCATCATATGCAAGATATCCTACAGTTCCTCCGTAAACTCCTCGCTTTCGATTCTCAAGTTCATCAATAATCTCCATGGCTCTTACCTTTGGAGCCCCTGATAAAGTTCCTGCTGGAAGTACGCTCATCAGTGCATCTAGTGGGGTTTTATCATCTCTTAATTTTCCTTGCACATCTGTTACAAGATGAGTTACTTTGGAATACTTTTCTACGGTCATAAAGTTCTCAACTTTCACACTTCCAAACTTACTAACCCTTCCCACATCATTTCTTCCCAAATCCACTAACATGGTATGTTCTGCCCGTTCCTTTGGATCATTTTGAAGCTGGCGAACTAACTTATCATCTTCCTCTTTGGTTTCTCCTCTTGGAACTGTCCCTGCAATTGGTTTTGTGGTTACAACCCCGTTGGTTACATTGACTAACATTTCTGGGGAAGCACCTACCACCTGATAATCTACAAAATCAAAATAATATAAATAAGGAGATGGGTTGCTGGCTCTTAAACATCGATATACATCAAAGGGATCAACCTCTGTTCTTACTTCAAATCTCTGAGATAATACCACTTGGAAAATGTCTCCGTTTCGGATATATTCTTTTGCCGTCTCCACATTCTTTTCATATTCTTCCTTGGTTACATTGGACAATACTTCTGGCGTTCCTAAGATAGACTTTTCTTTTTTCTCTGGTCTTTTTTCTATTAATTTTAGAATCTCTAAGGCTCTTTGTTCTAGCCCTTTATAAGTTTCTTCTAAATTATCATCTCGGTGTATATTTTGAATAATAATAACTTTATTTGATAAATGGTCAAATGCAATAATCTCATCATATCTACACAAATGACACTCTGGCATATGCAAATCATCTTCTGGAATATTCGTCAATCTCTTCTCCATAAAACGAATTGTATCGTACCCAAAATATCCAATTAAACCACCGGTTAGCTTTGGTCGATCCATTATGACCGGAGATTCATATTCTTTGATTAGCTCTATCAAATAAGAAATAGGATTATCTACTGTAATAATCTTTTCATCTATCTTTACTTCATTTCCTGAAACTCTAATTTGAGATTTTGGATTTAATCCAATAAATGAATATCTTCCCCACTGATCTTTATTCTCTACACTCTCTAAAATAAAACTTGGAATTCCTTCTTCTTGTATGGAACGATAAATGCCAGTTGGTGTGAATTCATCTCCTAGCACTTCGTAAAAAACTGGAACTGTTTTATAATCCTTTAATAAATGATTTACCTGTTCTACTGTTGGTTTCAACATGATGCTGCTCCTTTATAATGTGATCGCTTTTAGGATTTATACAATAAAAAAATCCCTATATCTACTGCTAGATATAGGGACGATAATATCGTGGTGCCACCCAAATTTAAGAACTGAAACAATTCTCCTTAAAAGTACTCCGCTTTCGCTTTTATACTCCGTTCCTGTAACGTAGGAAATACGGCGACAGTTACTAAACTACTTCTCTGTGCTCCTCACAAACCCATTCGTATATCTCATATCCATTGCCTTGCACCAACCGGCAACTCTCTGTAAGACTGTATGATAAACTACTTACTTTTGCTCAAAGGATTTATTACTTTAATGTGATAAATTTATATTTATTATATGAAATGAAAATAAATATGTCAAGAGGAAATTTGTATTTTTTACCATTCTCCAAATTTATTTTTTTATATTTGTTTTTATTATAATTGGTTGCTTTCCTTTATGTGTGGGAATCTCTATTACCAATTTATTATTCTTCCACCTCTTTGTGTAACCTGTTTCAAACATTGTTGGGTACTTGCCAATTAATGAATACGTCGTATTCTCTTTTACAATCCCACAGCCTATTGGCTCGAATATATATCCATAAGTATCAAATAATGTATCGTATTCACAAACAATTAACGTTTGATTTGTTTCCTTTAAATAAATATTTGTTACATTAGGATAAATCCTAATTCTTCCCCAATAAACAACGATTAAGAATTGTAATATTAGCATTACTACAAATGACACCCCAATTTTCATAAGAAAATGTTCTACACTTAGATTACTTGCTAAATATAAAACCCAAGCAAAAATACTACACCAATAAGATACTCTTGGCAAATCTAAAATATTCCCATGCATTGACAGATTATATCTTTCTTGAAAAACAATCATAAGTACCACCGATAATACTAACAAAAACAGCATTATAGCATTCATCCCAATCCATATTTTTCTATGTTTCTTTTTCATAATCTCCTCACTTCTTTTTCAAATATTAACATTTTCCATAATTATATAACATTCCATTTACAATATCAAAAAATTTAGTAAGAAAGTATCAAATTAACACGAAGCTGTTTGGTGCAATTCCATTAAAAAAAATTAATGTAAATGTAGTGAAAGAAACAAAGGTAATACCAAGTGGAAAATTGATTGGAGTATATGTAGAGACAAATGGAATTTTAGTTCTTGATACAGATACTGTAACAGGGATTGATCAAGTGAATCATAAACCAGCAGAAGGGAAAATTAGAAAAAATGATTATATTTTAAAAGTAAACGATAAAGAAGCAGACTTTATAGGAGTTATTTCTAAAAACACAAATTATGAAATTTTTGGGTAGCTGCAAAAAAAGGAATCACAAAAATCTTACCCTATAGGATATAAGCAAGATGTAAAAAAGGGAAAAGCACAGATTGTTTCTTATATAAGTGGGGAACGTAAAGTATATCAAATTGAGATTACCAATATAGATCAATCCAATCACGATGTTTTAAAAGGCATCGAGGTTAAAATTGTGGATCCAGAACTACTAAAATTGACAAATGGTATTGTACAAGGCATGAGTGGTTCTCCAATTCTACAAAATGGTAAATTTATTGGTGCAATAACCCATGTATTTGTCAATGATCCAACAAGAGGATATGGAGTTTTGCGGAAACAATGCTCGAAAAGAATCAATAAAAATCTAATTATATGTTTTTATATGTCATTCCATGTTTTTATAGGATTTTTAGGATAAACTTGCGTAGGATAATAGTTGTTTGATGCCTCTTGTAGAATATATAATAAAAATGTAAACAAAAAACATAAGTGGAGGACATAAAATGAGCAAGATTAGTGTCGCAATTGCTGATGACAATCAGAGAATGGTAACTGCAATTAAACAACTATTAGAAACAGATGATGAAATTCAAGTAGTAGGATCTGAAAATAATGGAGAATCTACCCTTGAAATGATTAAAGATAAGGAACCCGATGTTGTTCTTTTGGATATTATTATGCCGCGGCTAGATGGAATTGGTGTATTAGAAGAATTAAAGCAAAATACGACAAAATCGGCATAGAAAATTTATCGAATCAAAAGAGCACAAGGTGATTACAAAGAATCAACTAGAAATCATTATTACTAACATGATCCATGAAATTGGAGTTCCTGCGCATATCAAAGGATATCAATACTTAAGGGACTCTATATTACTCGCAATTTATGATGTACAATAGAAAAACTATAATCTGTTTTATTCCCTTGAGACAATAATAATCTTAAGTCGTATATCATCGCCATTCTTGCATCTCTTCTTTCTCTGTCATATCTTCCATATGTTCTCCTCTCCTATATCCAAGGTTTATATTCTAACCCCTAAATATTTTAGAAACCATGTTTGGTTTACTATCAATAGTTTTATAAACTTATTTTGGTTTATTTTCAATATACTTTATTATATTTCCTGGCTGCATGTCCAACAATTCGCACAACTGATCTATTGTCTTTATTCCAACCGTTTCGTCCTTGCATATCTTCTGCATTGCTGATTGGCTCAATAGTTTTTCTTTTAGAATCCCAGTGC
>JAQVEG010000008.1 GCA_028697725.1 Anaerostipes sp.
TGTCCATGATTGTAAGTCAAATCCTTAAGACGTGCCCATTCCCAATTTTCTGGAATTTCAAATGGTATTTCATCTTCAATGCATTTAACTTCCTTCCCCACCTTCTCATAGTGCTGATTATCGGAAGTTGTATTTTATATGAGAAATTGAAGAAAATTTGAAAACAATATTGATGAAGATTATAGGGGTATTAGGGGCACCCCCTAACAAGATGTATGACGAAAACAAGTGATCAAAGATAAACTGTTTACAAAATGCGTATCTTGCAAAGAGAACCAATATCTGCAAAAGACAACCCATGGGACAAATTGGGAAGGCATGCGATAACTGCACATGATATTATTATGGTGCGTATATAAGAAATACAAGTAATAAATGTACCAACGATTTTATTTTATTTATGATTCTCCATGGATGGAACAACCGGAGGAAGAAAAACAGTCAACGGATAATCAGGCAGAATATAGTAAGAAAGAAGATAATATTAAAAAAGATAATTATGTAATTAGTAAGTCAAAGGGTCACAATTTCCCTCAAAGAACGGATTATGACTTTAAAGCTATAGAAAAAGCTTATATCTATAAGGTAAATCACATAGAACAGGTTTATTCTAATCGGTTGAACAAATCGGATAAGAAACTTGGTCCACTAGATGGTTTATCTCTGCGAGAAAAGGAAGAGATTATTCGAAGGAGACTTCAAGAAGGAGTTATTGGAGACAGTAATGTTACAGTAAGCGAAGTGTGTCGTGTTTATCTTGATGTAAAGCATAATCTAGCTAAATCTACTGCAAACAATTATGAATGTTATTATAAGCGGTATATTAAGGATTCAGTGCTTGGAAAAAAGAAAGTGGTAGAACTTAAAAAATCAGATATTCTTATGTATTACAAAGAAAAGTCAGATCAAGGGTTAGCCAATGGAACTATAGCCATAATTCAAAAGATTATACATCCAGCATTAGACTTAGCAGTGGACGATAGAATTATCCCTAGAAACCCCTCAAATCGTTGTATGAAGGAATATCAGTGCGAATGCGAGGTAAAGGATGCCTTGACGGTAGAAGAGCAGAAATTGCTGCTGGAGTACCTTAGGGACAATTCCAAAACAGAAAGTTACTATCATATTTTTCAAGTAGCATTATTAACAGCTATGAGGATTGGAGAATTGCTTGGACTTACTTGGGATGATGTGAATTTTAAAGACAATTACATTGATATCAATCATCAACTTGTATATCGACCAGATGGAAAAACGGAATTATATTTATTACCACCAAAAACAAAGGCAGGGATCAGACAGATTCCGATGAACAATACCTTGCGAGAGATTATGATTGCCCAAAAGAGGGTATGGTTTTCATCCTATCGAGATCCAAAGTTTGAAGTGGATGGAAAAAGTATTTTTTGTTTCATTTCTGACAAGGGTAGGTACATGTTTAATTCAAACCTAAATCGAGCATTGAAAAAGGCAAAGGATGCAATCTTGGATGAGACAAAGCGAGATGATATTTTTGAGAACAGCATTTCTTGTCATATTTTAAGGTATACCAGTGCCACAAGATTAGCTGAATCAGGGATGACACCTGCAACATTACAGTACATTTTAGGACACTCTGACCCCAAAAGAACCATGCAGATTTACGTACATGCTCAGAAAAAGCAAATCCGAAGAGAGCTTGAGCTGGCTGATACACTAGCTTTATAGAGGTTAGTAGGAACTAATTCTTGTGAACTAATTTTGACCTAAATGTACAAAAAATACCCTAAAAACAGCCTGTTTATGACCTAATTTTGACCAATACATATATTAAATTACAATAAAAATAACAAAATACATGTATATAGAAAGAACAAGAAATGGCTTAAAATAAGGGTTGACATAAGCCTATAATAGGTTATAATGAATTACATAAATTAAATAACATCTTCAGGGTCGGGTGTAAATCCCAACCGGTGGTATAGCCCACGAGCCGCAAGGCATGATTCGGTGTAACTCCGAAGCCGACAGTACAGTCTGGATGAAAGAAGATAAAGAACGTGTATTAACATACGTGGATATTTTGCTCTGGAATTTTTATAGTTCCAGAGTTTTTTGTTTTTATAAAGTGAAAGCAGAACACTCTACTATGTGAAAGCGAAAAAGATTATGATAAGACTCTGGATATTAGATTCAGGGTCTTTTTCTTTTATGAGGATGTTGAATCACAAAGAGAATTAGAGGTGAAGCAGATTGAAGGAAACATATATGAAACGAGCCATTTTCCTTGCAAAAAAAGCAAGAGGGTGGACCAATCCCAATCCATTGGTTGGAGCTGTTGTGGTAAAGGATGGTCGTATCATAGGAGAAGGATATCATGAGCGTTATGGACAGTTACATGCCGAAAGAAATGCTTTGGCAAACTGTAAGGAAAGTCCAGAAGGAGCAACTATTTATGTGACATTGGAGCCATGTTGCCATTATGGAAAAACACCACCATGTACTCAGGCAATTATTGAAAATAAGTTAAAGAAAGTTGTGATTGGTTCTTTTGATCCAAATCCAAAAGTAGATGGTGGAGGAATTAAGATTCTAAGAGAACATGGAATTGAAGTTGAAACTGAGTGCCTCAAAGAAGAGTGCGATAAGCTCAATGACATTTTCTTTTATTTTATTAAACATCAAAGGCCATATATAGCATTAAAGTATGCCATGACCATGGACGGAAAGATTGCAACGGTAGATGGAGAATCCCAGTGGATTACAGGGGAAAAAGCCAGGGCGTATGTGCAGCACCTGCGACATGAATATGCAGGAATTATGGTTGGTATCGGGACAGTTCTTGCGGATAATCCAATGCTTACTGCAAGAATTGAAAATGGAAATCATCCAACAAGAATTGTGTGTGACAGCAAATTAAGAATACCCATTGAGTCTCAGTTGGTGAAGACAGCAAAGGAGATTCCAACGATGATTGCCACACTGAAAAATACAGATATAGAAAAGGAAAATAAATTAAAAGAGGCAGGGTGTCAGGTGATTCATTTGCCAGAAAAAAATGGACATATTTCTATGGAACAGCTCATTGTGGAACTGGGAAAGAAAAATATAGACAGTGTTCTAGTAGAGGGTGGCGGTATCGTAAATGGAACCTTAGTAAAAGAGCATTTGGTTCAAAAAGTATATGCATTTATTGCTCCTAAATTATTTGGAGGAAAGGATGCCAAAACACCCATTGAAGGAAGTGGAATCGGAGCAATTAATGAGGCGTTAAAGTTAGAGCCACCAGAAGTGCAGATGTTTGGAAATGATATTTTATTGGAAAGTAAGGTGATAGATAAATGTTTACAGGAATCGTAGAAGAACTTGGAACTATTTCCGCAGTAAAGCGTAAAAATCAGTCTTCGGTCATTATTGTAAAGGCGACGAAGGTGTTAGAAGATGTGAATATTGGAGATAGTATTGCGGTCAACGGGGTGTGTCTGACAGTGAAGATGTTTGATAAAAGTACGTTTCAGGCAGACGTGATGAACGAGACATTTGATCGAAGTAATCTTGGTAACTTAAAGTCGGGAGATCCAGTGAATCTAGAGAGAGCAATGCTTGCAGGTGGAAGATTTGGCGGGCATATGGTAGCTGGTCATGTAGATGATACTGGAGTGATTACAAACATTAAGCGAGATGACAATGCCGTATGGTTTACCATTTCAGCGAGTGATAAGATTCTTCACTATTGTGTGGAAAAAGGATCCATTACTATTGATGGAATCAGTCTTACCATTGCAGGATTGTCCCAAGGATTTTTGCAAGTATCGGTCATTCCACATACATTGAGTGAAACCGTATTAGGGCATAAACAGATTGGAGATATTGTAAATCTGGAAAATGACATGGTAGGAAAATATATTGAGAAATTTGTAACAGGAAATCAAACAGAAACAAAGGATACTAAACTAACAAAGGAAATGCTATTTAACGCAGGATTTTAGGAGGAAATTAAAATGAAATTAAGTACCATTGAAGAAGCAGTAGAAGATTTAAAGGCAGGGAAGATTATTGTAACTATTGATGATGAAGACAGAGAAAATGAAGGTGATTTTATCTGTGCCGCAGAATTTGCAACCACAGAAAATATTAACTTGATGGCAACCTATGCAAAAGGGCTAATTTGTATGCCAATGAGTACAGCTATGGGAGAAAAACTTGGGCTTGCACCAATGGTAAAGACAAATACAGACAATCATGAAACTGCATTTACAGAAAGTATTGATCATGTGGATACAACCACTGGAATTTCAGCAGTGGAGCGTTCTCTTACGGCAATAAAATGTATGGAGGATGATATTCGTCCAGAGGATTTGAGACGACCAGGACACATGTTTCCATTGATTGCAAAGGAAAATGGAGTGCTTGAAAGAAATGGGCATACAGAAGCAACAGTTGATTTAATGCGAATTGCTGGATTAAAAGAATGTGGACTTTGCTGTGAAATTATGCGTGAAGATGGAACTATGATGCGTACTACAGAGTTAAAAGAATTGGCCAAAGAATTTGGATTTAAAATGATTGCCATTAAAGATTTGCAGCGTTACCGTAAATTGCATGAAGTATTAGTAAGCTGTGAAGTAGAAACACCAATGCCAACGAAGCATGGAGATTTTAGAGCTTATGGATATGTAAATAAATTAAATGGAGAACATCATGTAGCGTTAGTAAAAGGAGACGTGACAACAGATGAGCCAGTGCTTTGTCGTGTGCATTCTGAGTGTTTAACTGGGGATACCTTTGGTTCTCTTCGTTGCGACTGTGGAGATCAGTTAGCTTGTGCCATGGAGCAGATTGAGGCAGAGGGAAGAGGGATTTTCCTATACATGAGACAAGAAGGAAGAGGAATTGGATTAATTAATAAGTTGAAGGCATATGCACTTCAAGATCAAGGCATGGATACAGTAGAAGCAAACCTTGCATTGGGGTTTGAAGAAGACGAAAGAGAATATTTTATTGGAGCGCAGATTTTGAGAGATCTTGGAGCAAAACAATTAAGATTATTAACGAATAATCAAACAAAGATAGATGGGTTAGAAGACTTTGGTTTAGAGATTGTTGAGCGAGTTCCCATTGAAATGCAGTTGACACCATACGACAGTTTTTATATGCAAACAAAAAAAGAAAAAATGGGACACTATTTAGAAAACGTAAAATAACAAATAATTTATTAAAATAAAGGAGAAATAAAATGAATATTTTAGAAGGAAATTTAGTATCAAAGGACATGAAGATTGGGATTGTTGCAGCAAGATTTAATGAGTTTATTGTATCTAAACTTGTGGATGGTGCATTAGATGGGTTAAAGCGTCATAACGTAAAAGACGAAGATATTGAATTGGCATGGGTTCCAGGTGCATTTGAAATTCCAACCGTTGCATCAAAGATGGCAAAGTCAAAAAAATATGATGCAGTTATTTGCTTAGGAGCTGTTATTCGTGGAGCAACAAGCCACTACGATTATGTTTGTAACGAAGCTGCCAAGGGAATTGCAACTGTTTCTATGCAGACTGATGTTCCAGTGATGTTTGGAGTAGTTACAACAGAAAATATCCAACAGGCCATTGAGCGTGCTGGTACAAAAGCAGGAAACAAAGGATATGACTGTGCATTATCAGCCATTGAGATGGTTAATTTAATGAGACAAATTTAATTAATGTAAAATATTGACAAATCAGAGCGGAGATGAGATACTTCTTAGAACAAGGAAGATTTCATCTCTGTTTTTCATTTCTAAAAACACATCTATTATTATATTTCTTTCTTGAATATATATCAAAGGAGAAAAATCATGTCAAAAACAAATCAAGTAACAATTAATCGCAAGTTCAAGGATAGATTATTCCGCATTTTATTTTCAGAAAAAAAGTATGCACTAGAGTTGTATAATGGTCTGAATCATACGAACTATCAGGATGAAAATGAAATCGAAATTACAACTTTAGACGATGTAATTTATATGCGAATGCACAACGATATTTCATTTTTAATTAATAATTTTATGAATTTCTATGAACATCAAAGTACGAAAAATCCTAATATGCCATTTCGGGGGTTCTTGTATCTAGCTGATAGTTATAAGGAGTGGGCAGAAAGTAAGGATGTCAATATTTATAGTTCTAAATTAATAAAAATACCTACACCAAAGTTTGTTGTGTTGTATAATGGAAGTACAGATATGGAAGAAGAGGAATACTTAAAGCTTTCGGATGCATTTGAACACAAAGAAGATATGCCTACATTGGAATTAGTTGTGCATGTTATTAATGTTAATTATGGACATAATCAAGATTTAATGTCACGATGTAAAGTTCTAAATGAATATTCATATTTTGTGAGTAAAACGAGAGAATATGCGAAGGCAATGAAATTTGAAGAGGCGGTTGAAACCGCAATTAATACGTGTATCGAAGAAGGTATTTTAGAGGAGTTTCTCAGAAGAAGGAGGGCGGACGTGATGAGCGCAATCTTAACGGAATATGATGAAGAGAAAGTCTTGGCAAAGTTGGCAAATGAATACTTGCATGAAGGGATTGAACAGGGAATCGAACAGGGAATCGAACAGGGAATTAAGAATCTGATTGAAGATAACTTAGAAGAAAATATTCCAGTAGAAAGAATTGTTACAAAACTAATAAAGAGATATCAACTGTCAGAAGAAGAGGCAAGAAGGAAAATCGAGCAATACAAAGAAGAGGAATGATCATGGGACTTACAACGTTATGTTATATTGAAAAGGATGATAGTTATTTGATGCTACACCGTGTGAAGAAAGAGCATGATATTAATAAGGATAAATGGATTGGTGTAGGAGGACATTTTGAAGAGGGGGAAAGTCCAGAGGACTGTCTCATGCGTGAGGTCAGGGAGGAAACAGGACTTACACTTAATTCTTTTCATTTTCATGGAATTGTAACCTTTATTTCAGATCAGGATGATGGGGTGGTGGAATATATGTGTTTATATTCTTCTGATGATTTTTCAGGAGAGTTGATTTCTTGTAATGAGGGCAATCTTGAGTGGGTAAAGAAGTCAAAGTTGCATCAATTGAATTTGTGGGAAGGAGATTATCTTTTCTTAAAATATATGCAAGAGAATCGACCATTTTTTTCACTGAAATTAACCTATGAGAAGATGGAATTAGTGGAGGCATCCTTAGATGGGAAGGATTTAGAATTACATGGCAGATAGAAAAAATGATTTTACAAAGGGAAGTGTTGTTGGAAACATTATGAGCATGGCACTTCCTATGACATTGGCACAGATGATTAATCTTCTGTACAACATTGTGGATCGTATTTATATTGCAAGAATTCCAGTGGATGGAACCGTTGCTTTAACAGGACTTGGTCTTACATTTCCTATTATTACTTTAATTAGTGCGTTTTCTAATTTATTTGGAATGGGTGGAGCGCCCCTTTGTTCTATTGCACGAGGTGCAAAGAATGAAGAACGTGCAAAGAATATTATGAAATGTTCCTATACTCTTTTAGTAGTGACTGGAATTATTTTAACAGTGATAGGTTTTTTGTTTATGAAGCCTATCTTATATTTGTTTGGAGCCAGTGATGTTACATTTCCTTATGCAAGAGATTATCTTCAAATTTACTTAATAGGGACTGTTTTTGTGATGATTAGTCTTGGAATGAATCAGTTTATCAATGCTCAAGGATTTGGAAAAGTGGGGATGTGTACGGTCTTGTGTGGTGCAGTCACTAATATTATACTGGATCCTATTTTAATTTTTGGATTTTGTATGGGTGTTCAAGGAGCTGGACTTGCTACGGTCATATCTCAGGGATTATCTATGATATGGGTGCTTTTGTTTTTGAAAAGTAATAGGGCAATTCTAAGGCTTTCTCCAAAGGAATTTTATTTTAATAGAGTGTTGGCAAAACAGATTTCTACAGTTGGAGTTTCTGGATTTACACTTGCGGCCACCAATAGTGCAGTGCAGATTGTGTGCAATATGAAACTTCAACAATATGGTGGAGATTTGTATATTGGGGTTATGACAGTATTAAATTCTGTTCGTGATATTTTGACCATGCCAGTGCAGGGGATTTCCAATGGAGCACAGCCAGTTTTAGGCTACAATTATGGGGCAAGGGTATATGATAGGGTGAAAAAAAGTATACGGTTTATGTCAATGGCATGTTGTATTTATACGACTTTGGCATGGCTTGTTGTGGTGGTAGCACCAGAATTTTTTATTCGGATTTTTAATGGAAATGAAGCACTAATTCGTGCAGGGATTCCGGCACTTCATATGTATTTTTTTGGATTTGTTTTTATGTCTCTTCAATTTTCTGGACAGGCAACTTTTGTTGCTCTAGGAAAGGCAAAGCAGGCAACCTTTTTTTCTATTTTTAGAAAAATTATTATTGTGGTGCCACTTACGATGATATTGCCAGGAATGTTTGGACTTGGGGTTAAGGGAGTCTTTCTTGCGGAACCAATCTCTAATTTAGTAGGTGGGCTGGCAAGTTTTTTGACCATGTATATTACTGTATATAGAAAATTAGAATGACAAATATTTAAGAATAAATTATAATATAACAATAGTTAGGAGGAACGAACTATGGAGAAGATAAAACAGTTGCAACAAATGATAGATGAGAGTAAGCATATTGTGTTTTTTGGAGGGGCAGGAGTTTCTACAGAGAGTCATATTCCGGATTTTAGAAGTACAGATGGGTTGTATCATCAAACTTATAAATATCCACCGGAGGTTATGGTAAGTCACTCTTTTTATCGGGATCACACAAAAGAATTTTTTGATTTTTATAAGAATAAAATGATTTTTTTAGAAGCGAAACCAAACAAAGCACATTTAAAATTAGTGGAACTAGAGAAAGCAGGAAAATTAGATGCCATTGTAACCCAGAATATTGATGGGCTTCATCAGGCAGCAGGAAGTAAAAATGTATTTGAACTTCATGGAAGTGTACATCGAAATTACTGCACAAAATGCCATAAATTTTATGATGTAAACTATGTGGTAAATACAGAAGATATTCCATATTGTGAAGATTGTGGGGGCATTATTAAACCAGATGTAGTTTTGTATGAAGAAGGTTTAGATGGTGCTGTGATGCAGGGTGCGATAGAAGCAATTGCAGGTGCAGATATGTTAATCATTGGGGGAACATCTCTTGTAGTGTATCCGGCAGCAGGAATGATAGATTATTTTAGAGGAAAGAATTTAGTTGTATTGAATCGAGATGCAACATCAAGAGACAAGCAGGCAGACTTATGCATTACAGACCCAATTGGGGAAGTATTAGGAAAGATACAGGTATAAAGATTCATGAAGAAGAAAGACTTATTTTTAGTTGGTGGAATTTTAATTATTGCATTCATTAGTATGCTTGTAATACATTTAACACAAAGGGATGGAAAGCAAGTTAAAGTAACAGTAGATGGAAAGACAGTTCATGAAGCTTCTTTATCAAAAAATGAAACATACACAATTCCAGTAAAATCTGGAGAAAATAAAATGAGAATTAAAGATGGATATGTGAAGATGATAGATGCAGACTGTCCAGATCAGATATGTAAAAATCACAAAAAAATCAGCAAAGATGGAGAAACCATAGTGTGTCTTCCTCATAAGGTTGTGATTGAGATTATGTCAGATGCGAAGGATAATGAACTTGACGGAATGACAAATTAGTTCCAAAGGGAGGAAATATGACAAAAAAAATAGCACTCAATGGACTGTTTGTGGCACTTGCGTTGGTGGTTTCATATATTGAAGTTCTAATTCCCATTCCCACAGGAATTCCGGGAATAAAAATAGGGCTTGCAAATGGAGTCATTATGGTACTAATCTGGCTGACAACGTGGAAACAGGCATTGATTGTATCTGTAGTTAGAATTGTTTTAGCAGGGTTATTATTTGGCAATCCTGTGACCATTGTATATAGTTTAGCTGGGGGAATTCTTAGTTTAATCATTATGATATTATTAAAGAAAACAAAGGTATTTTCACCAGTTGGAATTAGTGCGGCAGGTGGAGTCGGACACAATGTGGGACAGTTGACAATAGCCGTTTTACTTATGGAAAACGCAAAGATTTATTTATATCTGCCAGTATTATTAGTATCAGGAACCATTACAGGAGTTGTAATTGGTGTGCTGGCGGCGATATTAATTAGCAAAATACCAAAACGTTTAATGGAGATTTAAGATGAGACGAAGATTAGGATTAATATGTGTGACAATGCTTAGCATACTTATGCTCAGTGGATGTAAAAAAGAAACAACTCAAAGTTACAGTCATACGGATTTTGCCATGGGAACTGTAACTAATATTTCTTTATATGGAACTGTAACTGAGGATAAGTTAAAGGAAAAAGAAGAGAATCTAATCAAAGTTGTAAAGGAGATAGAAGACAAGCAAATTTCATGGAGAGTAAAAGATTCCGCAATTTCTAAGCTGAATGGGTTAAAGAATAAAAATAAGGTGACAGTGAAGGAACCATTGCTTTCATGGCTTAAAACTTCCATGGAGATTTCAAGGGAGGCTAGTGGAAAAGTGGATGGGAGTATTGGATTGTTGACACAGACATGGGATTTTGAGTCGGCACATCCGGTGGCACCATCTGCAGAAACTATTAAAAAAGTGCTAAAAGAAGGCAACATATCAGGGTGTTATAAAAACGTAAAATTTGAAAAAAACGGAACTATAACAACAGGGAAAAATGTTAAATTTGATCTTGGAGCTTTTGGAAAAGGAATTGGAATTGACAAAGTTTATGAAATGATGAAAAAAGATAAAACAATATCTGGAGGAATTGTTGCACTTGGGGGAAGTGTAGCCGTTTATGGTAAGAAAGAGGATGGACAGTCTTGGAATGTAGGTGTTCAAAATCCATCTGGGGAGCAAGGTGAAGTTTTAGGAAGTTTGAAATTAGAAGGTGGAAAGTTTATTTCTACGTCTGGAGATTATGAAAAGTATTTCATAGATAAGAAAACAGGAAAACGGTATTTTCACATTTTAGATGAAAATACAGGATATTCTGTAGACACAGATGTGAAATCCTGTACCATTGTATGCGATAGTGGAATTATAAGTGATGGATTATCCACAGCATGTTTTGCATTAGGACCAAAAAAGAGCCAGCAATTGTTGAAAAAATACAATGCAAAAGCAATTTTTGTGGATAAAAAACATAAAGTGACAGTAAGTAAAGGTCTTGAGTTTACTCTTCAAGATAATAGATATAAAGTCATAAATTAGTAATAAAATAGTAATAATTTAGATAACACTATAAGGGGGATAAAAGTTATAATAAAGAAATAGAAAAATGTATACAAGGAGGCGTGGGATGAAAATAAGAAAAATTTTATCAGGAATTAGTTTTATTATGGTTGCAGTTTTATTTTCTTCAACTGTAATATTTGCAAAAGAATCTACATTACAGCAAGATATAAAAAAGGCAGCACGTGCAACAGAGCCAGATGTTTATAACATGAAAGAATTTGGTGCTGATCTGGTCAAAAATGCGGAAGAGATGACAGTGCAAATGTTGAGTGGAGGAATTCATTTGTACAATAGTAACTATGCAAAGAAGGTTCCCGATGGCAGAGTGAAGATTACAGCCAAAGGTGCAGGGATTTTGTATCTTACAGTGATGACAGAAAATGAAAAAGTGACCATCTATGACAGTAAAAATCAAAAGATAGGTAATTTCAATGAAGAAGATGAACTGACGAAATCGGGAGTAAAAGCAGGAGATGTATTTTATGTTCAACTTCCAAAAAAGGTTCAAAGAATCTATTTAGTATCATTTGTACTTGAAGATCATCAGACGAAACTTTCTAATGATAGAACTTTAATGCAGACAGGTACAGGACAAAAGGAGTACCGAACATTTACAGTTCCAAAGAGATCTTCCATTAGTTTTCAAGTTGAGACATATAAAAAGGGACAGAAGTCATATGGAAGAATTCAAAAATATGAACATGGAACATGGAAGTATGTAACGAAAACAATTTCAATAACAAATGATATAGGTGCTTATGCGGCGTTAGGAAAGGGAAGTTACCGTTTTGTGATTACAGTGCCTAAGGATACAGTTTATATATTGGATTATGAAAGAAAAACTTGTCGAAAAAAATATGCAGTCAAAAAATCAAAAGCTCAGAACATCTCAAAGGGAGATGAAAGAAGGAATGTATATCTTGCCAATGAAAAGGCTTCTAGATGGTATAAAATAAAGAAAACAAACACGAAAAAAGATGATGTGATATATTTGTCTGGAGATATGAA
Organism: Anaerostipes sp.; assembly: GCA_028697725.1. Classification (GTDB taxonomy): domain Bacteria; phylum Bacillota; class Clostridia; order Lachnospirales; family Lachnospiraceae; genus Anaerostipes. The sequence continues at coordinate 12,302 of JAQVEG010000008.1, forward strand.
CTCAGGAAAATTAAAAGTACAAATATATAAAAAAGGAAAAAAGAAACCAGTAAAAACTGCAAAGTTATCTGGAGGGGATGATGATTTTTGGTATTACAATTTGCCAAAAGCAAGAGGAACTTACTATATTAAGGTAACAAAGCTTGGAAAAGCGATGAATGGATCTTATAAAGTTTACTATGACAGCGAGGAATAATGAGAAGGAGATTATAATATGAAAAAGAAAAAAACAGCATTATTACTTACGTTGGTTCTAGGATTTAGTCTTTGCTTTCCAAGTAGTGTATTTGCAAAGAATAATAAAGTGAAGGAGTTAAAGCCTGCACAAGAACAGATACAACAAACCATGAAAAAGGAATTAAAAAAGAAAGCAAAGACAAAAAAACCAAAGCAACAGAGCCAGATGCCTTTAACAAAGGGGAGATTGGTGCATATCAGTTTCCGTACTTGGAATCCATTATGGAGTATCTGCTTTGTGGTGGGAATAATTATTATAATAGCAATTATTCAAAAAAAGTTCCACAAGGATTAGTAAAGATGACAGTGCAAGATCCTGGTACTTTAATGGTTTCTGCTGCATCTTCTGATAAGGAAACCACAATATTAACAGTATATGATAAAAATAAAAAGAGACTTGGAATTATGGAAGATTCTATGCTTCAGATAAATGTAAAAAAAGGTGATGTTTATTATTTTGAACTTCCAAAGAAGGTGGAGCTTTTAGCATTGAGTGCAATTGTATTTAAGGATCACAGCACAACGTTGTCAAATGAATGTACGGAGATTCAAACTGGAACTGGAACAACAGAATATCGAAGCTTCAAAGCGTCAAAAAGAAGTGAACTTAATATTATGTTAGCACCTGTGACAACAGAACAAATTTTGGGAAGTTTTTCTGTTCAGAAGTATGTAAAAGGAAGTTGGGAAAATATTGACCATAAGGCAACAAAGACTAAGAAGACCGCAAGTGAATACATAACCATATTCTCATATGGATTAAATGCTGGAACCTATCGTTTTGTAAGTAAAATGCCAAAAGATGGTGTATATATGATGGCAGGGGAGAAAATAAGTAGAAAGAAACGTTATGCCACAACACGAAAAAAAGCACAATACGTTGAAAATGGAGATGAGAAAGCTGACATATTTACAGCGTCAGAACAAAAAGCAAGATGGTATAAAATCAAGCGAACAACAATTCGTAAAAAGAAGCAATATATAGAAGTGGATCCAGACACATCGGTTGGAAAGATTAAAGTTTCTGTTTATAAAAAGGGAATTAAAAAGCCATTAAAAACAAAAGTAATAAATGGTGCTTCTGAGTATGGAACTTTTAAGTTTAGCCCGAAACAAGGGGTTGGAACCTACTACGTAAAAATACAGAAAATTGGGAAGAAGACAAATGGATCTTATCTATTAGATAATCGTTGCAAATAAGCAGAAAGGATGTGGGTGAGATGAGACCAAACACATTGATATGCATTTCAAGAGAATACGGAAGTGGTGGACATGAGATTGGGAAATTACTTTCCGAGAAACTTGGAATACCAATGTACGATAAAGAAATTATAAGCCACGTTGCAAAAGAGGCAAATGTATCAGAAAAATTTGTTGAGGAAAAAGAAGGTGCAGATAATTACAGCTACATTTTCGGAATTCCAGCAGGACATGGATACATGGGGGACGTTGATAAGAATCAAATTATGACACCTAAGAGATTATTTGAGGTACAATCCAGAGTAATCCAAAAAATTGCTGAGAAAGAAGGTTCTTGTATTTTTGTTGGACGATGTGCAGATGTTATTCTTCAAAAATATCCAGGCTGTCATACATTTTTTATTCATTCATCCACCGAAGAGCGAGTGAAACGTTTAGTTGCTACTGAAGGATTTACAGAAAAACAGGCAATGAAAGAAATGAAAAAAGTAGATAATGAAAGATCGTCCTATCACAATTATTATACGAAGATGAAATGGGGACATCCAAGTAATTATGAATTAATCATTAACACAGGAAGAACAGGACTAGAGCGTGGGGCCAATGTAATCGTTTCCTATTTAGAAGATTAATGTAAGAGTAAGAGTAGAAGAGTAAAATCATCTACTCTTTTTTTTGATAAAAAATATTTTTACTTTCGTACGAAAGTAAATGTTGACAGTTAAGAAATACTATGATATAGTTTAAACAAGATAAGAGGAAGGGGTGGTCAGATGAAAGATAGACAGGCAGCAATTGTTGATTATGTTAGTACCGTTGGGAAAGTAGAAGTCAGTGTACTTGCAGAGCATTTTAATATATCTAAGGTCACCATTCGTAAGGATTTAGATTTCTTGTCAGAGAAGGGAATTCTAAAAAGAGAACGAGGTTATGCCTTGCTCAATGATCCTGACGATATCAATTATCGAATGGCATTTCATTATGAAGTGAAAGAAAGAATTGCCAGAGCGGCAGCAAAGCAAGTGGCAGATGGGGAAACCATTTTAGTAGAAGCGGGTTCTACATGTGCGATTTTTGCAGAGGAAGCCGTTAGAACACATCACAATATTACCATTGTGACCAATTCAGCTCATGTTGCTGGTTTTATTAAAGATGAGCTTGGAGCGAATATTATTTTGTTAGGCGGGAATTATCAGAAGCGTCGGCAGGCTATGGTTGGACCTATGACGAAAGCGTGTTTATCGGAATTTAAGTTTGATAAAGTATTCTTGGGGATTGATGGATATTCTAGAGAAGTTGGATTTACAGGGAATGATCTTCTTAGAGCCGATACGTTAGAAAAGATGATTCAAGTATCCAATCACGTATATGTTCTTGGGGAATCCGAGAAGTATGGGCATTCAGGAGCTATTTCATTTTTGAAATTTGAAGATGTACATGAAGTGATTACTGACGAGGGAATTCATCCAGAGGAAGTAACATTTTTAAAAAATAAAGGAATCAATGTAACGTTAGTTTAATTTAGGAGGAACTACTATGGAATTATTATTTGACACAGCCAATATCGAAGACATTAAGAAGTACATGCAATACTACCCAATTACAGGAATCACAAGTAACCCAAGTATTTTAAAATCAGAAGGAGATGTTGACTTCTTTGGTGTTTTAAAAGAAATCCGCAGCATTATTGGAATGGAACGTTCTTTGCACGTTCAAGTTATTTCTGAAGATGCAGAAGGAATGATTGAAGAAGCAAGAGCAATTGTAAAGAATATAGATAAGAATGTATTTGTAAAGATTCCAACATCTGAAGAAGGTGTGAAAGCTATGATGGCATTAAAGGCAGAAGGAATCGGAGTTACTGCAACTGCTATTTATACAAAGATTCAAGGATTTATGGCAATTATGGCAGGAGCTGATTTCCTTGCACCATACTGTAACCGTATGGAAAATCTTGATGTTGATTTTGAAGATGCAATTAGTGCATTCCGTGAAATGATTGAAGAAAATAATGCAGACTGCAAGATTTTAGCAGCAAGTTTTAAGAACATTCAACAAGTGAATAAAGCATTTTTAGCTGGGGCTCAAACAGCAACAGTTCAGCCAACCATGTTAAGTGGAGCATTTAATATGGCAGCAGTTGCAAAAGCAACAGCCGACTTTAAAGCTGATTGGAATGCAGTTCGTGGAGATGTCTTAATTACAGATTTATAGATATGAATTGATAGAAAACAGATAGAATCCTTCAGGAGAGGTTTTTCCTGAAGGATTTTTTCTTGCTGCTATCAAAAGGCTCTACAAAAAAGTGTTATATAGTTACCAAAAAGTAAGTGCTATTTTTTATAAAATGTATCTGCTATACTTTAGGCATTGTTTGAAGACAGAGGAGATGAGAATGTGACAAAAGAAAAACATGATTTGAATAAAGGAAATGTACGAGGAAAATTAATTCAATATGCCTTGCCCATTGTGGCCAGTAGTTTGCTCCAAGGAGTCTATAGTATTGTAGATATGCTGATAGCAGGGCGATTTTTAGGAAGCAGAGGAGTTTCTGCAATCAATAATTCCAGCCAAGTAATGAATATGGCAACTCAGATAGCCATTGGATTGACTCTTGGAGGAAATATCCTAATTGGACAGTATTTTGGTGCGAAAAAAGAGAGAGAACGGAAAGAGGCAACTGGAAATTTGCTTATATTATGTTTGATTCTTGGTGTAATTGCATCGATTGCATTATTTGTTATGGCACCAACACTTATGACCCTTCTCAATGCACCGTCAAGACAGGAAGCGGTTATCTACTTGAAAATATGTGCCATAGGATATGTAACCATTTTGTTATACAATGGATGTAGTGCAATTATGCGAGCCGTGGGAAATTCAAGAATGCCATTTATCTGTATTGGAATATCAACGGTAATTAATATTGTATTAGATGTTGTCTTTGTAATTTTCTTAAAGATGGGCGTTGCGGGTACGGCTTTGGCAACGATTATTGCACAAGCAATTTCTTTTATTGTTGCCATAATGTACATTTTAAAAAATAAAGAATACTTTGGTGTACAACTAGAGTTTATGAAGGTAAAATTAGAGAAAATCCAAAAAATATTTAAGCTTGGAATTCCCTGCGCTCTTCAATGGACCATTGCCAGTATATCGTGGCTAGTTGTAACATATTTTATTAATGCATATGGATTGGATGTATCCGCTGGAAATGGAATTAGTATTAAAATTAAAGACTTCTGCCAGCTTTTTATTTCTGCAATGTCAGGAGCTGCATCAACGATGATTGCACAGGCATTAGGTGCAAAAATGTTTGACCGAGGAAAAGAGATTATGTATGAAGCCATGAAGATTACCATAGGGATGGCAGTATTAATTATCGTAATTGTAGAATTAGCAGCACCAATTCTTGCAGGATGTTTTACAACAAATCCAGCTGTCATAGAAAATGCAGTATTAAATCTAAGAATTGAGATTATAGGTCAATTATTCTATGCATCTTTTTTGATTTATCATTCACTGATGACGGGAGCAGGACATACCTGGATGGTTATGGGAAGTTCCTTTGTAAATTGTATTTTAGTGAGAGTAATTTTGGTTATTATTTTCAATCAATATTGGGGACTTCAAGGAGTTTATCTGGGATGTATGATTGCACCAGCATCATCAATTCCTATTGGTTGGATTTATACGAAGACAAATGTATGGAGAAAAAGTCTTGTTTCGTAAATATAGAATTAAGAAGCCCTTAGACAAATGAACTGTCTAAGGGCTTCTTTTTTTAAGGAGAGTTTATGGTAAGAAAGGCTTTGGACTTTCTTCTTCATAAAGTGAAGGTAAAAATCTGGATAGATTAGAAAACTCTTCACAACAATGAGAAAAAAGAGCCTTAGCCCCTTCCAGAGGAATTGAAACATCTTCTGGAATTACTCTACAAAGGTTTCTGTTTACAATCTGGTAGCCAATCCAAAACTGGCTTCTTAGTTCGTAACCATTATTTCCTTTTCTGAGTACATGAGCCATGACACAATTTAAACCTTGTCCAGGGAATTTTGGATGACCGTTGGCACATACCATGGCAGTAGTATGTTCATCAAGCAGTGATTCATCAAATCCCATTCGATCTGGAGATAGGAAATCTAAAACAATATCCTCGGCTCCAGTTACGACATTTTCACAAATTAGGTGTGTCGTATCCCAAATTCTATGTCGCATAGATAAGGTTTCATCCAATGCTTGTTCCCGATTCATTGTACGAGCGTAAAAATGAGCCTCTGGGAACCATATTTTATATCTTAAATCTTCCAATGGATGCCATGCAAACCACCAGTAAAACATCTCAGGGGTTACATTTGGCATGGAAGTTACATTGGCAACATAGCCAGTACCGTCTTTGAAAATTCCATAACCAGTGTCTCCAATTACAGGAGTAGAATCTAAAAGTTTGTTACGGTTTTCAATAGACAACATGTCTGATTCATTTAATGGATTGTCCAAGGCAAGAGCCTGACGATCCGTAGGGGGGAAAGAATCCCGGAAAAAATACTTCGAGTAGGAAAGTGCCGTTTCCACAGAAGTAAGATAATCTGAAGTCATCATAGTTTTAATATCCTTTCCTTTCATATTCAATCATATTTACTATACTTAGTTTAACAAAAGGACGGAGTATTACAATACATACAATTTGGTAAGTAGGTAACCAGATGGTAAGGGAAGAAAAAGAAAAGCACATACAATCCATAACTCAATTGTATGTGCTTTCTTTCTTATTCATTTTTAGTATTTTCAAATTCAAGAATTTCTTTCTGTCGCTTGTAGGCATTCAGAATATCTTCTAATTGATCTGTGTACTTTCTGTCTGTGTGTACATCAAAACAGTTAGGGTCAATCTCAACATCTAAATCATCCATGCGTCGCATGGCCCAGATATATAGAATATCCAGAGCAGGAATCAAGTCCTCGCCCAATGACGTTAATTTATATTCTACCTTTAATGGAATGGTGTTGTATTGAATTCGTTCAATCAACCCATCTGCAATTAATTCTCTTAATTGCTGGCTTAGCACCTTCTCACTAATGGGAAAATGATTCAATGTCTGATTAAATCGAATTGAACCTTTGAAATGTATCTCATGAAGTAGTGTCATCTTCCACTTCCCTTTGATGCATGCTGACACAAAATGATAAGGGTTTGTTCCAATTTGTTCCATAGTAAGCTCCTTATTAATGTGAATATAATCATAAAAAACAATATTTTTATGAGTGCGGCAAATCCAATTATACATTTTTTATCAATATTATACAAGTTTTTTTGTGCAGACTGGTAAAAAAATAACAAATAAAAAAAGCAAAAAATGCAGTAAATATACCAAATTTACCCAGATTACTCTTTGGTAAGTAGTAACCAAAGGGTTACTGGGTAACAAAATTGTAAGTATTGTATAGAAATTAATACAATGTTACTATGAATTCATCGAAGAAATAGTAAACACGTGTGTACTCCGATGAAATTTGTGAAAAAAATATCATTACAATTAATTTAGAACCATAAGGAGGTTTCAAATGGTAAAGAGAACGTTAGAAGAATTAAAGACTTATGAAGCACCAGGACATTTTGGTATGACAGCAATGAGAATCCATGGAAAAGAAGAAACAGGAGCTGAAAAGTTCTGGATTGGATTGTCAACATTCTTACCAGGTGGAGGTGCAGAATATGCATATAATGATAATCCATTGGAAAAAGTTTATTACGTATTAGAAGGTGCAATGACAGTGAAAGATGATGCAGGAAAAGAATATGTAATCCATGCAGGAGAATCTATTTCTTTCCCACCAAACGAAGGACGTTACTTAGATAATAAAACAAATGAAGTTGCAAAGATGTTAGTTATTATCAACTATCCAGAAGCGTAATACAAAGATAAAGGAGTATTAAAATGATCAATAAAGATTTCGTAAATAATATGTTTGATGTTAAAGGAAAAGTTGCAATTGTTACAGGAGCTACAGGAGCTTTAGGAAAAGCTGTTTGTCTTGGATATGGACATGCAGGAATGAAGATTATGGTAACTGGTAGAAAAGAAGAAACATGTAAAGCCTTATGTGATGAATTAGAAGCTGAGGGAATTGAGTGTTCATTCTCAACTGGTGATCCAGCAATTGAAAACGATGTAATCAAAGTAGTTAATGATACAGTTTCTAAATTTGGAGAAATCAACGTATTAGTTACTTCAGCAGGATATAACAATCCACAACCAATTGTGGAACAAGATTTATCTATGTGGAAAACAATCATGGATTCTGATGTTCAAGGAACATGGTTATTCTGTAAATATGTAGGAAAGCAAATGATTGAACAAGGAAAAGGTGGAAAAGTCATCTTAGTATCTTCTGCAAGATCAAAAATGGGTATGGCAAACTACACAGGTTACTGTACTGCAAAGGGTGGAATTGATTTAATGGCTCAATCATTAGCATGTGAATGGACTGCAAAATATGGAATTAACGTAAATACAATTAACCCAACTGTATTTAGATCAGACTTAACAGAATGGATGTTTGATCCAGAGAGTGAAGTATATAAGAACTTCTTGAAACGTCTTCCAGTTGGACGACTTGGAGAACCAGAAGATTTCGTAGGACCATGTATCTTCTTAGCTTCTTCAGCAAGTGATTTTATGACAGGTGCCAACGTAGCTACTGAAGGTGGATACTGGGCAAATTAGAATTGGAGGAAGTGACACATGACAATCAAAAAAGTCGCCGTAATTGGTGCAGGAATGATGGGAAAAGGAATCGCTCAAGTTTGTACAAACATTGAGGAAGTGGAAGTTTGTCTTTACGATGTGCAGGAAGTAGATATTTATCCAGACATTGAAAAGAGCTTCAATCAACTTGGTGCAAAAGGAGTGTTTTCCAAAGAAGAGATTGACGAGAGAATGTCAAGAATTCACTTTTCTACTGATTTAAAAGAAGCAGCAGGAGAAGCAGACTTGGTATTTGAATGTGTATTTGAAAACTTAGAATTAAAGCAGAGCATTTTCAAACAATTAGAAGAAACATGCAAAGAACACGCAATTCTAGCAACAAATACATCAGTCATGAGTCCAACTCAGATTTCTGAAAAAATGAAAACAAAAGCAAGATTTGTAGGAACACATTTTTGGAATCCAGCATATTTGATTCCTCTTGTAGAAGTTGTAATTGCTGATGGAACTTCATTTGAAGTTGCACAAAAAGTAATTGATTTCTTAAATCGAGCAGGAAAGAAAGCGGTATTATGTAAAAAAGATGTTCCAGGATTTATTGCAAACCGTATGCAGCATGCACTTTGGAGAGAAGCAATTTCCATTGTAGAGCATGGAATTGCAGATGCAAAAACAGTAGATGAAGCAGTCAAATATAGTTTTGGGCTTCGTCTGCCACAATTAGGACCAATTGAGAATGCAGATATGGTAGGAACTGATCTTACCTATAACATTCACGATTATGTACTGAATTATTTAGAGGATTCTAAAAGACCATCCCCAGTTTTAACTGATTTAAAAGACAAGGGAGACCTTGGTTTTAAAACTGGAAAAGGATTTATGGAGTATACCAAAGAAGAGATTCAGGCATCAAAAGATAATTTAAATGAGTATTTGATAAAAATGATTTATGGTAAATAGTTTAGGAGGAAAAAAACTATGGGAAAAACAGTATTTGTAGATTTAACACATCCATTTAGCGCGGAGATTCCAAGATGGCCTTATTTTGACAAACCAGTGGTAGATAGCAAACATGGTTTAGCAAAAGGTGGAGTTTTAACACAATATGTTGGATGCACAATGCATACAGGAACACATTGTGATGCACCACGTCACGTAATGGAAAAAGAATTTGATGGAAAAAGAGCTAGATACACTCATGAAATGCCAGTAGATGCATATACAGGTGATGCAGTTTGTTTGGAAATTGATATTGAACCTTGGGGATTAATCACAGATAAGCATTTAGATGCTGCATGTGAAAAATTCGGAATCAAACCAGAAGAATTAGAAGGAATGGTTGTGTGTCTTAACACAGGAATGCATCGTAAGTTTGATGATTCTAAAGATTACTATCACTATTCTTGCGGAACTGGTGTAGAGGCAGGAAAATGGTTTGTAAAAAATAAAGTAAAATGTGTAGCTATGGATTCTCAAGCATTAGATCATCCACTACATACTGCAATGGGTAACAATGGAATGACTCGTATGAATTTATTAGGAGCATCAGGAAAACCTATTACTGAAGAATACAAAGAAAAATTCGGAGAAGAGGCTTATGCTGAATTTGATAAGGAAGAATATATCAGAATTCATGGACAAGAAGCTTATGATAAGAAATTCGGAGATTTAGAAGAAATCGGATGCTGGGGAACATGGGAACCATGCCATAAGCAACTGTTAGGACATGGTATTGTTGGTGTTGAAAATCTTGGTGGAGACTTAGATAAAGTATCTGGAAAACGTTTTAGATTTAACTGTTTCCCTCTTCGCTGGTACATGGGAGATGGATCAATGGCTCGCTGCGTTGCAGAAATTGATGAAGAAGATTTAAACGATGTTCCAACAAGAACTTACCTTTACGGTGGAACTGGATGCGAAACACGCTAGTCATATAAATAACAATTGTTACACATAACGAGAGGCTGCCCTTTTCGTGGCAGCCTTTATTTGATAAGAAAGGGTACAAAGATATGAATAAGGAAAAGAATTCAGTTGTCAATTTTGGAGCAGCTGGATGGGGAACTATCATTTACTGCCTATTAATGTTTTTCTTCTATGTAGGAATGATAAATGATGGTACAAACGTATTGGCGCCAGCAGCGGCAGCTAATATTGGAGTCACACCAGGAACGATCATTCAAACAAATGGATATGCAGGAATGATTGCAGTCGTTGGTTTCATTATCGTAGGCCAAATCAATAAGAAGATTGGAGCACGTGCTACCTCTTCTATTTTTACCATTATTGCAGGAGTTTCCTATATTGCATGTAGTAATGCTACAACAGTAACAGGATATATGATTGCCATGATTTTCTGTGCAACAGGAATGATGTCAGCAGGATATATTGCTGGAGGAACTTTAGTAGCTAACTGGTTCCCTAAGAAAAAGGGAATTGTTATGGGTTATACCACAATGGGTCACAACTTCGCATCTGCATTCTATGTAGCTATTTTAACTGGACTTGTAGCAGCATTTGGAGGAATCGGGAAAGGTTCTATTCCAATTGGAGTGGCAACCATTATTCTTGGAGTTGTTGGTGGAATTTTCATGAGAAATACACCAGAAGAAAGAGGATTAAATCCAGATAATGTCTCAGATGAGACATACAAACATGAATATTTTACTGCAGAAGAAAAATCTGACTGGACCACAGGAAAGTTGTTAAAAGTAAAAGAATTATGGCTTGCAGCAATCTTTACTGGAATGTTCCAAATCTGTTCTGTAGGAGTTATGCAGCAGTTGGTTACAAGAAATATTAGAGATTTTGGTATGAGCCAGGCAGCAGCATTGACACTTATGACAGTGGTTGCATTGTTAGGGGTTTTTGGTTCATGGTTGATTGGAATTATTGATCATAAAATTGGAACGAAGAGAACTATGCAGGGATTTGGATTCTGGTATGCAGCAGCATTGATTATCAATGTTTTATCAGGAGGAAAAGTAGGATTATTATTCTATATTTCTATTTTCATGATTGGTTTTGGAATTGGAGGAAGTGCAAACTTTACAACATCTCTTCCAACATCTATTTTTGGAAGACAAGGATTTGACAAAGTAAATTCAGTTATTTTCCCAATTCAAGGATTTGTAACGGCATGGTGTTTCGTTATCAACGGTATTGTAACAAATGTAATTGGAAATTTAAATTATGCATATCTTATTTTTGCAGCAGCGGCAGTGATTGTATCAGTTTGCATCACATTTATTGATGAATACAAATACAATAAAGATCACCAAGTAGAAGAAGAGACTTTGGTGGAAGAAGCTTTAGATAAGATGATATAGGAGGATACAATGAAAAAGACAATTATTACGGCAGCAGTCACAGGAGCATGGCCTAAAAAAGAAAATAATCCTAATGTTCCAATGACTCCATCTGAAATCGCAGATGATGTATATGCATGCTGGAAAGCAGGAGCAGCCATTGCACATCTTCATATGAGAGATGATGACGGAAATGGTGCTATGGATAAGGATAAATTTCGTGAAACAGTTGAATTGATTCATTCAAGATATCCAGATTGTGATATTATTTTGAATTTAACAACATCAGGAGATATCTTAGCAGATGATGAAGCAAGAGTGGCACATGTCAAAGAGTTAAAACCAGAGATGGCATCTTATGACTGTGGATCTATGAACTGGTTAAATAGTGGATTGTTTATAAACTCTCCAACATTCCTTGAGAACTGTGGAAAACTATTTCAAGAAACAGGAACAAAGCCAGAAATCGAAGCTTTTGATCCTGGTATGATTGCAAATGCAGCATATTATCTAAAGAAAGGTGTATTAAAAGCACCACTTCATTTCCAATTTTGTATGGGATGTGCCAATGGAATTCCAGGAACACTAAAGAACTTAGTATTTATGAAGGAAACAATGGAGCAGTTATGTCCAGGATCTACATGGTCATGTTTCGGTGTGGGACACAGTGCAATGGAAATGTTATATGGAGCAGTTGCTCTTGGTGGAAACATTCGTGTTGGAATGGAAGATAACGTAATGTATGCAAAGGGACAATTAGCACAAAGCAATGCACAGTTTGTAGAGCGTGCAAAGCGTGTGATTGAAGAATACGGAAATCAAGTAGCAACTCCAAGTGATGCTCGCGAAATCCTTGGAATGAAATAAGAAGGAGAAAACAATGAGCTGGGGTGCATTATATTTTTACTACCACTGTCCAAAGTGTGGAAAGAAATTCAAATATGCCAGTGACCTGATGGTAGAATTCGGTGACGAATTCGGACAGTGTCCAGAGTGTGGAGAAATGGGAACTTATGAAAAAGACAGTGCACGCACAATAGATGATGGGGATTATTTTGAAGTTGAATAATTCTAGATGTAGAACAAAGGAGATTAACCATGGATAAGATAATAAATATTGAAACCGCTATGAGCTTTATTCACGATGAGTCTGTTTTGATGATTGGGGGATTTCTATCCAATGGGACTCCTGAACATTTAATGGACGCAATTGTGGAAAAAGGATATAAAGACTTGACAGTCATTGCTAATGATTCTGGGTTAAATGAGAAAACTGGAATTGGAAAGCTTATCAGTGCAAAACTTGTGAAGAATTTAATTGCTTCTCACATTGGAACGAATCCAGAGACTGGACGTCAAATGTCAGAAGGAACATTAAATGTAACATTGGTGCCTCAAGGGACACTTGCAGAACAAGTAAGAGCAGGTGGTGTTGGACTCGGGGGGATTTTAACTCCAACGGGAGTCGGCACAGAGGTAGCAAAGGGGAAAAACGTAATTGTTATAGATGGAAAAGAATATTTGCTGGAAAAGCCATTAAAAGCAGATGTAGCTTTGATTCGTGGAACATTTGTAGATGAAGCAGGAAATATTTATTACGATGGAACCACAAAGAATTTCAATCCGCTGATGGCACAGGCAGCAGATACGGTAATTGCTGTGGCAGAAAAGATTGTGCCAACAGGTGAAATTAATCCAAACCATGTTATGACACCAGGTATTTTTGTTGATTATATTTTAGAGGAAGAATAGGAGGAAGCGAAATGAACGCAAAAGAGATCATTGCACGTAGAGCGGCACAAGAGGTTTCTAATGGAGATGTTGTGAATCTAGGAATTGGACTTCCAACTATGGTTTCAAATTATATTAACGATGATGTGGTTGTAACACTTCAAAGTGAAAATGGAATTCTTGGAATGGGTGGATTAGCAGCAGAAGGACGTAAAGATAAAGATTTAGTCAATGCTGGAGGACAGCATGTGTCTGTTCAAAAAGGGGCATCATTGTTTGATAGTGCTGCATCTTTTGGAATTATTCGTGGAGGACACGTAGATCTTACCATGCTTGGAGCTCTTCAAGTAGATAAAGAGGGAACATTGGCAAGTCACATTGTTCCGGGAAAAATGGTTCCTGGAATGGGTGGAGCAATGGATTTGGTTGCTGGAGCAAAGAGAGTTATCGTGGTAACGACACATACTGCAAAGGGAGCAGCAAAATTGTTAGATAAAGTTTCACTTCCTCCAACTGCAGTGAATAAGGTAAATCGCATTATTACAGAGTTAGCAGTTATTGATGTGGAAGAAGACGGATTCAAGCTGGTTGAAATTTCACCAGATACAACAGTAGAACAAGTGCAGGAATTAACAGGTTCTCCATTAAAGATAGATGAGAACTTAAAGATTATGAATATAGCATAAGATAATAGATAGGTGGTACAAATATGAGTAGATTAGAATTGAATGTTCCAAATCAATCACAACTCGTCGTTGAAAATTTGTACAAAGATCTAGAGAGAAGAATCGAGTCAAGTCCTCCAGGATTATGTCCTGTGGACTTGGCTAGAGTTTTTTTAGAGCTTTGTCATTCACAGACTTGTGGAAAATGTGTTCCATGTAGAGTGGGATTAAAACAGTTAATTAATTTAATTACAGAAGTGTTAGAAGGAACAGCAACAATACATACCTTAAAAGAGATTGAAGAAACATCCGTCAGCATTATGGAATCTGCGGATTGTGCCATAGGATACGAAGCAGCAAGAATGGTATATAACGGAGTAAGAGGATTTCGAGATGATTATCTAGAGCATATAATGCATCATCGTTGTCTAAGTACCATTAATCAGCCAGTTCCTTGTGTGTCCCTATGTCCAGCAAAAGTGGATATTCCAGGGTATATTGCCTTGGTTAAAGAAAAACGTTATGAAGATGCCATTCGTTTGATACGAAAAGATAATCCATTTCCAACGACTTGTAGTTTTATCTGTGAACATCCTTGTGAGGCAAGATGTCGTAGAAACATGACAGATGCTGCAATTAATATTAGAGGTTTAAAGCGTGTTGCTGCGGATATGGCAGGATATGTGGCACCTCCAGCGTGTGCCGAATCTACAGGAAAGAAAATTGCAATTGTAGGAGGAGGACCAGGGGGATTAAGTGCTGGTTATTTTCTTCAATTAATGGGGCATCAAGTAACTGTATATGAGATGTTGCCAAAACTAGGAGGAATGCTCCGCTATGGAATTCCTAATTATCGACTTCCAAAAGACCGGTTAGAAGAAGATATTCAAGCAATTTTGGATACTGGAGTGAAAGTCGAATACGGAAAAAGTATTGGAAAAGATCTTTCGGTTGCACAGTTAAAGAAACAGTTTGATGCCGTCTTGATTACCATTGGTGCAAGCACAGATAAAAAGCTTGGAATCCAAGGAGAAGATGCAAATGGAGTTGTTTCAGCAGTACAGTTTTTAAGAGATATTGGACATGAAAAATATGAAGATTTTACTGGAAAAGAAGTAGCTGTTATTGGTGGTGGAAATGTATCTATGGACGCAGTTCGAACGGCAGTCCGTCTCGGTGCAAACAAGGTAAGCATTGTTTATCGCCGAAGAGTTGCGGATATGACAGCCCTTCCGTCAGAAATTGAGGGAGCAATTGCAGAAGGTGTGGAAATCCAGACATTAATGGCACCAGTAAAGATTGAAAAAGATAAAGATGGAAATGTAGCAGGTCTTTGGGCTCAACCACAAATGATTAGTGCAATCAAAGATGGAAGAGCAAGTGTAAAAAAGACGGGAGATCAAGTATTAATTCCTTGTGATAAAGTAATTGTATCTATTGGACAGGATATAGAATATGAACATTTTGAGAAAAATGGTGTTCCAGTACAAAGAGGAAGAATTAGTGTAGAAAAATTTGGGGGATTTGATGATATGCCTGGAGTATTTGCAGGCGGAGATTGCGCCACTGGACCATCTACGGTTATTTCAGCCATTGCAGCCGGAAAGGTAATTGCTGCAAATATTGATGAGTACCTAGGATATCATCATGAGGTAGAAGCGGAAGTAGATGTTCCAGAACCAAGTTTAGAGGACAAGCTTCCTTGTGGACGTGTAAATCTGACAGAACGAGAGTCAGGAGAGCGAATTCATGACTTTGAAGGCGTTGAAAACACCATGTCATCAGAAGAGGCACACCAAGAGGCATCTAGATGTCTTCGTTGTGATCACTTTGGATATGGAATCTTTAAAGGAGGAAGGAGCACAAAATGGTAAGATTAACAATCAATGGAAAAGCAGTGATTGTTCCAGAAGGAACAACAATTATGGAAGCTGCAGCACTGAATCATATTAAGATTCCTAAGCTGTGTTATTTAAAAGATATTAATGAAATAGCAGCGTGCAGGGTTTGTGTTGTGGAACAAGAAGGAAAAGAGCAATTAGTTACTTCTTGTAATAATACAGTACAAGAGGGAATGATTTTGTATACAAATAGTCCCAAAGTGCGCCGAAATCGAAGAAAAACGGTATCTATGTTACTTTCTCAGCATAATATGCAGTGTGCAATCTGCAGTCGAAGTCAAAACTGTACGTTACAGTCTTTGGCCAACGAACTTAATATTCTAGAACTTCCATATAAGGAAGAAGTACCAAAAGAAACATGGAATGCAGACTTCCCATTAATTCGTGATGGGGACAAGTGTATTAAATGTATGCGATGTGTTCAAATATGTGACAAGGTTCAAGGGTTGAATATATGGGATGTAACAAGCACAGGAGCAAGAACCTCTGTGGGAGTTTCTTTGAATCGTGATATTGAAACGGCAGACTGTTCTTTATGTGGACAATGTATTACCCACTGTCCAGTGGGAGCGTTAAGAGAAAGAGATGACACACAGGAATTTTTAGATGCAATTGCAGATGAGAATAAAACTGTTGTAGTTCAGATTGCACCAGCAGTAAGGACTGCATGGGCAGAATCTCTTGGATTAACTAGAGAGCAGGGAACGGTAGAAAAGATTGCTGCAATTTTAAGAAAAATGGGTGTAGACTATGTATTTGATACTTCATTTACAGCAGATTTGACGATTATGGAAGAAGGAACAGAATTTATTCAACGTTTTACTTCTGGTGATTTGGACAAATATCCCATGTTTACTTCTTGTTGTCCAGGATGGGTTCGTTTTATGAAGACACAGTATCCTAAAATGGTAACAAGATTGTCCAGTGCAAAATCTCCACAGCAAATGTTTGGATCTGTGATGAAAAGTTATTTTGCACAGCAGATACAGGTAAACCCAGAAAATATTTATAGTGTGTCTATTATGCCTTGTGTTGCAAAAAAAGCAGAAAAGGATATGGATTTTTACTATAAAGAATATGCAGGACATGAAATTGATTGTGTTCTTACAACCAGAGAATTAGATCGACTAGTACGTTCTGAATTTGTGGATGTGGCGGCAGTAAAAGATGGATATTTTGACACTCCTTTTGCAAATAGCACTGGTGCAGGTGTGATTTTTGGAGCAACCGGAGGTGTTATGGAAGCAGCACTTCGTAGTGCATATGTCTTGATGACAGGAGAAAAATTAGAGGCAGACGCATTTAAGCAGGTGCGTGGAATGCACAAATATGACTGGAATGAAGCAGAACTTGATATTCAAGGAAAAACTGTGAAGATTGCAGTTGTCAGTGGACTTGCCAATACGAGAAAATTAATGGAAGCAATGAAACGCAATGAGGTAAAATATCATTTTGTAGAGGTTATGGCCTGTCCTGGTGGATGTTCTGGTGGCGGAGGTCAGCCAATTCATGATGGAAAAGAACTGGCTCAAGAGCGAGGTAATTTCTTATACTTTTTAGATCAAAGCAATCAAATGAGATATTCTCATGAGAACCCAGATGTGCTTCGGTTGTATGAGGAATTTTTTGAAAAACCATGTGGACACTTATCCCATGAATTATTGCACATGGAACAATAAAAGCAATCTTCTGAAGGATTTCTTTGTGTTGTGTATATGTGTTATAATATGGACTGAGGAGGGTCTAATATGAGTGATAGAATAGTCACATATGAACAATGGAAAGAGATATATCAGGGAAAACCTCATTTTCATCATTTAAGTCGTGAGTTTGAGGATGTTAGTTCGTGTAAGGTGGAATTATTCTCAAAAAGTGTCAGCGGAAATCTTTTAATTCCAGACGAGAGCTGCAACTTTGAAGAAAAACATAAAGTCAGTTTTGTTCTAACAGAAGATGAATTAGTTTTAATTGATGATATAGATTATGCAAAAGATATGATGCAAAAAGCAAAATCATTAATGGAAGCACAAGATGGGTCAAGAGAATTATTTCAAAGATTTGTTGTAGAAATTATTTCATCCGATATGACAATGTTAGAAGGAATTGAAGATCATATTGGGGATGTGGAAGAACAAATTTTATCTGGAAAGCTAGACGAATTTAATAAAAAAATGCCAGATTATAGAAGGATTTTAAGATCTTTATATACATATTATGGACAATTAGCTATGATTGGAGAAACGCTTCAAGAGTATTATTTTAGCAACGATAAGTTGGTTCGAATGTTTGATGCACTCGAGCATAGAGCGGATCGTTTGCAAGGAAGAGTACAAATTTTACGGGAATATACAAAGCAAGTGCAAGAGGTATATCAGGCACAGGTGGATTCCAGACAAAATGAAATCATGAAAGTGCTTACGGTTGTGGCAACTATATTTATGCCTCTTACATTGATTACAGGATGGTATGGCATGAATTTTGCAGATATGCCAGAACTTACGTGGCATTTGGGATATCCAATGATTATTGTGTTAAGTGGATTAATTGTTGGATTTTGTATATGGGTTTCAAAGAAAAAATTTATGTAGTAAAAGCAGGAGATTTTCATTCTCCTGCTTTTTAAATGAAATTTATTCTAATTCAGTTACTTGTTTTTTGTTACGAGTCAGTAGATGGTAAATCAATGCCGTAATTGCTGCAAATAAATAGATGATAGAAAAGAAATTTCCTATCGTAAGTAAAGCACTTTGTATACTTATGCTTTGCCCTCCATTTTTATTTTCAGGTCCTTTTCCGTTTTGCCCGCCAGCACCAAATCCTTTTTCGTTTCGCTGTCCGTTTCCTTGATTACTTGATTCTGGATTTCCGTTATTAAATTGAACATTTCCATCACTTGTGGTTGAGTCAGAACTACTTCCAGAATCCTCAACTGATGGAGCAGATTCACTTGGTTTATTTCTAGATGGAGGTGTTCCGTTTTTGTTAAAATTGTGTCCTTTTGCACTTTGTCCAGTGACAGGCATGGTAATCCATTGAATATAACTTGTTGTTTTTAAACTGTAAGCCCCAAATCCAATGAGAATGACACTAAGTACAATTCCAATCATTTTTTGTGGCTTTCCTTTTCCAGGTAACATCTTATGCAACATTCCAGTGATAAATGAAACGTGTAATCCAAGATGAATTCCAACCAACAGTAGAGCAACAGCTGAACTAGTATAGTGAATCATTTGCCAAGGGACATTTTGAAGTGTATTGATATTAAATACAACTTTTGAAATAAAGACTCCACTGATTCCGATGCAGAAGAAACAAACGACTAATAATACATCAACAAAATAACAAATTTTAATCTTCTTTGGAGTTTCTTTTTTAAGTACATTTCTTGTGGTGACGGTGACCCATTTCCAATTTAAAATCATGTGGAAAACAAAGACTCCTAGCAGAACCAGACCTCCTATTTCATGAAAATTAAGTCCTAGTGCCATTTTACGAAACATTAAAGCTAAAACAATTGCCATAACAAAGTCTAAAATAATTTTAAATACATTTTTTTTATTCATAGATTCTCTCCTTTTCTTTTATTTACAATAGCAATGAAGTGTGAACAGGAAGTGAACGAATTGTTATAAAAATGGAAACAAATAAATAGACATGTTATAATAAATAGATTCTGTTTGAAATAAAAAAGAAAATTAGAAGGAGATTATAAAAATGAAGCGAGAGAAGTTTTCCTCCCGTTTGGGATTCATACTAATATCGGCAGGGTGTGCCATTGGTTTGGGGAATGTATGGAGGTTTCCGTACATTGTAGGACAATATGGTGGAGCAGCCTTTGTCTTAATCTATATGCTATTCCTAGTAATTTTAGGGTTGCCAATTGTGATTATGGAGTTCTCTGTGGGACGAGCCAGCCAAAGGAGTGTTGCACTATCCTTTGATGCTTTGGAACCAAAGAATAGCAAGTGGCATTTAGTAAAGTATATTGCCATCGCAGGAAACTATTTATTAATGATGTTTTATACAACAGTGGCTGGCTGGATGATTATGTATTTTTTCAAAATGCTCAAAGGAGATTTTGTAGGAATGAAGTCAAGCCAGGTATCCGCAGAATTTAATCAAATCTTATCAAAACCAATACTGATGATAGTTTTTATGGTTTTAGTTGTATGTCTTTGTTTTTTGGTCTGCGGGGGAGGTCTTGTCAATGGCGTGGAGAAAATCACAAAGATTATGATGGTAAGCCTTCTTGTACTTATGGTAGTTTTAGCGGTACATTCAATCTTTATGGAAGGAGCAGGGGAAGGACTTAAGTTTTACCTAAAACCTGACTTTAATAAGATGTTAGAAAATGGAGCTGGAGAAGCGATTCTTGCAGCTATGGGACAGGCCTTTTTTACATTGAGTATTGGAATCGGAGCGTTGGCGGTCTTTGGAAGTTATATAGGAAAGGATCACCGTTTAACGGGAGAAGCTGTGAGTGTAACTTTGCTTGATACCTCAGTTGCATTGATGGCAGGGCTTATTATATTTCCAGCCTGCTTTGCGTATGATATAAGACCAGATGCGGGACCATCTCTCATATTTATTACGCTGCCAAATGTATTTCTTCATATGCCGGGAGGACGAATCTGGGGAACTTTATTCTTTCTATTTATGTCATTTGCAGCACTATCAACGGTGATTGCAGTGTTCCAGAATATTATTGCATTTGCCACAGACTTGACTGAGTGTAGTAAAAAGAAAGCGATTATTTTTAATATGCTTGCGTTGATTTTATTATCATTGCCATGTATATTAGGCTTTAACATTTTGAGCCATTTTGCTCCATTTGGAGCAGGGACAACAGTTCTTGATTTAGAAGATTTCCTTGTAAGCAACAATATTTTGCCAATTGGAAGTATTATATATTTGTTGTTCTGTACCAGCCGTTATGGATGGGGATTTGATAACTTTATGAAGGAAGCAAATGAAGGAAAAGGATGGAAATTCCCAAGAATTGTGCGTGGATATGTAACTTATGTTTTACCAGTGATTGTATTAGTGATATTTATTCAAGGATATATTGTGAAATTCTTTTAAGAAATAGAAGAAGATAGAAAAAGGAAACAGGTATTATGGTTCGATAATCGAAACTGTGATATCTGTTTTTTTATATTCAAAATTAGGAAATAGAAGGTTAAAAAGCTAGTAAGTATATAGGGTTGCAAAAATTCATCACAAAAAACTTGGCAATAATCAACAAAGAATGTGACCAAATTGAATTGAATTTGTGCAATATGTAAAATACAATATGGTTAAAGAGGAGGGAAGAAGATATGCATTTGGATGAGCGAAGTGAAATGATTTTAAATGATATTGCAGCAGGAGTCAGACATAATTCAAAGGAAATACAAGCGAAGTATGAGATTTCCTTAAGGCAGTTTATGTATAGTATTAGTAAAATAAATGCATATTTAAGAGGACAAAAAATAACACCAATTGTCAAGAAGCGGTCAGGAGAATTAATTGTTTCAGATGATTTAAAAGAGTTATTGGATAAATGTTCTGGCAAAATAAATCTAAAAGATTATATTCCGTCTGAATCTGAAAGAGTAGAATTGCTCATGTTAATGATAATTACCATGGAGGAAGATTTATCCCTACAACATTTTGTTTCTGAATTGCAGGTCAGCAAAAACACGATTTTAAGTGACTTGAAAATTGTGAAAGAAAAGTTGAGTATACATAAATTAGAGTTAAAATATACAAGATTAAAAGGCTATTTTATAAAGGGAAAAGAGTTTGAAATACGAAAGTTATTAATCGAGCTTGTAAATCAGATTCTAAATATATCTTTTGGAAGATACATGATAGGTCATATTACACATATAACCAATGAAGAGGTGGAGAAGTTTAGAGACTGGTTGGAAACAATTGAAGAGGAACTAAGAATCGTATATACAGACGATAAGATGGAGACAACACCATATGCTTTAGCACTTGTGTATCGAAGAATAGAAAATGGATACTATCTTCAAGCGGATGAGATGTTATGTCAGGAATTATCAGACACCAAAGAATATGCGTTTGCAGAACGATTGTTGTCATCCATTGGAGAGGTGCCAAAACAAGAGCGCTTTTTTATAACATTACAACTACTATCTACTAGTCTTGTAGGGGAGATGGTTTTATCAGAAGCAAAGATGATAGAGATTCAAAGTGCAGTAGAAGAAGTAGTGAGTAGATTTGAGAATAGAGCATGTATTGTATTTCAGGATAGGGAACATTTGATTCAAATGCTGGTACAGCATATGAAGCCTGCATATTACAGAATTAAATATAATTTAACGTTGACAGGGAATCTTTTAGATCTTGTAAATGTAGAGATGTATGAAAATGAATTACAGGAAATTCATTTATTATTACAACAGTGTATGAAACCTATGGAGGAGTTAATTGGAAGCAAGATTCCAGAAATAGAGTTGAAGTTTATTACAATGTTTGTGGCAAGCTGGTTTCGGAAAGAAGGACAAAAATTAGTAGAAAAACCAAGAGCATTGGTTGTTTGTCCAAATGGAATCACTGTATCAAAAGTAATGCATACTTCACTAAAAGAATTGTTTCCGGAGTTTATTTTTCTTGATACCACATCTGTGAGGGAGTTTGAAACAAGAAATGAAAATACATATGATATTGTTTTTTCACCAGTTTCACTAAAGACAAAAAAGCTGGTTTTTATGGTTGATCCAGTTATTACAATTCATGATAAAAAAGCCTTGAGAAAAAAAGTATTAGAAGAAATATATGGAATTAAAACAGTAGAGTACGATGTGGAAGAAGTAATGGATATTGTAAAGAAATATATTGAAATGGAAAAATGCATCAATGTAAAACAAGAAAAAATGCTTAAAAGAGAATTGAAGAGATATTTTTCTGTTGATATTGATGACAGTAGTTCCAAGGAAGAAATGAGCGAAGATGTAAATATCACAGATTTGCTTAGTGCAGATTACATTCAACAAAAGGAGAAGGTTAGAGATTGGCGAGAGGCAATGAGGGTAGTTGCACAGCCTTTATTAGATAAACAGAATGTTACAACAGAATATGTGAACAAGGTAATTAGCCAATATAATGATGAATCAATTTATATTATTTTTGGAGGAAAGATTGCTGTACCTCATGGAATGCCAAAGTTTGGTGTGAAAAAATTGGGAATGTCAATGCTGGTGCTTGACAAGCCAGTGAGATTTGGAGGTTTGGATGTACATGTTTTTATAATGTTGGCACCAATTGATGAAAAAAAACATTTAAAAGCAATGTTGCAAATGACAAATTTAGCAGCAGATGAGAAAGGAATCAAAAAGTTAGTAGAAGCAAAGAGTGAAAAAGAAATCATTGATATTTTAAGAAAGTATCAATCATAGAGGGAACAATTCGTTTAACGAGTTCATTGGGTGACGACCCAGATATAATAACAAGATAACTTAAAGCAAGGAGGAAAAAATGAAGAGAATTGTATATCATGGCATTCAGGATATCAGATTGGAAGAGGCAGAAATACCTACACCGGGACCTGGAGAGGTTGTAGTAAAGAATAAGGTAACATTAACGTGTGGAACTGATTGTAAAATGTTTATGAGAGGCTATCGATACCAGCCACCTCACTTAATTGGACACGAGGCATCAGGTGATATTATTGCCATTGGAGAGGGTGTCACAAAGTTTAAAATTGGAGATAGAGTTGTAGCACACAACACAGCACCTTGTCATAAGTGCTATTGGTGTAAAAAGGGTCAGCATTCTATGTGTACTGATTTACCATCTAACTTAGGTGCATATGGTGAATATCAATTAATTCCAGCCAATATTGTAAATGAAACAATGTTTAAGTTGCCAGATAACATGGAGTATAAGCAGGCAGCATTAACAGAGCCATTGTCATGTGCAGTATACGGAATTTCCAATGTAACGATTGAATTAGGAGATACAGTTGTTGTCAATGGATGTGGACCAATTGGGCTTATGTTTATTCGATTAGCTTATTTAAGAGGGGCAAGAGTGATTGCATGTGACAAGCAGGCAAATCGATTAAAGTTAGCAGCAAAATTAGGAGCTGTTGAAACAATTAATATTGATGAACAAGATCAGATTGAGGCAGTAAGAAATTTGACAGAAGACAGCCGTGGAGTGGATGTTGCAATTGAAGCAGCAGGGTTACCACAAGTATGGGAAATTGCATTTCAGCAAGTTAGAGCAGGTGGACAAGTTTTATGTTTTGGTGGAACGAAAAAAGATACAAGTGTCAATATTGATTGTACAAGGATGCACTATGAACAAATTACAATCAAGGGAGTATTCCATACGACACCTCAGCATGTAAATGCAGCCTTTGAACTATTGAAGATGGGAGCAATTAAGGCAGAAGATTTTGTTGAACATGAATATAAAATTGAAGATACAAAAGCAGCAATTAGAGAGCATGCAGCGGGAAAAGTGATTAAAAATTGTATTGTTTATGATGACTAAGGAGACATGATATGTCAATAGCTGGAGAATTAATAAAAAAAGAATATATTTACGAGAATCTTTCAGTAAAGAATCAAGATGAAGTATTTGAAGTTATGGGAGGAAAACTTGTAAAAGATGGAATTGCAAAAGAAAGTTATGTGCAGGCTCTAAAAGACAGGGAGGCAGTGTTTCCAACTGGATTGCCTACTGCTGGAATTATTATTGCCATGCCACATACAGACAGCAATCATGTGAATGAAGGATGTATTTCAATTGCTAAATTGCAAAATCCCGTTTCGTTCCATGAGATGGGAAATAAGAAAAAAACTTTAGATGTAGAAATGATTTTTATGCTGGCACTAAATGATCCAACCATGCATTTAAAAATGTTACAAAAAATAATAGGAATGTTTAGTGACAAAGCAGTTTTAAATGAATTAAAAGATGCCAAAACATCAGAGGAGATTTATAAGGTCGTAAAAAAAGCAGCTGATGTTTAAATGAAAGGAGAAATACTATGAAGACAATCGTTGTAGCATGTGGAGGTGGAGTCGCAACTTCCCAAACTTGTGCAGTAAAATTAGCAGATTTATTAGAGGATCATGGGATTAGCAGAAGTGATTTTCAGATTGAGGCAATTAATATTAATTCAATGCCACAATATGAAAAAGTGGCAGATATCTATGTTTCGATTTGTGGAACAGAAGATACAACATATAATTTACCAACATTTAGCGGAGTTCCATTTATTACAGGTATGGGAGCGGAGGAAGAGTTAGAAAAAATATTGGAGGAATTTAAAAAGTAAACAAGTTAATTATTAGGAGGAAAAACTATGGATTTATTGCAAGCTTTTTTTCAAGGCTTAATTGATTTAGGTGCAAGTGTATTTTTACCCGTTATTGTAACATTAATCGGAATTGTTTTAGGAATGAAACCAGCAAAAGCATTTTCAGCAGGTTTGACGTTAGGTGTAGCTTTAATCGGGATGAATCATGTAATGTCATTAATGACTGATAGTGTAGGTGCGGCAGCACAAGCATTCGTAAATAATACTGGAGTCCAGTTGAAAGCGTTAGATATGGGATGGGCACCGGCTTTGGGACTTTGTTGGACATGGCAGTATGCTTTCTTAATGTTCCCAGTGCAGATTGTGCTTAATATTGTTTTATTGGCAGTAGGATTTACAAGCTGTTTAAATGTAGATATGTGGAATGTAGGAAATAAGGTTTGTACAGCATTTTTAGTGGCTTATGTATCAGGAAACACTGCGATTGGATTTGCATGCGCGGTGGTGCAGATAGTGTTTGAGTTAAAGAATGCAGACTGTACAAAATACAGACTTCAGAAACTGACTGGAATTCCTGGAATTTCAATGCCTCATCCAATGTTTTTAGCTGGAATCTACTACTATCCATTGACGCATCTTCTAGATAAAATCGTACCAGATACACTGGATATTGATGCAAAAAAAGTTAGAGATAAAATAGGTATTTTTGGTGAAAATCATATCATGGGATTTATTGTAGGATGTTTTATTGGAATCTTCGGAGGATATGGCTATCAAAAGGTATTGCAGCTAGGAGTACAAGCTGGATGTGCATTGACACTATTTCCAATGGTGGCGAAATTATTTACAACTGCACTTACTCCAGTTAGTAGTGCGGCAACTGAATTTATGAAGAAAAAATTTCATGGGAAAGATATTACCATTGGAATGGATTGGCCAGTTATGGCAGGACGTTCAGAACATTGGCTTTTAATGATTTTAGCAATTCCAGTAATCTTTATTTATGCTATTTTCTTACCTGGAAATATTGTATTACCATTTGGTGGATTGATGGATATTTGTCTAATTGTTCCTTTGTTTTACCTAACTATGGGTAATATGTTGAAGATGGCCATTGGTACAGTAATTGGTATTCCAATTCACTTATATGTAGCTTCATATTTTGCACCACATTTTACAAAGTTAGCACAAGTAACAGGTGGGGCAACCGTTCCTAAAGGTCAGATGTTAGCATGGTTTGGAATTGATATTTCTGAATTAAGATGGGTATTTGCAGCAGCGTCAGATCGAAATATCATAGCAATTGTAATTTTGGTTATTACAATTCCGTTGGCAATTTACTATTTTAAGTCAATCAAAAAAGAGGATATGAAGTATGCCAAAGAACTAGGAATTGATGTAGAAGCATAAGTAGTAAAATAGAATCTGGAGGAATCATTTATGAAAAATATAAAATTAAAGAAAGCCGCTTTTGTTGCATTGGCATTAATTGATACGCTATTTCTTGTAATTAGTGTATTGAAATGGGACATGATGTTAAGTGTTTGCTGCTTTGTACTTGCAATATTACTTACATATTTATACGAAGATGTAGGTTTTGGAGAGTTTTACTATGGTAAAAAAATGCGAAAAGAGTATAGAGATGCAAAGCGCAAGAAAAAGAAGGAGATTTAGAGATGAAAAAAATTATAAATGATCCTCTTTCAGTTGTGAATGAAAGTTTAGAAGGACTTTTATTTTCGCAGAAAGATTTCTATGAAAAAGTTCCAGATGTAAATGGAATTATAATGAAAAAAAGAAAGAAAAAAGTAAGTGTAGTGTCTGGTGGAGGCAGTGGGCATGAACCTATGCTTTCAGGACTGGTTGGAGAAGGGATGTTAGATGGGGTAGCAATGGGAAGTGTATTTGCTTCCCCAGATCCTAATACAATTTCAAAGACAATAGAATCAGCAGATCAAGGGGATGGTGTATTGTGTCTTGTCTGGAATTATGCAGGGGATACTATGAATTTTGCTGTTGCTCAAGAATTTGCAATGATGAATGGAGTAAGGGTAGAACAAGTTATTGTCAACGATGACGTTGCGTCTGCAACAAAAGAAGACAAAGACGGCAGACGAGGTGTGGCAGGTATGTTATTTGTTGCCAAAATTGCGGGTGCTGCAGCAGCATTCGGGTATTCCTTACAAGAAGTAAAAGCAGCAGCTGAAAAAGCAAATGGAAATTTACGTTCCATTGGAATAGCGTTGACACCATGTTCAATTCCAGGAAATCCACCGAATTTTATAATTGGTGAGGATGAGTTTGAATATGGAATGGGAATCCATGGAGAGCCAGGAATCAAAAGAGAAAAACTTAAAAAAGCGGATGAGATCGTGGATGAAATGATGGAAGATCTGATAGCTGATTTTGGTTCTTTAGAGGGAAAGGAAGTCATAGTGTTTGTAAATGGTATGGCGGCAACCACTAGTTTGGAACTAAATATAATTAATCGGAGAGTAAACCAAATTTTACAAGCTAAAAAGATAACAGTATATGATAATATTGTTAATTCTTATTGTACATCTTTGGAAATGGCAGGTGCATCAATTTCTATTATGGTCTTAGATGAAGAATTAAAAAAATTATATAACCAGCCGGCATATACACCATGCTATTATCATAAAGGAAAATAAAGGTGATAAGAATGAAAAAGTTAAATGTAGGTCAAACAATAGAAATGATGTCTTATGTTGCAGATAAAATGATAGAGAGTAAGAAACTACTCTGTGAAATTGATGGGAAAATAGGAGATGGAGATCATGGACTGGGAATTGAACGAGGCTTTATGGCAGTAAAAGATTTTTTGTCAGAAAAAACCCCAGAGACAATATACGATATATTTTCAGGAGCTGGGATGGCAATGATGAATTCTATGGGCGGAGCTTCAGGTGTTATTTTTTCTGCAATGTTTATGGGTGTAATACAACAGCCGAAAGAAGAAGTATTAAGTCCGAAAGCCTTTGTGGGTATGTGCGAAAATGGTTTGAAAAGAATTAAACTGGCAGGAAAGGCTCAAAAGGGTGATAAAACAATGCTGGATGCATTAGAACCAGCAGTTGATGCAATGAAACAAGTATCAGAGGATTGTGGATTTGAAGAACTATTTGATGCAGCGTATCAAGCAGCTCTTCAAGGAGTGGAAGATACTAAAAAGTATACTGCCAAATTCGGCAGAGCTAAATTCTTAGGTGATAGATCTCTTGGATGTGAGGATGCGGGTGCAACTTCAGTTTCAATTATTTTTGGATCTATGAGTGAGTATGTTTCAAGATGTAAATAGACAGGAGGATATTATGGCTGATATTTTAAAGACCCCATTTTTAGAAGAGACAATTGAATCATGCAGATATTTTTGGGAAGCAGGATGGGGAGAAAATCATGCTGGAAATCTTACATATTTGTTGTCCGAGGAAGAGGTAAATAAGTATGTAAAGGATGTAGAAAAAGCGAAAAAGGGGAAATCGGTTCGTGTGGCAATGACATTTGAAGCCGAAGAATTAATTGGAAAATATTTTTTAGTAACAAGAGCAGGTTCGTTTTTTAGAACGATTCATAAACATCCGGAGAAGAATCTTGGAATTGTGAAAGTGAATCATGACAGCATAGATATTATTTGGGGATTTGATAATGGAAGGATGAAACCTACAAGTGAATTTCCTGCACATTTATTATGCCATCAGGCAAGATTAAAACAAAATCCAGAAAATAAGCTGGTCATGCATTGTCATCCAACCAATGTAATTGCAATGACATTTGCACATGAAATTAACGAAGAAAAATTTACAAAAACTATGTGGAGGCTAAATTCAGAATGTGTGCTTGTATTTCCAGAAGGTTTGGGAATGCTGCCATGGATGGTTTGTGGTGAGGGGCCAATAGGTCCAGACACCGCTAAAAAAATGGAAAAGTACCGAATTGTTATTTGGCCATATCATGGAATGTTCGCAAGTGGAACATCGTTTGAAGATACAATAGGCTTGATTGAAACGGTGGAAAAGAATGCACAGGTCTATATGTTAAATGGTGGAGAAATTAAAGCTGGGTTGACCGATGAGCAAGTAAGAGAACTTGCACAAGCATTTGATTTATGGGATTAATCACCATTCCTTTCGGCATCGAAGGTGGTTAATATAGATAGAAAAGAAAAAGTACCAGTTCCGGCTCTTTGTCGGTTCTGGCACTTTTTCTTTTCTTGTATTAGGAGTCAATATGCTTTGTTCAAAGATTGAAAAATTCACATTGGCGGTGTGGAGCAGAAAATCCGTAAAACCTTGTAGATAACAAGACAATGTTCATTGATGTAAATGTCATTTATACTGATGAATTAGATGAGAATTCAGTTACTCGAATTTTTCGAGTAACTGCCAATGACGGGAAAGAATATGATACAAAACACTTTAACCTGAAACCAGAGGATATTCGTAAATTTCTTGAGAATGTATTTTGTGATGGTGAAATCAAAACTGCCGGAACAAATATTGATAAATTGAAGGTCTTCTTCGAGAAATACTTTGGGATTGGTGGGGCAGTTACCTTCGCAGAGCCGAAAGAACACAAGGTTTTATAGGTAGTTTTAAGCATATAAAGATATATCATTTATTTAAAAGATATATCTTTTATGATATAATATAGCCAAAAGATAGGGCAAGAAAAGGAGATCACATGGAGGATAAGATTTTAGAGCAGTCTACACCGTTATATCTTCAAATTAAGGAAATTGTAAGGCATAGAATTGAGACAAGAATCTATAAAGTAGGAGAGATTATTCCAACAGAATTGCAGTTTCAAGATGAATTTCATGTGAGTCGGATTACCATTCGGAGAGCCATGGAAGAGTTAGAACGAGAGGGCTATATTGAGCGAAGTCGTGGGCGTGGCTCTGTTGTGTTAAATCATAATCGTATTCAAGAGAAGAAAACAGTAAACAGTCTTACTTATGAGATGAAGAGACGAGGAAAGGTATTAGGCTCAAGAGAAGTCAAGGTATCCATTGAAAAAGCGGATTTGGAGGTGTCTTCTGGATTGGAAATATTATATGAAGACTATGTATTAAAGGTGGAAAGAGTTCGGGTGATTGAGGAACAGCCATTTGCTTATGCCCAGTCTTATTTTAATTTAGAGCGAGAACTTCCAGTGGATAAGGATATCTATGAAGATTCAATTTATGAAACAATCAAAAAAGTAAAGGGAATTTCATGCGAGGATACATGGTTTCCAAAAGAGGATGTGATTTCTGTAGAGAAGGCAAAGGAAGAAATCGCGGCAAAATTAAAAATACAAGAAGGAATGGCACTGTTAAAGAGGTGTAGTCAGATTATTGACAAGGAATCAAGGGTGATGGAGTATAGTATTACCTATTTCTTGCCGGATAAGTATAAATGCAGCGTTACATATTAAGAGAGGATAAGGATGAGGAATGGCAAACTTAAAAGCAGTCTTTAGTGACATCGACGGAACGTTATTAAACACAAAACACGAAGTATCTAAGGATACCAAGGAAGTGATTCAAGAGATTATGAAACATGGAATTCCATTTGTTTTAGTTTCTGCAAGAATGCCAAAAGGAATGATTTCCATTAGAGATGAAATCAAAGCACATTATCCTATGATTTGTTATAGTGGAGCCTTGATTGTAGATGCAGATGGAAATGATTTGTTTAGTTGTAATTTTAAACAGAGTACGGCAAAAAATATATACAAGAGTCTGCGTAAATACAGCACAGATATCTCTATTAACATATATAGTGAAAATCGCTGGATTGTAGAAGATAAGGAAGAAAAGTGGGCGAAACAAGAAAGTGAAATTACAGGAGTCATTCCAGAAGAGATTAATTTTGAAAATAAAGAAGTATTTACATGTGTTCATAAATATTTGTGTATGGGAGAGCCTGAGGAAATTAATAAAGTCGAAAATTTTTTAAAAGTAGAATATCCAGAGGTGCGAATTTATAAATCAAAACCAACATATTTAGAAATTATGACCATGGAAGCATCAAAGTCTAATGCCATAAGATTGTTGGAAGATTATTTTCATATTCAAAAGGAAGAAACAATCGCTTTTGGGGATGGATTTAATGACATTGATATGATTTCTTATGCAGGAGTTGGAGTGGCAATGGGCAATGCGGCAGATGAAGTAAAAGAAGTCGCAGATATAGTTGCAGATACCAATGAGAATGAAGGGTTAATGAAGGTATTATACCATCAATTTTCAACGATTAAGGAGCAGAGATGAATCAAAAAGAACACAAGGCAGGACTTGCATTTATATTAATATTATCTGCATTTATTGTTATTTTGTATCTAAAGATTTTTGTCTCTTTTGAGAATCAACAAAGCAAAGGGAGCAACAGGGTGTTTGGTGCAACGTATATGACGATGAACAATGAATTTTATACGGCTGTAAATAATGAAATTCAGGCAGAGGTAGATAAGAATGATGATAAATTAATTACACTAGATCCAGCATTAAATGCAGAGAAACAAAAGGAACAAATTTATTATTTAATTAATGAAAAAGTAGATTGTATTTTTGTAACGCCAGTGGATTGGAAGAAGCTTGATGCACCGTTAAAAGCGGCAAAAAAAGCTGGAATTCCTGTTATTGTGGTGGATGCGCCAGTGTATCATGAAAAATTAGTATCTACAACGATTGTTTCAGATAATTATAATGCAGGAAAGCTATGTGCCATTAACATGATGAAGAAAATGTCTCACGCAGACATTCTTTTGTTGACACATCACAATGCAAAATCGGCAATTGATAGAATAACTGGTTTTTTAGATGCAATTAAAGGAAATGACAATTATCGTGTGGTTGGAGAGGCAGATACAGAAGGACAGACAGAAAGAACACTTCCAAAAGTCAAACAGTTTATTAAAAAGGGAATTACTATTGATGTGGTTATGGCTTTAAATGATCCCACAGCCATTGGAGCTTTGGCGGCATTTGATGAGGCAGGAAAAAGCAGAGATGTCATTGTATATGGGGTAGATGGTTCACCAGATGGAAAGAGTCTAATCAAAGAAAAGATGCTCACAGCTACGGCAGCACAGTATCCGAAAGAAATGGGAAAAAAAGCAGTAGAAGCAGGATACAAGCTGGTAAAACATAAAAAAGTAAAATCAGAGATTATTATACCAGTAAAATTAATTGACCAAAGTAATATCAGTAAATTTGATATTCAAAACTGGCAGTAGGAGATGGAGAAATGAATCAGGCGAATCGAAATTTAAATTACCTTAAGATAGGTATGTGTACGTTGAATTTTATTATTATCTGTTTTCTTGCTGTGACAATTTTGATTACGACTTATCGAGTTGAAAATCAATATAAGGCAAGAGAATTTTTAAACCAGATTACATATATGCCAAGAGAACCAATGCAGATGATTTTTATTGTATTTATATCATTTTTTCTATTAATTCTTGTAATGGAGTATCGAAATAAGATAAGGACTTCCTCTTGGATTCGGATGGGAATCTACGGATTGGAATTAGCGTTATGTCTTGTGATTATTCGATATTTGTATGTGGGATATAATGGAATTATTCTTCTTGTAATCGCAGATATTGCAGCATCTATTATATATAAGCAGAATCGGTATTTTTTTATTGTTATTATGTGTGGTGTTTTTGTATTTGCAGACTATAATTTATTGTCAACAAAATTTTCTATTATTTCATTCCAAGAGTATTTAAGCGTTTATCCTTCAGGAGTGGAAATGATTCTTCTTGGAATCCGAAATGTGATGGTTTATTTGAATATTATTGTATTTGGAATGTATATGATTGTGTTAATGCGGAATCAAATGAAAGAAAACGCACGAATTGCTCTTTTAAATATTCAGCTTCAGACGGCAAATAGCAAACTTCAGGATATGAATGTTAAATTACAGGATTATGCCATGATGCAGGAGAAGATGGGAGAGACAAAAGAGAGAAATAGAGTGGCAAGAGAGATTCATGACACATTAGGTCACACCATGACAGGACTGTCAGCGGGAATTGATGCATGTATTGCTATGATTGATTATTCTGTGGAAGGAACGAAGAAACAACTAAGTGTTTTGTCGGAAGTTTCAAGGCAGGGAATTAAAGACATTAGACGGTCGGTGAACAAGCTCCGTCCAGACGCATTGGAACATTTGAATTTAGAGGATGCGATTAAAAAAATGATGGAAGATACTATGGCAGTATCAGATGTAAAAATATATTTTACAAACCATGTAAATCAATTAAAATTCAATACAGATGAAGAGGATGTAATTTACCGCGTGGTACAAGAAAGTATTACCAATGCAATTCGTCATGGAAAGGCAGAAATGGTATGGGTTACCATTGAAAAGAAAGATAAATGGCTGACGATTTTGATTCATGATAATGGACAGGGTTGCGAGAATGTAAAAAAAGGATTTGGTTTGGTTCATATGGAAGAGCGGATTCAAATGCTACAAGGAAAATTGTCTTATTTTGGAGGACATGGATTTACAGTGAAAGCAGAGATACCAATTCGGTGGGGTGAAAACTATGATTAAAGTTTTAATAGCAGATGATCAGCAACTAATCAGACAGAGTCTTGAGATTGTATTAGGAACAAAGGAGGATATAGAGGTAATAGGAACGGCAAAGGATGGGCGTGAAGTTATTGAGCTTATTAGAAAGCAGAAACCAGATGTTGTCCTTATGGATATTCGTATGCCTGAGATGGATGGGGTACAGTGTACGCAGATTATTAAAGACAATTATCCTCAAGTCAAGATAATTATATTAACAACATTTGATGATGATGAATTTGTGTATCGTGCATTAAAATATGGAGCCAGTGGATATTTATTAAAAGGTATTTCTATGGAGGAATTAGAGACAGCTATCCGTACGGTACATAAGGGTGGAGCCATGATTAATCCAGATATAGCAACAAAAGTTGTGCATTTATTTTCAGAAATGGCTCAGATTAATTATGACATGGAAATTACAGCAGAAAATGTAGATGAGTTAAATGATACAGAACAGCAGGTTTGTCATCTCGTGGGATGTGGAATGTCAAATAAAGAGATTTCTGGTAAATTAAATTTATCGGAAGGAACCATCCGAAATTACTTGAGCAGTATCTTAAGCAAATTAAATTTAAGAGATAGAACCCAGTTAGCAATCTGGGAAGTGCAAAGCAGAATTGGGAAAAACAGTGGAGGATTTTCTCATGAATAAATGGAAGCGAAATGGGATTTTAGGAGCCGTCTTATTCGTGGTTTTTTGCGGAAGTATTTTATATATTTATCACAGGGAAACAAAGCCTGTGACGCTTCAATTTGCTATGTATGCAGGTAGTCAGTGGAATGTTCCCAATGACGATTACTACAAGATTATTGATGAAACAATTGCTGAGTATGAAAAGAAATATCCAAATGTAAAAGTGAAATATACCAGTGGTATCTTAAAAGATGATTATTCTGAATGGTTGTCAGAACAGGCATTAAAGGGAAAAACACCGGATGTTATGATGGTTTTGTCAGAGGATACATCGACTTTTGCATCTATTGGACTCTTGCTTAATTTAGATCAGCTTATAAAAAGCGATGATAAGTTTGATAAATCCAAATATTATGCCAGTGCTTATGCAGATGGAGAATATGAAGGAAGTCAATATGCACTTCCCTACGAGAGTGTGCCAACGATGATGTTTATAAATAAAACATTATTAAAGAAAGAAGGAATTCAAATACCAAAAGGTGACTGGTCTTGGAATGAATTCTATGATATATGCAAAAAAGTAACAAAGGACACCGATGGTGATGGACTCATAGATCAATTTGGTGTATATGATTATAGTTGGAAAAATTCTGTGGTAACCAACGGAGGTGAGCTGTTTTCAAAGGATGGGAGCAGTAGTAATTTGACCAATACAAATGTAAAAGAAGCCATTAAATTTACATCTAAGATCAATGAAATTTCCGGGAATCAAAAGGCCACATCCAATGATTTTGATACAGGAAAAGTTGCATTTCGTCCTATGACATTTGCAGAATATAAAACATATAAACCATATCCCTGGAGATTAAAGAAGTATTCAAAATTTGACTGGGACTGTATTAAGCTTCCAGCGGGTTCCAATGGAAAGAATATTTCTGAGGTGGAAAGTCTGGTGATGGGAATTGGAAATTCAACGAAATATCAAAAAGAAGCGTGGAATTTTTTAAAGATGCTCACATACAATCAAAAGACACAGCAAAAAATTTTAAGGGATGCCCAGGGAATTTCTCCGTTAAAAGAAGTGAACCAGTCAAAAGCCACAGAGAAGATATTGCAAAAGGAAGTATCTCAGGATGGAAGTGTAAAACTCTCTTTGTTAAATGAGATTATGGAACAGGCAGTGATAGAACCTAAGTTTAAAAATTATTACACAGTGTATCAGGAAATGGATCAGGAAATTCAATATATATTAAATTCTCAGGGAGATATTGATGATGGGCTGCTTCGGTTAAAACAGGAAGTGGATCAAAGCTTAAATGAATAGAATATGACAAATGTAATATTATTTAATAAAAAAATGACATTTGTAGATTGAAAGTTATGACAATCTGCAGATGTCTTTTTTTATGCAGATTGATAAGATGAGGTTGTAAATAAGAGACGAGGAAAAGAAAGGAGAAGAGGATGAAATACGTTGTATTAGTCAGCCATGGAACATTTAGTATTGGACTTCAAAGTGTCTTAGAAATGTTGGCTGGAGGAAAAAGAGAAGATGTAAAAAGCATTGGTCTGGAAGATGGAATGGATGCGGATACATTTTCAGCAAAATTCAAGGAAATCATCTCACCTTTTACACAAGAGGATGAAGTGATTCTTCTAGGAGACATTGTTGGTGGATCTCCCCTTACAAATGCAGTGAATGAACTTTCAAGTGCAGGATTTTTAGGAAAGACAGTTGTGTTTGGTGGAATGAATTTAGCAATGGCACTTACAGCGGTACTTATGAAAGACAGTATGGATACTACAGAATTAAAGATTCAATTACTTGAAGAAGGTAAAAATGCAATGAAGGAATTCGTCATAGAAGATCATGACGATGAGGATATTTAGGAGGAAAACTTATGTCAATTTCATTTTTAAGAGTGGATGACCGTATGATTCATGGTCAAACAGTAACAAGATGGTCACTTGAATACCCATGTGATGGATTGATTGCAGTCAATGATAAGGCTGCAACAAACCCTGCATTAAAGGCAGCTTACAAAAGTGCAAGCAGCAAAAAAACATTTGTGTGGACATATGAAGACTGGAAGAAAAAATGTCAAAAAGTTTTAGATAGCAAAGATAGATATTTTTTGATTACAAAGGATGCCATTATGATGGAAAAAATCTTAGTTGAAGACGGATTTGTACCAAGTGACATTAAAAAAGTAATCATTGGTCCGTGTAATGATAGAGATGGGGCAACAAAACTAGGAAATAATCAATCTATTACCCAGCCAGAAGCAGATGCTTTAGAAAAAATCAATCAAGAGGGATATGAAATCGAATTTGCATTGGTAAAAGAAGCATCCATTGGATCTTGGGAAAAATTTAGAGGACAATTTGGATACAAATAGAAAAGGATAGGTGAATATTATGACAATTAATTGGATACAAGCAGCATTATTAGGATTGTTTGCCTGTTTGTCAAGTATGCCAGGTCTTGGTGGTACTTCATTCGGTAACTATACCTTGGGACGACCATTAGTAGCTGGTCTCGTATGTGGAATTATTTTAGGAGATATACAATCAGGAATTTTAGTTGGAGCTGCAATGCAAGTTGTTTACATTGCATTAGTTACACCAGGAGGAACTGTATCAGCAGATGTACGTGCGGTATCTTATATTGGTATTCCTCTTGCAATGCTTGCATTAAACTCTTATGGACTTAATCCTGCATCTGCAAAAGGGATTGGAATGGCAACATCGTTTGGTACTATGGTAGGTACCTTAGGAACTGTATTGTTTTACGGAACAGCAACTATCAACTTAGTATGGCAGCATATGGGATGGAGTGCAGTTGAAAAGGGTGACTTTAAAAAGTTATACATCGT
Source organism: Anaerostipes sp. (assembly GCA_028697725.1). GTDB lineage: Bacteria > Bacillota > Clostridia > Lachnospirales > Lachnospiraceae > Anaerostipes. Next base: position 49,441 of record JAQVEG010000008.1, read on the forward strand.
AAATAAATTTTTACCTTGGATTTCTCATATCGTATGTAGTTTTGTTCCTGCTTTGGTTATGTGTAAATTAGGTGTGCCAGTTGTAAATGCAATTAAGGCAAACTTACCAATGGATGGTTTAGCAATGAAAACATTATTTACAGTTGGTAGTTTATTACCTTGTGTGGGAATTGCAATTTTGTTAAAGCAAGTAGTAGAAAAAGCATTAGATTTTATTCCATTTTTCTTCGGATTTACATTGGCAGCAGGAATGGGATTAAACCTTGTATCTGCAGCAGTTGTAGCAGCAATGTTTGCAATTTTAAATTATGAACTTAAGATGGTTGGAATTAAAGCAAAGAAAGCCGCCGCGGCAGGTGGAGATTTTGATGACGATGAGGAGGAAATATAGTATGGCTGGAGAAAAGAAGCTTTCAAAAAAAGCGTTAATGAGATCCTTTCATGAGTGGTATTATGGAAACTTGACATGTTTCTCACAAGAACATATGCAGACTTTTGGTTACTTATGTGCAATGCTACCATTGGTGGAAGAACTATATGATAAAAAAGAAGATCAAAAAGAAGCAATGAATACATATACAGCATTCTTTAACACAGAGCCACAAGTTGGATCCGTTGTTGTAGGTATTACAGCAGGATTAGAAGAAGCAAAAGCAAATGGAAATGAAGACGTAGACGCTGAGACAATCAATGGTCTTCGTGCTGGTTTAATGGGACCTTTAGCAGGTATCGGTGATTCGTTAGTCGTAGGAACTTTAATCCCAGTATTATTGGGAATTGGATTAGGATTATCAACTGGCGGTTCTCCAGTTGGAGCAATTTTCTATATTATTGTATGGAACTTAATCGCATACTTTGGTATGAAATTATTATATTTTAAAGGATATGAACTAGGTGGAAAAGCAGTTGATTTATTGGTTGGAGAACAGGCAACTGCCATTCGTGAATCTATCGTAATGTTAGGAACTATGGTAATCGGAGCAGTAGCTGCAACATGGGTTAGTGTTACAACCTCATTCCAATTAAAGAATTCAGCAGGAAAGGCATTTTTGGTATTGCAGGAGAAGTTAGATGCGGTTTATCCAAATATGCTAACAGCAATTTTTGTTATCTTATGCTGGTGGTTAATGTCAAAGAAACGTATGAATCCATTAATGGTTATGCTATTACTTGTAGTCATCGCTTTTGTCGGTGTTGCAGTTGGATTCTTTAATCCTGGATTGTCTTACTAAGCGAGATAATATATGAAAAGGAGATTACAATGAACGCACAGACAAGAGAAGAAAGAATAAAAGAAATAGAATTACAGACCCATATGTTACACAATTTACAAAAATGGATGAGAAACCTAATCATCCTATCCTCCGTTATGTTAGTGTTAGCGTATTGGGCAATCCAGGGAATGACCGGAACGGCTTTTACGGTGCTTGGAATCGTTTGTATTATTATGATGGTTCTTGCTGCTCTTGGGTGCATCGTTGTAGGTCTTGGAGTTAAACGTGGAAAAGCGAATGTAGACAAGATTAGTCTAACAATTTAATACCATTGAAGATAGGATAAGGCGGTGTAACTATTACACCGTCTTATTTCGTAATGTGTAGAGCTTTTAAAATGGAAATAAGAGAATTCCCAAAAGGAAGACTCTGTAATAGTTTTGCATCCAAGAGGTCTTGTTTGATAGAGAGTGCGAAGTAGATCAGGGTGCCAAATAAAATAGAGAAAGCAAGTGAAATTTAACCCATTTTTGTTTTAATAAGCGATATTCAGATATACAAAAAGCACCACTATGCCTAAAATGACACAGTAGTGCTTATGATTTTATTTATTTGTCCGTATCCCATTCCAATGTAATTCTGCCATCTTTTGCTGGGGCAATCGTCCCCGCTTTTTTTATCGCTGCTGCCATCAAATCCTGATTTTTACCGGCATCCTCAAAGGTTTGAGCAATATCGGCAATATAGGTTTTATCAATGGCCTTTGGCCACGCTGCAACAGTATAGGTCTTACTGTCATCAATCTCTGTGCCATCTGCAAGGGCAACCGAAATCACATTTTTATCTTCTTTTGCCCATGGCGCATAGGTCACTTTCAAACCAGACACCGCATACAAAATGTTCGTCTCTTTTCCATCAATGATTGGGTGCTCTAAAAGCTTTTTCAGCTTTGCACCGGTAATCTTATAGGTCGTCAATTGTGCATCACCATCAATCCCTTTTTGTGTGAAACGCTCCGGCAGCACAATGTCACCTTTAAAAATCTGTGCGATATTTCCACAGAAAAAACTCTTATTTGGTACAAGTGCAATTTCTGCACCAGTAGCGTCACGAAGAACATCTGCATTATAATTGCTGGTATCCAATACTGTAAATGTTTCACTGGCCGTTCCTATCGACGCTTCTGACAATGCTTTAAAAGCATCACTATTTTTATCTTCATTGATTGCTGCGGTCAATTTTTTTAAGGAAATCCCACCAGTCATATATTCCTGAACGGTAGGAAGAATCCCATCGCTTCCAAAGTATTTTGCAAAGAAAATATTTCCATCCTTGATGCAATCAGAGACATCTTGTGACATTGCCGTGATATTTTGCTGATAGGAAGTCAACGTGCTGACGCCAGAGATCACCTGAAAAATCGCGTTCTGTCCTTCATCTGTACTGATATAATCCATCACGTCATTGAGGATCTCGCTTTTGTCCTTGTCCTCCATCGCCGCTTTACTGAGCGAGATATTTGCCCCCGGCACGACCTGCATAACGCGCCGGTCGGACTCCGTTGTGGGAAATCCGATAAAGCCGATTTCGGACTCCGGTTTTTCGGATTCGGCCAAGGCGACGATGTCAAGGTGGCAAGGCATCATGGCGATCGTGCCGTTGTACAGGTCATGCCGGGTAGTCGTTGCACTGGAACTGAAATCATCCTCTGTTACAATTCCCTTGTCGTAAAGCTTTTTTAATACTTCGCTGAAAGGCTTCAGAATGTCTGAATCGGAAGTCTCTCCTTTTACAAAGCTATTGTAGGCATTTCGCTTCTCGGCGGAAGCAAAGGTTTCGTTGTAGCTCAGCCCGAACAGCAACGACTCTACGGTTGAATAATACTTCATACAAGTGACCAGAGGCCTTATACCTTCGGCAGAAATTGTGTCGCACAGAGCATACAGCTCATCTAATGTAGACGGAACGCTCCAGCCGTTCTGCCTGAACAGGTCCTTGTTGTAGGCGATGCCAAAGGTTATGTTGCTGACCGGGATCTGGTACAGATGCCCGTTCACCGTCATCGCCTGCAGGGAAGATAAATTATATCTGCCAGCATAGCTTTCACCGCCAAGGTCATATAAGAAATCATTTGCCGGAATGGTCTGATTCGTCAGGAATATATCCGGCAGAGAGCCATTGTCTGCTAAAACTTTCATGTATGGCAGCTGCTTGTCACCGGCACTGCATTCTTCAAAAACAAAATCGACTTCCGGGAACTTTTTCTCCAGGGATGACTCCAACTCTTTGTGATCGAATGTATAGAATTTCCCGAATGTGATGACTGTCTTGTCCGTGGCGATGGCTTCATAGCTTGGTATGTCATTCTCCGGTGTATAGGTGCTTTGGGTTTTCGCTGATGAACAACCAGACAACAGGACGCTGGTCATACATAGCATTGCGATTACTTTTCTTTTGAATTTCATAGCTTATCCTCTCCTTTAACAATCCTCATCAAAACTTTTTTCAGTTCCATAACATCTACCGGTTTCGCCAGGTGCATCTGCATACCGGCTTCAATTGATGCTTTCATGTCTTCTTCAAATGCATTTGCCGAAAGTGCAATCATTGGAATCGTCTGTGCGTCTGCTTTCTCCAGGTGTCGAATTGCTTTTGCGGCCTCCAAACCGTCCATGATTGGCATCTTAATGTCCATCAGTATGAAAGAATAGTAACCCACCTCCGATGAATTGAACTTGTCAACACCAATCTGGCCATTCTCCGCAGCGTCAACGATCAATTCCATTTTTTCTAAAAGTTTTGTAATGATTTGACGGTTGATTGAATGGTCTTCCACAAGCAGTATGTGTTTCCCACTTAGGGCGGTTCTTAGAGCTTCTGGGGAAAACTCATCTTCTTTCTGAACTTTCTCTTCCTTTTTTATTCTTTGAAGCGGCAGCAAAATTTCAAAACGACTGCCAACATCCTTTTTGCTGGTGACAGTGACGGTACCGTTCATCAGTTTTACGAGGTTGTAAACGATGGAAAGCCCTAGACCACTGCCAGTATGAGCCGAATTTGTCATAGAATTTTGCTCCTGCTCAAAAGGAGTAAAAATGTGCTGTATATATTCCTCGCTCATGCCCACACCAGTATCTGCAACAGACAAACTGATCTGGTCTGTTTGATCATCAAGTGGAGTTCTTCCTACAGATAATAGAACAATGCCGTCTGGAGGTGTAAACTTGATTGCATTACTCACAAGGTTCATAAGGCACTGTCTAATTCGTACGGAATCGCCGATATAATCTGTACTGAATTTTTCTTTTTCTTCGTAAGTAAATTGAACCCTCGCATCTGAAGCTGCCTGACTCTCCATTTGCATCACATGATTTATTATTTCGTCTAAATCAATGCGAGTGTTATTAATGTTCATTTTCCCGGCCTCAATACGGCTCATATCCAGCACATCGTTGATAAGCGAGATCAGATATTTATTGGATGACTGTGCTTTCACAATGCAGTCCTGCACCATCTCTTTATCATCCATGGATTCCAGCGCAAGCTCATGCAGGCCGACTACCGCATTGAGCGGAGTACGAATATCGTGGGACATTTTATTCATAAAATCGCTTTTGGCTGCTGCTTTTGCGAATTGCACCTGAACATCCCGTCCTTTTCGCATCAGGTTATACTGATTATAGAACAGAATGATTCCACCTGCCATACAGACTGCCATAACCGCTATCATCAGATAGGTAAGTCCGGAATAGGTTGCTTCTGCTGTGATGGAAATCGGCACAGTTACAAGCAGTTCGTACTCCTCCGTACTTGGCAGGGCAAGCACAAGCCAGCTTATGTTATCTGTAACATAGGTAGTCTGATACTCTCCGCCGGATGAAATGGCTGTTTTTAATTTCGCATATTCTTTTTCTGTTATACCGGCATTTTTTAACGAAGAGTAAACCGTGTATCCCTGAAACAGACTTTCCGAACTAATATCATCTGGATGCATTACAATAATGCCGTCACGGTCTACGATATAACTGCTGCCCAGATGGTCATATAGCGAGACTGTCGTTATATCAGCAAATGTCTTTGTCGGAACAAGCCGACACATTCCGATGATTGTTCGTCCAGAAATTTTCACATGATTCAGCGAATGCGTAAACGCCCAATAGTCACCTCTTCCCTGAATCGAAACAAAACTGGAAAATGTATTCTTTTCTCGAAAAACCCGCTCTGTAATCCGGCGGTCTTCGACCAAGACTGCAGTGTCTCCGCTGACGGTGAAAAAGTTCCCCTCCTGATCGAGGAGAAGCCATTCTTCTGGTTCTTCAAAATACGCCGAAAGGTTATCATTAAATTCACGATTTTTTTTGGAAATCATATTCACAACTGCATCGACTTGCGTACCGTAGGTATCTTTCAACTGCGATATTCTCTCGGTCAGCAAATACCCTATTTGATCAACTGCTTCTATTCGTTCTTCTTGCACCGAGTTTCTCAGCCTTTGATTAACCAAAAGCAAAAATGCAATACTGCACGTAAGAACACACAACAGCAGAATATTTACAAACACTTCTTTATGGTTACCGACAAACGCTATCAATCTGTTTTTTGCAGCCCGGTCCTTTTTATCTACACTCATGCGTTTGTCCCTCCCATTTTCTAAAAAAGATGAACATTCATCCCTGCATCCTATCATGGCATTTTCTCATTTATATCGTATCATTTAAATAGGATTTATTCAATATTTAACTGCACAGCGGTGAGGAATAAATATTTGGGGGATGTTCAAGCACTAACTTTTCTGCTATAATATAATGGATTATGCAAAAATTGATGTGCGAAAGCTCATTTTTACGGATAGAAGGAGAAAGTGTTATGTGGATAGCAGATGGATGGGATGATTATGAGGTGTTAGATACCTCTGATGGAGAAAAGTTAGAACGATGGGGCGATTATTTTTTGGTTCGTCCAGATCCACAGGTGCTTTGGAATACACCAAAGAAGTTAAAGCAGTGGAATAATCCCAATGGACATTATCATAGAAGCAGTAAAGGTGGAGGGCAATGGGACTTTAATCATTTGCCAAAGACATGGGACATAAAGTATAAAGATATGATGACATTCCATTTACAGCCATTTAGCTTTAAGCATACAGGAGTTTTTCCAGAGCAGGCAGTGAATTGGGACTGGTTTTCAAATAAGATTCAACAGGCAGGACGTCCAATTAAGGTGTTAAATCTGTTTGCCTACACAGGAGGAGCTACGTTAGCAGCTGCGGCAGCAGGGGCTAGTGTAACTCATGTAGATGCTTCCAAAGGAATGGTTAACTGGGCAAAAGAGAATGCCCAGATATCAGGACTTCGTGACAAACCGATTCGCTGGTTAGTTGATGATTGTGTCAAGTTTGTAGAACGTGAAATTAGGCGTGGGAATCAATATGATGGAATTATTATGGATCCCCCTTCTTATGGAAGAGGACCAAAGGGTGAAATCTGGAAGATTGAAGAGAAAATTTATCCTCTAGTGCAGCTTTGTTCTAAGATTCTAACAAAGAATCCTTTGTTCTTTTTAATTAATTCCTATACCACAGGATTACAACCTGCAGTTTTGACTTATATGATTGAAACTGAGATCCGAACAAAGTTTGGTGGGAAGGTTACGGCAGATGAAATTGGCCTTCCAGTAAGTTCCAATGGGTTGGTACTGCCATGTGGTGCATCTGGAAGATGGGAGAATGAATAGTTTCTTAAATTTCTGTGAAGTTTGTCGAGATGTGTAAAAAACATTTGATATTTTTAGAGAAGTGTTTATAATAGGAAGAGTATGTACTCAGAATGTGGATAGTCAGACGTTCTAGTATTCATAAAAATTGATAAAAAGCAAACAATGATATTATATAGATGATCGAAAGGAGAACAATGGCATGGCAAGTGCAGGAACAGATATTGGGATTGATTTAGGTACAGCAAGTGTATTAGTATACGTAAAAGGAAAAGGTGTGGTTTTAAAAGAGCCATCTGTTGTAGCATTTGATAGAAATACTAATAAGATTAAGGCAATTGGAGAAGAAGCTAGATTGATGTTAGGTAGAACACCAGGGAACATCGTAGCAGTTCGTCCGTTACGTCAAGGAGTTATTTCAGATTATACAGTAACTGAGAAGATGTTAAGTTACTTTATTGATAGAACAGTTGGTAAGTCTATTTTTGGTAGAAAGCCTCGCATTAGTGTCTGTGTTCCAAGTGGAGCTACAGAAGTTGAGAAAAAGGCAGTAGAAGATGCAACCTATCAGGCAGGAGCAAGAGAGGTTTCTATTATTGAAGAGCCAGTTGCTGCAGCCATTGGTGCAGGAATTGATATTTCAAAACCTTGTGGAAATATGATTGTAGATATTGGTGGTGGAACTTCTGATATCGCTGTTATTTCTTTAGGAGGAGTTGTAGTCAGCACTTCAATTAAGGTTGCTGGAGATGATTTTGATGAAGCAATTGTCCGTTATATGAGAAAGAAACATAATCTGTTAATCGGAGAGCGTACAGCAGAAGATATTAAGATTAATATTGGTACAGTTCATAAAAGACCAGAGAGCATAAGTATTGATGTTCGTGGTCGTAACCTTGTAACTGGACTTCCTAAGACAGTAACTGTTACTTCAGAAGAGACAGAAGAAGCATTAAGAGAAACAGCACATCAAATTATTGATGCAGTACACAATGTTCTTGAGAGAACACCACCTGAATTAGCAGCAGATATTTCAGATCGTGGAATTGTATTAACTGGTGGTGGATCATTAATCCAGGGATTAGAAGAAATTATTGCAGAGGAGACAGGAATTAATACAATGACAGCAGAAGATGCCCTAACAGCAGTGGCTATTGGAACTGGAAAGTATGTTGAATTCTTATCAGGAGACTTTGACGATAGAAAAAAGAAGAACAAGGATAAATAAGTCTGATTATGAAAATGAGAAGCCAGGGTATGACGTTATATGATACCCTGGCTTATTGTGTCTTTTAAGAGTAGGGGTGAGTAGGATGAGTCGAATCGAAGGATATGTGGATTATGTTCGATTTCGTAATGAGGATAATGGATATACAGTATTATCATTAGATATGGATGGGGATGAGGAAACGGTTGTTGGAATGTTTCAGTTTATCCACGAAGGGGAGTTTTTATCTATGGATGGAGATTTTGTAGACCATCCAGTTCATGGACCGCAATTTCAGATGAAGACTTACGAGATTACCATGCCAAATGATATTACGAGCATGGAAAGATACTTAGGTTCAGGAGCCGTCAAAGGAATTGGACCTGCCCTTGCAAAGAGAATTGTAAAGAAGTTTAAGATGGATACTTTTCGAGTGATGGAAGAGGAGCCTGAGAGACTTTCTGAAGTGAAGGGAATCAGTGAACGAAAGTCTCGAGAGATGGCTGTGGAGTTTAGTGAGAAACAGGAAATGCGACAGGCTATGATGTTTTTGTCAGGGTATGGAATCAATACGAATCTGGCAGTGAAAATATTTAAAGAATATGGGGAACATTTATATGAGGTGGTTCGCACCAACCCATATCAGATGACAGATGATATTGACGGAGTTGGATTTAAGATTGCAGATGAGATTGCACAAAAGGTGGGAATTGGATCAGATTCAGATTTCCGTATTGTTTCTGGAATTTTCTATGTGTTGATGCAGGCATTAGGAGAAGGACATGTCTATTTGCCAAAGGAAATTCTATGCAGGAATGCAGGCAGACTTCTAGGGGTGGCACCAGAAGATATTGAGTCTCATTTATTAGAAATGATGATTCAAAAGAAGATTGTCATGAAAGAAGAAGGGGAAGAAACCTTTATCTATGCGGCAGTAGAATACTATCTTGAGTTAAATGTTGCCAAGATGCTTCGTGAACTGAATATTGACTATGATGTTTCTCCCTCTGAAGTTGAGACTATGATTGGTCGAATAGAAAGTAATTCTGACATTACTTTTGCACCAGAACAAAAAGAGGCGTTAGAGGCCATTGCAAGGTATGGAATTGTTATTTTAACTGGAGGACCAGGAACAGGAAAGACAACAACGATTAATGGTATTATTCAGTATTTTGAACAGGAAGGTGCAGATATTCGTTTGGCAGCTCCAACGGGAAGAGCGGCAAAGCGTATGACAGAAGCTACAGGTGTAGAGGCCACAACAATTCATCGAATGCTTGAAATTACAGGTGGAGCAGAAGATGGTGGAACAAGTCATTTTGAAAGAAATGAGCAAAATCCATTAGAAACAGATGTAATTATTATTGATGAGATGTCCATGGTAGATCTTCAGTTAATGAGCGCTCTTCTTCGTGCAGCAATTCCAGGAACTCGATTTGTATTTGTAGGAGATTCCAATCAACTACCATCGGTTGGGGCTGGAAATGTTTTAAGAGACATGATTGATTCCAAGGAATTTAAAGTGGTTCAATTGAACCAGATTTTCCGCCAGGAAGAGGGAAGTCATATTGTAAGTTATGCCCATGCCATCAACGAGGGACAGCCCATATCTATGGATAATAAAAGTAAGGATTTCTTTTTCTTAGAAAGAGAAAGCATTGGAGATATTTTGGGGGTTATGATTTATTTAGTACGAGATAAGCTTCCTAAGTATGTAAATGCACATCCTTATGATATTCAAGTTTTAACTCCTATGAGAAAGGGAGAACTTGGTGTAGAAAAATTGAATCAAGTGCTTCAGGAATACTTAAATCCTCCAAGTGAAGAAAAAATGGAGAGACATGTGCCATTTGGTGTTCTTCGTGAAGGGGACAAGGTCATGCAGATAAAGAACAATTATCAGCAGGAATGGAAAGTGAAGAATCAAAAAGGTTTTACTGTAGATGAAGGCCTTGGGGTTTTCAATGGAGATATGGGAAGAATCAATCAGATTAATGAATACACAGAGAAGGTAACGGTTGTATTTGATGATATTCGTGTAGTAGAATATCCATTTGCTATGTTAGATGAACTAGAACTTGCTTATGCTGTGACCATTCACAAGTCACAGGGAAGTGAATATCCAGCGGTAGTTATGCCGTTATTAACGGGACCAAGGGTACTATTTAATCGAAATTTGTTATATACAGGGGTAACAAGAGCCAAAAGCTGTATCGCAATTGTTGGAAGAAAACATACTGTAGGAGAGATGATTGCCAATGTAAATGAACAAAGGAGATACTCTACCTTAAGGCAGAGAATTTGCGAGATTGCAGCAGATGAACTGGAGATGTAAAAATGGAGTTGTTAAACCTCTTATTTCCTCCAAGATGTCCCATATGTCAGGATGTTTTAGAGGATTCTAAATCTTTGATTTGTGAGAAATGCTACAAAAAAGTTATTTTTATCAAGGAGCCTTTTTGTTTTTCTTGTGGAAAGCAGTTGGAGGATCCAAGAGAAGAATTGTGTTTTGATTGTAAGAAACATCCCAAATCCTTTGACAAAGGGAGAGGGCTTTGTTTCTATAATGATGAGATGAGAGTTTCATTATCTGCAATTAAATATCACAATCAAAGAGATTTTGTAAAGTTTTATGCCGCAGAAATTAAAAAGCAAAAGAAAGTATTATTAAACTGGAATGTAGATTTAATTGTACCTGTTCCTCTGCATCTATGGAAGCAGAGAAAACGTGGATTTAATCAGGCTATGTTATTTGCAAAAGAAATAGGGAATATTATAAATAAACCAGTGGATGATAAGTTTTTAATCAGGAGGACTTACACTACGCCGCAAAAAACACTAGGACCAATGGAACGAGTGAAAAATCTTGAACAGGCATTTGCAGTGAACCAAAAAGAAAGAAAACGAGTAGGGATTCCAAGAAGCGTTTTATTAGTAGACGATATTTATACGACAGGGGCAACCGTAGAAAGCTGTGCAAGAGCATTAAAGAAAGTGGGAGTTCAAAAAGTATATGTTTATTGTATTGCAATTGGACGAGATATATAGAAAAGGAGCAGCATGAACAAAGAACAGGAAATGGGAGCAAGTTTATTACATTGGTATGATTTCAATGCTAGAATTCTTCCTTGGAGAGCAGATAAGAATCCATATCGAATCTGGATTTCTGAAATTATGCTTCAGCAAACTAGAGTGGAAGCAGTGAAACCATACTTTGATCGATTTATGAAAGAACTTCCTGATGTCAATGCACTTGCCACCGTAGATGATGATAAGTTAATGAAACTCTGGGAGGGACTTGGCTATTATAATCGGGCAAGAAATCTGAAAATAGCGGCAAATGAGATTTTGGAGAATTATAATGGAAAAATACCAGCTAGCTATGATGAACTTATTTCTCTAAAAGGAATTGGAATGTATACAGCAGGAGCCATCGCCTCTATTGCGTTTAATATTTCAGTGCCAGCTGTGGATGGAAATGTTCTTCGAGTAATGGCGCGTGTACTTGGTGATGATTCGGATATTCTAAAGGATAAGACCAAGAAGGGGATGGCAAAGAAAATTGTTCCTATGATTCCAGCAGACAGACCTGGGGATTTTAATCAGGCACTGATTGAACTTGGAGCAACAGTTTGTATTCCAAATGGTGAGCCACTTTGTGATCAGTGTCCATGGGATACTGTGTGTACAGCCTATAAAGAAGATTTGACAGGACTTCTTCCGGTGAAGACAAAGAAAAAAGAAAGAAGAATTGAGCATAAGATTGTTTTTATATTTGAGACAGAAGATCAAATTCTTATTCACAAACGAGGAAAGAAAGGACTTCTTGCAGGACTTTGGGAATTTCCAAACATAGAGGGAACTGGAATTGAAGAGGAAATCAAGGATTATCTTAAAAAATATGAATTAGAAGATGTAGGATATGAATTTACACACAATGGAATTCATATTTTTAGCCACATTGAATGGCATATGAAAGGGGTAAAGATATTTTTAGAGAAACCAAAGCCAATGAAGGATATGCTTTGGATTCCGAAGAAGGATATGGAACGGATTTATGCGATTCCCTCTGCCTTTGAATTGTTCCGAAATTCAGTAAAAAACTAGACAAGATGGCTATGGGATAGTACAATTATAGGATGTAATATCAAAAATCCAACATGGATTTTACAATTTAATAAAGAAGGAGAAAGAGTATGAAAAAGACGATTGTAGCGTTATTAGCTGTTGTTCTTTGTATGGGGACTTTGGCTGGATGTGGTTCTAGTAAAAGTAAGGATGACAAAAAGATTCTTGTGGGAGCAAGTCCATCGCCACATGCCGAGATTTTAAAGGAGGCAGCAAAGGAATTAAAGAAAGATGGTTATACATTAGAGGTGAAAGAATACTCTGATTATGTACAGCCAAACACAGCACTTGATTCAGGGGATTTGGATGCCAACTATTTTCAGCACAAACCTTATTTAGATCAATTTAATGAGGAGAAGAAAACAAAGTTAGTATCAGCTGGAACTGTTCATTATGAACCATTTGGAATTTTCCCAGGAAAAACAAAGAAATTATCACAGCTTAAATCTGGTGCCACAGTTGCAGTACCTAACGATACTACAAATGAAGCAAGAGCACTTTTGTTATTACAAAAGGAAGGACTTATTACTTTGAAGAAGGGTGCTGGATTAACAGCTACCAAGAAAGACATTGTAAAGAATCCAAAGAAGCTTGCAATTCAAGAAATTGAAGCCGCACAAATTCCACGTTCTTTAAAGGATGTAGATTTGGCAGTTGTCAATGGGAATTACGCTTTAGAAGCTGATTTAAGTGTTGATAAAGATGCAATTGCAGTAGAAGATGCCAAGTCTATTGGGGCAAAGACCTATGGAAATGTAGTTGCAGTCCAAAAAGGAAAGACAGATACTGCAAAGACAAAAGCTTTAATGAAGGCACTAAAAAGTGAAGCAGTAAAGAAGTACATCAATGAGAAGTATAAGGGAGCAGTTGTTCCATTATTCTAAAGCTAGAATAAAGAATAAGAAGAAATCAATTGTCAGTAGAAAAGGAGAAAGATATGAAAAAGTTATTAGTTGCAGGGTTATCATTAGTTCTTGTATGCTCTATGTTATTTGTAGGATGTGGAAAGAAGGAAGATGCAAACAATATTCCAGAGACAATCAAAGTTGGAACAAATGCAGAATTCCCACCATTTGAATACAAGAATGATAAAGGTGAATATGATGGATTTGATATGGCTATTATGCAGGAAGTATGTAAGAGAATTGGTTCTGAGATGAAGATTGAGAATATGGAATTTAAATCTTTGGTTGGAGCTATGGAATCTAAGAATTTAGATGTAATCGCAGCAGGAATGACAGTAACAGATGAAAGAAAAGAAGCTGTTGATTTTACAGATTCATATTATACATCAAATCAATATATTATTGTTAAGAAAGAAAGTAAGGTAAAGAAGCTTTCTGATTTGAATGGCAAGAAGATTGGGGTTCAAGAAGGAACTACAGGTGATTTTATAGCATCTGGAGAGAGTAAGACTGTTAAGGATGCAACTGTAAAACGTTACAAAAAAGGTGCAGATGCAGTTGTAGCTTTAAGACAAGGTGGAGTTGATGCCGTTGTTATTGATGCCAATCCAGCAAAAGAATATGTTAAAAACAACAAAGGATTGAAGCTAATCAAAGATGAATCATCAAAAGAACAATATGTATTTGCAGTTCAAAAGGGAAATGAAAAGTTAGCAAAAGAGATTAACAAGCAATTAAAGGCAATCAAAGCAGATGGAACATACGACAAGTTAGTCAAGAAATATATCGGAAATTAATGGTGCAATAGAAAGGACCACAGTAGCATGAGTGAATTTATGAGTGATTTTTATAAAGTCTTTATATATGCAGACCGCTACAAGATGTTTCTAGAGGGGTTAAGAATGACTCTTCTAGTTTCAGTTGTAGCTGTTGTTCTAGGAATTGTTCTAGGACTTGTACTTGCAATTATGAAGATGAGCGCAGTTAGGAAAGGAAGAAGAACGTTACTTTCTGTTATTGCAAATGTATACATTGATATTATTAGAGGAACACCAACAGTTGTTCAATTAATGATTATGTATTTCTTGGTTTTTCAGGCAAGAGCAGGATTTTGGGTTGGAGTTTTTACTTTTGGACTTAATAGTGCGGCATATGTAGCTGAGATTATACGTGCTGGAATCATGGCAGTTGACCAGGGGCAGATGGAAGGTGGAAGATCTTTAGGATTGTCATATGGACAAACCATGAAGGATATTATTATTCCTCAGGCAGTTAAGAATATTTTACCAGCTCTTGGAAATGAATTTATTGTATTGGTAAAAGAGACTGCAATCTTAGGATACGTTTCAATTCAAGATTTGATGAAAGCAGCAGATTTCGTTGCATCTAGAACATTCATTACATTTATGCCATTGGTTGGTTGTGCTGTAGTTTATTATGTAGTCATCAAAATTCTTAGCTTAGGATTGAATGCTTTTGAAAGGAGGCTGCGTAAGAATGATAACCGTTCATAATTTACATAAGTATTTTGGAGAACTTGAGGTATTAAAGGGAATCAATTGTGAAATCGAAAAAGGAGAATGTGTCTGTGTGATTGGACCATCTGGTTCAGGAAAGAGTACATTTCTTCGATGTTTGAATTTATTAGAAGAACCTACAAAGGGCGAGATTACAATTGGAGATACCCTTCTTCGTGGACAGGGATTCAATGAAGATAAGTTGAGAAAGAATGTAGGAATGGTATTTCAACATTTTAATTTATTTCCTCATTTATCAATTCTGGAAAATGTGACACTGGCACCTATTCGTCATAAGTTAATGACACCAGAAGAAGCCAAAGTAAAAGCAATGGAACTTCTTGATCGTGTTGGAGTTGGAGATAAAGCAGAAATGTATCCAGCCCAGTTGTCAGGTGGACAAAAACAGCGTGTAGCAATTGCAAGGTCGCTGGCACTTAACCCAGAAGTTATGTTGTTTGATGAGCCAACTTCAGCTCTTGATCCAGAGATGGTTGGGGAAGTTTTAGAAGTTATGAAAGAGCTTGCTCATGAAGGAATGACTATGATTGTGGTAACACATGAGATGGGATTTGCTCAGGAAGTGGCACATCGAGTATTTTTTATGGATGAAGGAATTATTATGGAAGAAGGAAGTCCTTCAGAGGTATTTGACCATCCAAAAGAAGAAAGAACAAAAGTTTTTTTAAGCAAAGTATTATAGAGAAGATAAGAATAGTACGAGACAGTAGTGTTTCGTGCTATTTTTTTTCAAGATTTTTGAAAGAAAATGTACTGGATGTATTTTCTTTCAAAAAATTTGAAAGACTTCAAACTTTTTTTATGTAGCAAGAGAAGATATACTTTATTTAAGGATGAGGTGATAAATATGAATAAGAGATCTCGTGAAATCTTATCTGAGATAATTAAAAAATCAGAATATGAGCAATCGTTATCTATGGATGATATGGTGGAGCGATTCAAAGTTTCAAGTCGGACAATTCGGAATGATTTAGTGCAAATTAATGATTTTTTGAAGAAAAATGAATTGTCAGAAATAAACTTGGGAAAACAAGGTGAAATTGTCGCAGGAAAAGATGTGGAAAAAGCAACTACGTTCTTAAAGGAAGACAACTTATATTCTTATAAGATGTCTAAGGATGAACGAAGAATGTTTATGATCATATTACTTACATGCGAGAATACATACCGAACATTAGCAGACATAGCAGATATTATGGTTGTAAGTCGATCTACAATCATTCATGACTTAGATAAAGTAAAAGGCTATTTTAAAGAACATCAATTATATTTGATGTCTCATGCTAATAAAGGATTGCTATTGGAAGGAGAAGAGGAAAAAAAGAGAAAACTATTATTTCAAATGATAGGAAAAGAAAATACGATTTTTAGAGAAAGTCCAATGTTCTATCATTTGATTGGAAGTCTAAAAGATGAAAAGAGAATTGATGCAGATGACGTGGAGACTATGGAGAAAATCATTAATATGTCAGAACATTCATATGGAAGATTTTTGACAGATACATCGTTTTCAAGTTTAAAGTATTTTCTTTTATTATCTTTATATCGGATACGTTTAGGTGAATTTGTTACAACGAAAAAAGAAGAAAAAAATAGTAAGTATGAGATGGCAGAAGGAATTTTAAATCAGCTTGGAACATACTCTCAAATTAAAGTAGCAAATGCAGAGATTGAATTTCTATCTAATATTTTAAATGAAATAAGATACATTAAAAAGACAACAAGCAATAATCAAATTGTAAAGATGCAAGTTATTACAAGAAATTTTATTGGCAGAGTGTCAAAAGATTTAGGTATTTTATTGCAGGGAGATTATATTTTTTATGAGAATTTGATCAATCACTTGGAGTCCATGTTTGAAACTGCAATTGAAGATAACAGTATGTCTTTTGTTGTAACAGGAGTTCTAAAAAAGTATCCAAAGGTAAGAAAAATTGTTGCAAAAAATGCCAATGTAATTGAACAGTATATTGGAAGAAAGTTATCTAGTGTGGAAATTTCTTATATTGTTGTACATATATGTGCCGCAATCGAACGAAATAAAAATGAGAGAGCCAGCTATTCGGTTGTAATTGTCTGCAATGGAGGAATTGGAACTTCTCAGTTGTTGTTAGCAAGACTAAAAAAGTATTTTCATTTTCGTGTTGTCAATATTATACCAGCCCATGATCTTCAAAATGTAGATTTAGAAGATGTGGATATTGTAATTTCTACGGTAGCAATTCAAAATGCTAAGGTTGATTATATTCAGGTAAATCCTTTATTAAATGATGAAGACTGTATTCGAGTTGGAGAGAAATTAGCAACAATTCAGGTAGATGAACAAAATATAGGATTGCCAGATGAAAAGCAGATACAGGCGACCCAGGCTATGGAAGATATTAAGGATGTTTTAGAGGAAGAATTAGACGCAGTAAAAACAGTTCAAAAAATACAAGACACAGTAAAAAGGTTTTTCAATCAAAAGGGTGAATTAGAACTGATCCATCTGCTGCCTAAAGAAGCTATTACCTTAGATGTTCCCTGCAAAGACTGGAGAGATGCAATTAGAAAATCAGCACAGTACCTGCTTGAAAATGGGCAGATTGAAAAGCAATACATAGATGCAATGATTCAGAATGTGGAACAAAATGGTCCTTATATTGTAGTTGCACCAGGATTTGCATTACCACATGAAGAACTAAATGCAGGAGCAAAAAAAGTTGGATTAAGCTTAATCAGGCTCAAGAAGCCTGTGGATTTTGGAAAAGAAACATTTGATCCAGTGGAATGGGTATGCTGCCTAAGTGCAATCAATAAAGAAACACATTTAAAAGCAATGTTTCACTTGGTCAACTTGTTCCACAACAAAAAGTTTCGTGAAGATATTAGAACAAAAACTTCAAGCAAACAAATATACGACACAATTAAGTTATACGAGTACGAAATGAGGTAGCTAAATGATTTGGGAAGGCTTAAAAAACGAATTAATATTATTAGATTTTGAGGCAGATTCTTCCACAGAAGTATTTAAAAAGTTAGGTAAAACTTTAATCAAGGAAGGGTATTGTAAAGAAACATATATAGATGCATTGATTGAAAGAGAAAAGGATTTTCCAACAGGTATCAACATGGGAGGAATCGGGATTGCAATTCCGCACACTGATAAACAGCATGTAAATCATGGAGGAGTTGCAATCGGAGTTTTAAAGAAATCAGTTGATTTTTACCAAATGGGAACCACAGATGAGAAAGTCGAAGCAAAATTGATTTTCATGTTGGCGGTGGATGATCCAAAGGAACATCTAACCTTTTTACAAAGAATTCTACAAGTGTTACAAGATCAAAAAGTGTTAGAGAAAGTAAAAAATGTTACAAGCAAAGAAGAACTAATCAAAATTATTCGAGACAAAGAATCCGAATTAGAGAAAGGGGCAGTATTATGTCAGCAATAAATATTTTATCCGTATGTGGATCAGGAACCGTTACATCATCAATGGTAGCAGCAAAATTGAAGGAAAAATTAGGTGAAAAAGGATATAGTGTATCAACAACAGAAGCAAGACCAACAGAAGCATTAAACTTAGCACAATCAGGAAGATTTGATATTATGGCACATACAAGTCCATTACCAGATGGAGAGTATGGAATTCCAGCAGTTAATGCATTTGCGTGTATTACTGGAATGGGAGAAGATGAATTCTTTGATCAGATTTTGGAGGCATTAAAGTCAGTAGGAAAATAACAAATTGAAAAAGGAGGCATTTTATGAATGCGGTATTAGCAACGTTAAAAGCAATTATTGATAACTTTGGTTCGGCAATTATTGTTCCCTTTATTATCTTTATCATAGCACTTATATTTAGAGTAAAAGTACAGAAGGCATTTTTATCAGCACTTTATGCAGGAGTATCATTAATGGGCTTTACATTAATTCTTGGCTCATTTACACCAATTATTACGCCAATGGTACAGAATATGTCAAAGGTTATGGCGAATGCAACAGGTGTTACTTTAAATACATTTGACGTAGGATGGCAGGCAACTTCAGTGGTAGCTTTTGCAACTAGTGCAGGTATGATTTATCTAGGTCTAGGTATCTTACTGCAAACGGTATTGTTCCTAGTAAAATGGACAAATATTTTCCAGCCATCAGATTTATGGAATAACTACTCTTATATCGTTTGGGGAGCTATGGTTATCTTCAAAACACATAACTTCTTACTAGGAATTGCGTGTATGGTATTACTTAACTTATATAGTTTATTAATATCTGAATTAGTAGCAAAACGCTGGTCAAAATATTACAACTATCCAAATTGTACAATTATTGCAATGCACAATGTAGAACCAGCAATTTTTGCAATTTTATTTGACCCAATCTTAAATTTACTTGGATTCAACAAGATTAAACTAAACCCAAAATCAATTGAAAAGAAAATCGGATTCTTAGGAGAACCTATGTCATTAGGATTTATCTTAGGTATGTTTATTGGTATTTTAGGAAGTGTTAATAAAATCGGAACCATTGCCGGATGGGGTGATATCTTAGAGTGTGCAGTTGCAACTGCAGCAGTTATGGCAATCTTCCCTAAAATTGCAAGTATGTTTGCACAGGCATTTGCACCAATTACAGAAGCTGCAAGAAAGCTTATGGGAAAATCAGGAGACAGAGAATGGTATATTGCAGTAAATGATGCCGTTGGATATGGTGAACCAGCAACTTTAACAAGTGGATTACTTTTAATTCCTATTATGATTGTTGTTGCTTGTATCTTACCAGGAAATCAAGTACTTCCAGTTGTGGATTTATTAGCAATTCCATATATGGTACAAGGATTAGTTGCTGTTTATAAAGGAAATATGTCAAAAATTTTAGTTGCAGGTACAATCTGGTTCAGCTTAGGATTACTTATGTGTACATTTACAGCACCATTATTTACAAAGGTTGCCATTGAAGCAGGATTTGCAATTCCAGCAGGAGCAGCAATGATTACAAGCTTTAACATTTTAGGAAAGCCATTGTTAGGATTTGTATTCTTGGCATTCTTATCAGGAAATCCAGTGTTTATTGCCATTGCAGTTGTAGTATATGCAGTTATGTTTGCAACATTTAAAATCAAAAACAAAGAAATTATTGCTTACCTTGACCGTCAGGCAGATAAGAATCAAAGTGTAGAAGAAGCAGCATAGACGAGAGGAGACAATATGAAAATAGAAGTTAATGAATTTACAAAACCTTGTTCATGTGGACAAAAACATGAAATTGTAGTGGATGACATTATCATTGAAGCAGGGGCGATTAAACTGCTTCCAGAAATCTTACAAAGAGATGTCTATGGAGAATATAAAACTCTTGCTATGATTTCTGATGAAAATACATATAAAGCAGCAGGAAAGCAAGTTGAAAATTTACTGCCAGGAATAAAAACAATTATTTTAAATCCAGACAATCTTCATGCCAATGAACATGGTGTAGAAATTTGCAAAGAGGAGCTTGATAAAATTGGTGATGTAGATCTAATGATAGCAGTTGGTTCGGGAACGATTCATGACATCACACGATATCATGCCTACAATATGCATATTCCATTTTTCTCAGTACCAACGGCAGCAAGTGTGGATGGATTTGTATCTACGGTTGCAGCCATGACATGGAAAGGTGTAAAGAAGAGTTTTACAGCTGTATCACCAATCGTTGTAGTTGCGGATACGGATATCTTTAAACATGCACCAATGCGATTAACAGCATCTGGAGTTTCAGATTTGCTTGGAAAATATACAGCACTTGCAGACTGGAAAATTACACATGCATTGGATGATGAATATATTTGTGATCGAATTTGTGACTTAGAATATAAGGCATTAGATTCATTAATTGAGAGTCTGGATGGGCTTGCGACAGGAGAAACAAAGGCATATGAAGATTTAATGTATGGACTATTGTTATCTGGTCTTGCA
This sequence comes from Anaerostipes sp., assembly GCA_028697725.1. Taxonomy (GTDB): domain Bacteria; phylum Bacillota; class Clostridia; order Lachnospirales; family Lachnospiraceae; genus Anaerostipes. Next base: position 70,085 of record JAQVEG010000008.1, read on the forward strand.
ATGCAGATGACAGGAAATTCAAGACCGGCATCTGGGGCAGAACATCATATGTCCCATTTATGGGAAATGGAAGTTCTCAATGATTATATTGATTACTATCATGGTGAAAAGGTTGGAGTTGGACTTGTCCTTGCATCAAAGATTTATCATAAGGCAGCAGATATGATAGAAGCTGGAAATTATACAGTAAAAGACAAGATGCCTGTGGAACTTGATTTAATTAAAAAACATTTTGTAAAACCAGAAATGCTAGAAAAGATGATAGAAGAAAATACGCCAAATATATTAGATCAGATAGACTCTGAAAAATTGGTGGAAAAACAAAATGAAATCATTAAATATATTCGTGAGATTCCAACGGCAGATGAATTAACCGCAATGTTAGACAAAGTAAAAGGAGTTAAGTCATTGGAAGACCTTGGATTTGATCCAAGCTATCAAAAGAAGACAGCAAGATTGTCTCCTTATGTAAGGGATCGAATTACATTTATGAGATTACTTAAATTCTACAGTTTTTATGAGGAGGTATTAGAGTGTTAGAACAATTAAAAAAAGAAGTTTATGAAGCTAACATGGAACTTCCAAAACGAGGATTAATCACATATACATGGGGAAATGTAAGTGGAATTGACCGAGCAAGTGGATTGTTTGTAATTAAGCCAAGTGGGGTTGATTATGATAAACTGACCCCAGATGATATGGTTGTTGTAAACTTAGATGGGGAGAAGGTAGAAGGAAACTTAAATCCTTCTTCTGATACACCAACTCATGTAGAACTTTATAAAGCCTATAAAGATTTAGGTGGAATTGTTCATACCCATTCCCCATGGGCAACTTCATGGGCACAGGCTGGAAAGAGTATTCCCTGTTATGGAACAACCCACGCAGATTATTTTTACGGGGAAATTCCCTGTGCAAGATCTTTAACAGAAACTGAAATCCAAGGAGAATATGAGAAGAATACTGGGTTAGTCATTATGGAAACAATGCAAGGGAAAAATCCAATTTATGTACCAGGTATCTTGTGCAGCAACCATGGTCCATTTACATGGGGAAAGGATGCTTTGGAGGCGGTACATAATGCAGTTGTATTAGAAGAAGTTGCAAAGATGGCATATCACACAGAACATTTAAAGGCAGGAGTGACGTCAGCACCAACAATACTTCAAGACAAGCACTTCTTCCGTAAACATGGAGAAAATGCATATTATGGACAAAAATAGAGAAATCATAGATAGAATCAAATGCTTTGTTCTGGATATGGATGGAACGATTTATCTGGGAAATGACATGTTTTCATTTACTTATGACTTTTTAAAATGGGTAAAAGAAACAGGAAGAGAATATTTCTTCTTTACCAACAATTCTTCCAAAAGCCAGCAGGCATATATTGAAAAATTAGCAAAGTTAGACATTCAAATAGAGCCAAGACAAATGATGATTTCAAGCCATGTAATGATTCAATATTTAAAAGAACATCATCCGAAAAAGACCATTTATGTTGTGGGAACCCCTTCTCTTATCAAGGAATTTGAGGCATTTGATATGCCGCTTGTTCAAGAGAACCCAGACATTGTAATTCTTGGATTTGATACTACACTTACATATGAAAAGCTGTCTAAAGCTTGTCATTATATCCGAAATGGATGTATTTATTATGGAATCAATCCAGATTGGAATTGTCCAATGGAGGGAGGAACTTTTATTCCAGATTGTGGTTCTATGGCAAAATTAATCGAAGCATCTACAGGAAGATGGCCGGAATTCTTTGGAAAGCCGTCAAGACATACTCTGGATTATATGGTAAAAGAATGCGGATGCAGACCAGACGAAATCGCCATTGTAGGAGATCGCCTATATACAGATATTGCGGTAGCAGATGGAAGTGATGTCACATCAATTCTAGTTTTAAGTGGGGAAACTACCCTAGAAGATGTGGAACAAAGTGATATAAAACCAGACATGATCCGAAAGGATTTATCTGAGATTATGGATACAAAAATGCATTAAAAGAAAAAAGACTGTGTATTGAGTTTTAGTACTCGGTCTTTTTTGGTTTCCTAGTAAAAAAACTTTCCACATAGCGGACAAACCCTTGTCTTGATGATAAATAAGGCAGAAGATATACTTTAAATATAGCAAAACAAATAACAAAATGAAAAGCTTGAAAGGAGTCGATGAGATGAAAATAGACATAAATAAATTTAAAGGGCGCTGCAGTTGTGGAAGAACACATGATTTGGTAGTGGAGGATATGATTTTGAAAGAGGGAGCAATTAAAAAGCTTCCGGAACTTCTAAAAAGAGAACGTTATGCAAAGTATCAGAAAATGGTTATGGTTTGCGATGATAATACCTATGAGGCAGCAGGAAAGAAGGTGGAAAAACTATTTCCAGGAATTCCAGTGATTCAACTAAATCCAGAAGGGCTTCATGCGAATGAAATCGGAGTAGAACTGTTTGAGACTCAGATGAAACATATAAAAGAAATTGATTGCTTTATTGCAGTAGGGTCAGGAACTATTCATGATATTACAAGATATCATGCATATCAGATGGATATTCCGTTTATTTCGGTGCCAACAGCAGCAAGTGTTGATGGATATGTTTCTACTGTAGCAGCAATGTCATGGTATGGATTTAAAAAGAGTATGATTGCTGTATCGCCAATTTTGGTCGTTGCGGATACCGATATTATTGCAGCAGCTCCAATGCGTTTGACAGCATCTGGAGTGGGAGATTTATTAGGAAAATATACAGCACTTGCAGACTGGAGAATTACTAATATTTTAAATGGAGAATATATTTGCGATCGAATTTGTGAGATGGAAGATGTGGCACTTGAAAATTTAAAAGAATCATTGGATGGATTGAATCAAGGAGATAAAAAAGCATATGAGGAATTAATGTATGGTCTTTTATTATCTGGATTAGCAATGCAGATGACAGGGCATTCGAGACCAGCTTCAGGTGCAGAACATCATATGGCACATTTTTGGGAGATGGCTGTTATCAATGAAGAAATTGATGCTTATCATGGAGAAAAAGTAGGGGTTGGACTGATTCTTGTTAGTCAGATTTATCATGATGCTTTGAAATATTTAAAGACAGGAAACTTTAAAGTAAAGGATTCGGTAGATATAGAAATAGACTTAATTGAGAAGACATTTAGAAAAAAAGATTTATGTGAGAGTATTAAGAAGACAAACGTTCAAAATCTTCTAGAATCAATCAAGCCAGATACATTAGTAAGAAAAACAAAAGAAATAGTAGATATAATTGAATCGATTCCAACAGCACAGGAAATTACAGATATGCTGCAAAAGATTCAGGGTGTTACTAGGTTGAAGGATCTGGGATTTGATGCATCCATGAAGGAGAAGACAGCAAGGGTTGCTCCTTATATAAGAGATCGAATTACATATCTGCGTATACTCAAGTTTTATGATTTTTATGATGAAGTAATAAAATAGAAGAAAAGAATAGTGGTTTTTGACAAGAGGTTCTTTGTTGAAAATCACTTTTTTTTGCTTCCCTAGTAAAATTTAATTCAAAGTGGAAGAAGTGAATTTTGCTAATTAGTAAAAAACCTTTCCATATAGCGGACAAACCCTTGTCTTGATGATAAATAAGGCAGAAGATATACTTTAAACATAGCAAAACAAATAACAAAATGAAAAGATTGAAAGGAGTTAGAAATGGGAAACAAAGCAAACGAAATTAAGCAGGAAATTGTTCTTTATTCTAAAATTTTAGATGAGAAGGGACTTGTAAATACACTAGAAGGAAACATCTCAATTCTTGATCGTGAAACAGGGGAATTATACATTACTCCCTCAGGAACAAGAAAGAAATTTGTAAATGAGGATTTAGTCGCAGTCTTAAATAAAGACGGAGAACAAATTGCTGGAACAGCAAAAAAATCAAGTGAGTATTTACTTCATGAAGCAGCGTTAAAGGCAAGACCAGATTGTAATGCAGTTGCTCATATTCATGCACCATATTTGACAGCATATGCGTATTGTGGAAAAGATATTAAATTAAAATGTTCTACAACATTTGCATTAGTATATGAAGAGATTCCATGTTTACCTTATGGAGAAGCAGGAACCGTTCATATTGCAGATGGAATTGAAGAAGCAATCAAGGAACATGATTTAATCCTTCTTGGAAATCATGGATGTGTAGCAGTTGGTAAGACAATGGAAGATGCAGTTAAGATTGTGGAGGCGGCAGAAGAGGTACTTAAAATTGTCGATATTACAAAAAATATTGGACCAGTAAAAGATATTCCAGATGACAAATATGAATCATTACTAAATAATCATCCAGGAAGCAGAAGAAACCGTTATTAATCATAAGACAGATAGAAAAGCTTGAAAGGAGTTTATGAAATGAAAGCAGCAATTATGTACGGAGCAAATGATATTAGAGTGGAAGAGATTGATAAACCAGCTTGCCCAGAAGGTGGATTTATATTAAAGGTTTTAGCAATCGGTCTTTGTGGATCTGATATTAGAAATTTAACAACAGATTCAAGAAAAGGTGCTTACCCACATATTTATGGACATGAGATTGTAGGTGTCATTGATGAAGTTTCACCAACCACAACAGAATATAAGTTAGGACAAAGAATTTATATTTATCCTGCAGATCACTGTATGAAGTGTGAAGAGTGTAGAAGTGGACATAGTGAAAACTGTGAAAACTTAGGAGATTACACATCTAGACAAGGTGGATTTGCTGATTATGTTCCAGTAACAAAAGAACAAGTAGATCGTGATTCTATCTTTGTTGTACCAGACGGAGTAGGTCTAGAAAGAGCATCACTTGGAGAACCATTATCTTCAGTATATGCATGTCAAGACAATGTTGATATTGGATTTGGAGATACCGTAGTAATTATCGGTGCTGGTCCAATTGGATGCTTCCATGCAAAACTTGCTAAATTACGTGGAGCAAAGACAGTTATCATGATTGAAATTAATGATAAACGTTTGGAAATGACAAAACAATTTGGTGTTGATTACACAATCAATAGTACAAAGGTGGATCAAATTGCAGAAGTAATGAAGATTACAAATGGAAAGGGAGCTGACAAAGTTATTTCAGCAAATCCATCCACTGCAGCACAAGCACAATCTATCTTTATGGCTCGTAAGGGTGGAATCATTGTATTCTTCGGTGGAGTAGCAAAAGGTGCAATGACAGAATTAGATACCAATTACATTCACTATAATAACTTATGGATTTACGGACATTTTGGAGCTAACAGCATGCAAGTTCAAAAGGCATTTGAATTAGCGATTTCAGATGAATTTGAAGCAGACAAGTTTATTACTCACACACTTCCTTTGAGCGAAATCAATAAGGGAATCCAATTAACAAAAACCGGAGAGGCAATTAAGGTCGTATTGCTTCCAAATGAAGAATAGATAGGAGGAAAAAGAGATGGCAAAAGAATTAACAATTTTAGTTGCTTGTGGAAGCGGAGTTGCAACATCTACAGTAGCACAAGAGGCAGTCAAAGAAATTTGTAAGGACGCAGGGATTCCTGCAAAAATCGTTAAAAGTACCATGACAGAGATTCCATCAAAACAAAATGATGTAGATATTATTATGGTAACAACAAATTATCGTAAACCAGTGACAAAACCTTTAATTAAAGTGTTTGGATTAATATCTGGCATTGGACAAGATAAAATCAGAGATGAGATTGTGAAAACATGTAAGGAACTATTAGATTAAAGATCGATGAGAGGAGAAAACTATGAGTACTTTATTATCAATCACCCAGACAATTCTTAACATGGGGGCAACAGCATTACTACCATTTATTATTTTAATCTTAGGATTAATCTTTGGTATGAAATTTGGACACGCATTAAAATCCGGATTATTCGTAGGTATCGGATTTTCAGGACTAAGCTTAGTCGTTGGATTATTAACAACAACAATTCAACCAATTTCAGATTACTATTCAAAGATGGGAAAAGGGTTTACAACGCTTGACCTTGGATTCGCAGCATCAGGTGCAGCATCATGGACAGTTCCATTTGCCCCAATTGCAGTACCATTGATTGTAGCAGCAAACTTTATCCTAATTTTCTTATTTAAGAGAAAAGTATTAAACGTAGATATTTGGAATTACATTCATTTCTTAATCCCAGGAGCTTTAGCTTACGGATTATTTGGAAACATAATTTTAGGAGTTGTTGTAACAGTTGTATGCTCTATTGTATCTTTATTAGTAGCTGAATTAGTAGCTCCTAAATGGCAAGAGTATTTTGGATTAGATGGAACAACATGTTCTACATTCTCATTCATTACATTCATGTATCCTTTATCTTGGCTAGTAAATAAGATTATTGATAAGATTCCTGGATTAAAAGATTTAGATCTTGATATGGATTGGTTAGAAAGTAAATTAGGTGTATTCGGAGAATCTTGTTTCGTTGGATTAATTGTTGGTGTTTTCCTTGGTATCATTACAAAACAACCAATTGAAGTTATTCTACAAACAGGAATGGGAATTTCAGCAGTATTAATCTTAATCCCTAGAATGGTATCAATCATGATGGAAGGTATTACACCAATCGGAAATGCAGCCAATGCATTTATGAGAAAACGTCTTGGAGAAGATGCAGAGCTTTGGATTGGAATGGACGTTGCTTTAGGACTTGGAGATCCAGCTTGTGTAACATGTACAGCTATCTGTATTCCTATTACAATCGCATTTGCATTCTTAATTCCAAATATGACATACTTCCCAATCGGAGTGCTTACAATTGTATGTTATACAACAGTATTTTGTGTAATGGCTAGTAATGGAAATCTAATTAGAAGTTTAATTTGTTCTATTTTGTCAATGTTTATTATTGTATTTTGTGCAAACTTGTTTGTTCCAGAGGCAACATCATTCTTTAATGTAACAGGACTTGATTTAGGCGGAAAAATGGCAACTGATGGATTCTTTGGATTTAATGTAGCAGATATTTTACTATGTATCGTACATAGATTTATCTAATCATAAATAGTATAATGAGGTGACAGAAAATGAGTTCAAAAAACATTTATTTAGTGACAGAAGGGTCTGCCAAAAACTGGGAAGAAGCAATCAGACTTTGTGGAAAATGTATGCAGGAAAATGGAAGCGTGAAAAATCAATTTACAGAGGATTGCATAACTCGTGAAAAGGAGTATCCAACGGGACTGCCGGCAACAGTTCCAGTGGCGATTCCTCACAGTAAAGCACATGGAATCAATGAAAATTGTATCTGTTTTTTACGGTTAAATCAGCCAGTCAGATTCTATAGAATGGATGATAGTGAAGAATATGTAGATACAAGATTGGTATTTAATCTTGCAATTCAACAGGCAGATGACCATTTGGAGTTTTTGCAAAAGTTAATGCAGCTTGTGTTAAATGAAGCGATTCTTTCAAAATGTCTGGAATTACCATTAGATGAGATTCCAGCATTGTTGGAAGAAAATTTGGATAAATAAAAAGGAATTGTGTATGAAACAGCGAAGTACAGAGATTATACAAAAAATCATTCGTCAAAATAGGAAAGATTTATTTGCGGAGAATTTTACCGCAAAGTACAAGATTTCTACTCGCACCTTTAGAAATGATATTAAGGAAATTAATTCATTTCTACAGACAATTCCAATGGAAGGTATAAAAATCGATGAAGATGGAAAGTTAGTAATTCATGATTCTTTTGATGCTGGAAAAGTAAAAGAAGCATTATATGGGATGGATGTTTATACATATAAATTATCCCAGGAAGAAAGACAAGTATTTATTTTGATTGAGTTGATTCAAAATTCCCATTACACAACCATGCATCATTTTGCGGAGGTTCTTTTGGTAAGTAGAGTCACAATTATGAGTGATATTGAAGCGATTAAAAGTATATTGGAAACATTTCATGCAGAGCTGCTGCTAGACAGTGGGAAGGGAATAAAATTAGTTTGCAGCCATGAAATAATACTACAGCTTTTGATTTATTTGTATCGTAAAATAGCAATTAATATAAAGAATGATGGATATTTTCAGCGAATGATTTTAAAAAAGATGGATATTACTTATTCATTTTCAGAGATTTTTACACATGCACAGGAATATATGAAGGTAAATAATCTAGTGTTTATAGAGGATGTTTTTTATGACATTGTTTTATACCTATTTACTGCTTTTAATTTTGTGAATAATCGTTTGGTAGGACGAGAAAAAGTGATTACAAATAAAAGTGAATTAAGCAATATGGATCATGTGATGCTTTATGTTGGGTATATGCTAGAGGTACCTGTGACAGAAACTATGGTGCAGAGATTTCGTGAATATATAGAGGAAAATAAATTACATTCCTTTGTAAAAACAGTGGATGAGGTAGAATTATATAAAGTAATTATGTATTTTATTTCAAAGATAGACGAAAAAATTCAACTAGGAGTGAGCGATGATGGAATACTAATCGATTCCCTTCTTATGCATATCAAAAGTATGAAAGACTGGGGAAATTATGAAGTCGAACTTCCCCAAAGTCATGATACCTTGATTGACTATAAACAACTGAGTCAGCAAGTAGAAGATAATGCGGACATATTGGAGCGTTTTCTTGGATATGATTTAAGCGATAACATGAAGAAATCAATCGTAATACATATATGTGTTGCAATTATTAGAAATCAAAGTTATGTACCAAAGTTATCCGTAGTCATTGCATGTCCAGGAAGTATGGCGACAGGAAAATATTTAGAGGCACAGATTAAGAATTATTTTGACTTTCATATTGTTGGGGTATTGACTGCAAATGAAGTAATCTATGATTTGGAAAAGACGAACCAAAGTGTTGATTTCATTATTTCAACTGTAAAAATAGATACAACAAAGTGCAAAGTATTAAGGGTAAATCCTTTTTTAACAATGGAAGACTTGAATATGATACAAAGAGAAATTTTCAAAAGTCAGATAGCAGTGTCACCAGCTGTAAAAATAAAAAAGAAATGTGTTTTAGATGACATTGAAAGACTACTAGATGACGAGGATGTTTCAGATGAAGTGCTAGAGCAGATGAAAGGTATTTTGAATAAATTTCATTCTGAGACGGAAGAAAAGAAAAATTCCATTGCAGATTTATTAAGTTCTGATCTTATAGTGATAGATGATCAAATTGATAAATGGAAAGAAGCCATGCGAGCATCTGCAAAAATATTAGAAGAAAAGAATGCCATAGAACCTCGATATATTGAAAAGTCCATTGCTCATGTTGATGAGTATGGAGACTATATTGTTGTAAGTAATGGGGTTGCTCTTGCACATGCGGATAAGAATAGTGGAGTTAATGAAGATGCTTTAAGTCTTTTAGTATCTCATAAGGGAATTGAATTTTCGGAAGAGAATCATAAAGTTTATCTAATCTTCTGTTTTGCATCTACAGGCGTAAATGAATATCTTGAGTTGATTAAATGTATTGTTTCCATAGGGAAAAGACCAGAAAAGCTTAAGAGAATTCTAGAGGGTCATACAAAAGAAGAGATATATCAAGAAATAATTTATGATTAAAAAAAGAACTAAAATTGGTTGGAATCAATTTTAGTTCTTTTTAATTTTATCGTTCTTCAATGGATATATATTTTTTTTCGGTGACAAGGCTCTTATAAGCTGGACGTATAATCTTGTCTGCATTGCTTAATTCTTCTAAGCGATGAGCGCTCCATCCAACAATTCTTGCCATAGCAAAGATTGGTGTATACAATTCTAATGGAATATCTAACATACTGTAGACAAATCCGCTGTAGAAGTCTACGTTTGCACTAACACCCTTATAAATATGGCGTTCTTGGGCAATGACCTTTGGAGCAAGTTTTTCTACCATAGAATACAACTCAAAATCTTTGTGGCGATTTTTCTCAGTTGATAGTTGTTCTACAAAGCTTTTAAACACAATAGCTCTGGGGTCAGATAGGGAATAAACAGCATGCCCCATTCCATAGATTAGACCACGATGATCAAAGGCCTCTTTGTTTAATACTTTTGCAAGATAGTCTTCAATTTCTTCTTCATCAGATTCATCCTTAATATGTTCTTTCATATCTCGAATCATTTCTACAACCTTTATATTGGCGCCACCATGCTTTGGACCTTTTAAAGAAGAAAGGGCGGCAGCAATGACAGAATATGTATCCGAACCGGAAGAAGTAACAACACGAGTTGTAAAAGTAGAGTTATTTCCACCACCATGTTCCATATGCAAAATCAATGCTATGTCAAGAACGTGAGCCTCTAACTGGGTATATTTTTGGTCTGGTCTTAACATCATCAAGATGTTTTCTGCGGCAGACAAATTCTCATGAGGTCTGTGGATATATAAGCTCTGTTTATGCGCATAATGATTGTAAGCCTGATATCCATATACAGCAAGCATTGGAAATTCACTAATTAATTCAATACATTGTCTAAGCACATTACTAAGAGATAAATCAGCGGCATTCTCGTCATAAGAACCTAGAGTTAAAACGCTTCGAGTCAAAGAACTCATAATGTCCTTTGTAGGAGCTTTCATAATAACATCTCGTGTAAAGTTTGTTGGAAGTCTTCGACTAGAATTCATAATAGTTTGAAAGTCTTCTAATTGATTTTGTGTTGGCAAATCCCCAAACAATAATAGATACGCAACTTCTTCAAAACCAAATTTCTTGTTTTTCCGAATGGCTTTAATTAGATCATAAATATCATAACCTCGATATACTAATTTTCCGTCACAAGGAACCATGTAACCACCAATATTTTCTTTAGATTTTATCATAGAAATGTTTGTCAACCCAGCTAAGACGCCTTCTCCATTAATATCTCTAAGACCTCGTTTTACTCCGTATGTTCCAAATAATGCTGGATTAATTTGATTATTCTCTTCGCAAATGGAAGCGTTTTCTTTTGTGTAATTTTCAATTAAATCTTCGTGTCGTAGTGTCATGACACACCTCCCTCGATGTCCTTTACAAATGTAGCAATATGATTTAAGTCTTCAGTGTCTGGATGACCAATAGCATGATTAAAGTTATCAATCATAAACTTTATTTTTTCATCATCAGGATGCTCTCTTAAGATATTGTGATACTTTTCTCCAACTGTATCTGGCATTTCTCCCTGACACATAAATGCTCCTAAAAATTCTGCACTGTCAGGTAAAAACGCAGAAACATTTGTCTTGATATTGTTAAAATACTCTTCTTGGCCACCCATTCCACAAGTTCCAAAAAGTGCAATTTTCTTGCCTTCTAAGTTGTCAAAAAAATCAAGAACTTCCATGCTGCAAGTTCCGCGATTTGTCCAAAAGCCGATGAAATAAATATCAGCATCAGCATTTGCACCACCTTCGTCGAGAGAGTAAATTTCCTTGTCCTTACTATTCAGGGTATCGTAAATCTTTTCTGCAAGTTTCTTTGTGTTACCTGTTTTGCTAGTATAAACGACTTGATATGTACTCATAATCTACCTTCTTTCTACAATCTACAATTCTTTCTTTTCATCGAAATCATGAAGTGCTGCGGAAATGTTTCGAAGCATTTTCCCAACCACAGTCTTCATAATTTCTTTTTCATCTTCTGTGATTCCAGTGTAAAGTACGTTTCCTAAATTTTCGTGTAACTCGACAATTCTCTCAATGAGAGGAGCTGCATCCTTAGCTGGCGTCAACCGCATTCTGCGATGGTCCTTCTCATCAGGGGAACATTGAATATACCCCTTCTTATGTAAATTCTCTATGGCATTTGATACATGTGATTTAGATATGTGCCGGATGTTGACAATATCTTTTGCAGTATAGTAATTGGTTGTATAAAGGAAAAAAAGAATATCAATTTCAATTTTAGTAATATCGTATTTCTTCATAATGCATTCATATTGCTTTTCACATAATTTTTTAAACTGTTGTCCAGTCATAAAAATTTCTAACTGATTTG
>JAQVEG010000040.1 GCA_028697725.1 Anaerostipes sp.
TTACTTTTGTGTGCAGTCAAGGGTGGCTTCCATTGTCTAAATTTAAAGTATCTGCAATTTTCAAGGTTCATTTGAGTCTATTTCTTAGAACTCATTTTTTTCATACGTCACTTGACACTATCCTTTCTTATGCTTTTATTTAATTTTCTACTGAAAAATTAAAATAGGTGTCTGTATATGGCTCATCTTCTAATGTAAAATGCCACCATTCTTTTGCATATGGCATAAATCCATTCTCTATCATTACATCATGTATCTCTTTCCGATTTTTCTTCTGCTCTTCCGTTACCTTATCAGAATCATAATGAGAAATCTCTCCAAATACATCAAAGTGTGATCCTGTATCAATCTCTTTTCCCGTTGTCATATTTACAATGGTAATATCTACAGTACTTCCTCTCGAATGTCTTGTCTTGGCTGCAATATATCCACTTTCAAATAATTTGGATTTATCCACGTCTGGATAGAAAAACTTCTTCATTTTTGTATCACTTTTATCCTTTGCCCAGCGGACAAAATCATCCGTCGCATCCTGTGGACGGTATGCATCATATATCTTAATGATATACCCATCTTTTTTAAATTCAGTATTTGCATGTTTAAGTGCAGTCGCTGCCTGCTTTGTCAGATACGCAATCGGAGCATGATACCCATCAATTCTTCTGCCCACAAAATTGTATCCGCTATAATATCTTATTTCCAAAAGAATATCTGGATCTATATCCGTCACCTTTACAAAACCATATTTTTTTGTCTGTATTTGAGTTTTAGTCTGCTCTTTCGATGCTGTTGTTGATTTCTTTGTCTTCTTCGCTGTGGTTGTTGCCTTCTCCGTCTTTTTTACTTCTGTCGATGCGACTTGCTTTCCTTGTCCGCATGCCGACATCATGCAAAGCAATGTGGCAAACAGTATTCCATACAATGACCCCTTTAATGTTTTACTCACTCTATTCTCCAATCTTTAACAACTATCTACCTTTTATGTCCCGTAATAATAGTATAGCTATATGCGTTTACTGTAAGTATACATTCGTCTACATCTATATACCAGTTTTTCCCTTGCCTTGTAATTACAGCTTCCGACGACATAATTCGATTTTTGCACCACTCTACTACATCATCCACATCTAAATCTAAATTTTTCTTAATTCGGTCAATTCCTAATTCTGTAGTATGAACCTCATCCAAATGATTCCTTAATTCTTTTACTGCTGTTGCATTATTTAACTTATAGAATTCCCTTAAATCCGCTTTTTTCTCCTCCGACAAAAGTGATTTCTTTATTCCCTGAACTGCACCTTCAAGCCCCATAAGTCTGTGAATACAGGCAGAATCATCAATCTGTCTAATCCTGATCCACGCTTCTTTTGACCCTATCTCTTTTAGCTCTTCTTCTGTAAATATCCCAACTTCATTAAGTTGCTCTTCTACTACTTTCCCAATATTTTGTAATTTTAATAATTCACCCATTCTATTTTACCTCTTGATTATTTTGCATTTCATTAGGCGGCTCTATCTCTTTTGCTATTGTATGTTCTGTAAGTTCCGACAGTAATTTTATTTTTTTATTAATTACAGGTCTCATACAATTAGGAACATGTTCTTGATGTGCCCGGTGGATTGCAACACACTCTTTACAATTTCCATGATATCTACACGCTTTTTTACAGGGACAATGATCCTTTTCTTTATATTCTTCTCTAAATTCAGATGCAAATTCTTCTTGAAGTTTCAGCCCTTCTTGTCGATTTCCTTTATGAAATTCTTTCATTGCATCCAGTTCTTTTTTATTCCCCTCAATAATCATATTTTCACTTTTCCTCACTTTCCCTACAAAAACTATCTGCATCTATAATTTTGGCTCCGATATTTTTCATATCCAGCATATTTGCCTTCTGAATCTCAAGAGTATTAGAAGAACAACAGTCCTCAATCACAGTGACATGATAATCTAAAGAAATACCATCATAGCAGGTGGTACGAATGCAGTTTGGTGTCGTAGTTCCAGCAAGATAAATCCTTTGAACTCCCATTCTGCGAAGTATCAGGTCCAATTCCGTCGCAAAAAAGGCAGAAAATCGAGGTTTAACAATATAAAAATCTTTTGAATTGGCAGAAAATTCTGCTGGCATCTCTATGGATAAAGGTCCCTTGCTACTCTTTGTCAACGGCTTTCCTCCAGCCTCCCAATTCTCTTTTCTTGTATGTTCTACATCACTTCCATCTTCTTTGTAAATTCGGGTTACAAAAAACACTGGAATCTGCTTTTCTCTGGCAAAACAAATAACACGACTGCAGACTGGAACTGTAGCCTTTGCCATTGCAATACAAAGAGACGATTCCTTTTCTAGAAATCCATTTTGCATATCAATCACAATTAACGCTGCTTTATCCTTTTTACAACTATTATTTCCCATACTTTTCATCTTTCTTTAAATCACTTGGATTTGACACACCTTCATAGCCTCTAATGCATTCTTATGGCTCTCTGGTGTTACTCCCGCACAACAACTTGCATCTACAATCAGCTTCGCTTCTGGAAGCACTGCCTTCAAACACAGGGCATTGGAAATCACACAGATATCCGTACAAAGGCCAATGAAAGTAATCTCCAAATCTTGTCCCTGATACTTTTCTTCTAACATTCTTGCAAGCTCTTTGGAGCCAAATGTATCTTTACGACAAAATTCATGCACTTCTGCCTTTGTTTCAAAAATGGCATCCATTACCTCTTGGTTTAAAGCCCATCCTTCTTCCCCAGCAATACAATGAACAACAGGAAGTTTTTTACCTTCCTGTGTTTCCATATAATCTTCCTTATGGGTATCTAAAGTTCCATAAATCTCGCCTGAAAATGAACGAATTCTATCACATACCTTAGGAACAATGCTTTGTGCTTCTTTTGTCCCTAAGGTACCATCTATAAAATCATTTTGCATATCTACAACAACGAGTATTTTCTTCATATAAATCTCCTAATTTCCCAACACTTGAGACACTAATTGATTGACAAGCTTACCATCTGATTTTCCTTTAACCCTAGGCATTAAATTCTTCATAACCTGCCCTTTATTCTTCATGGTTGGAGCATCAATTCCTAATTCCTCTAAAACTGCTTTAATCTCTGCCTTAATTTGCTCTTCACTCATCTCTTCTGGTGCAAATTCCTTTAATACCGCAAGTCTGGCATCACATTCTTCCATAATATCTGTACGATCTGCTGGACAAGAATCCTTTGTCTCTTTTGTCTGCTTAATTTCTCTTGCAATAATTGCATTCTCTTCCGCTTCTGTTAAATCTTCTCTTTTATCAATTGCAGCATTTTTAAGGGCGCTTAACACCATAGAAAGTGATTCTTTTCTCACTTTATCTTTTGCCTTCATTGCCTGCATCATTTCTTTTCTAATTTCGTCAATCTTACTCATAATATCCTCCTAAATTCTCTTTTCTTTTTATTGTAGCACTGCAACCCTAAACTTTCCAGTGATAATCCTCTCCATCCAGGTATTCCGTATCATTTCCAATGAGCCACCAGTTTTTATAACTTCTCATTACCTGATAATTCCCCTTAATTTCTGGAAATGTCTCTCTTTGAAATGCATGAATATAAAATGATGTTTCTTTTTTTGCTTTTACCCATTTTTCTGCCTTTATATATGCACTCCCAACATCAATTTTTCCATTCTTTATTTTTTGAACCTTTGTATGCTCATATACTTTCATGTCTCTTGTTAAATATAAAAATAACTTTACTGGATGCACCCAAATACAACTATCAGATTCCACTTCCATATCACACAAAATATTTCTACCTGCAATATAGTCCTGTAATCGGTGTAAATCTCTGATTTCCTCCTTTGTCTCCCCTTTTATAATTCCCATGCCACCAAGCTCCTTCATTTGAGAAATACATTTTTCCTCAATTAGAATCACTTTTTGCCCCTGCTCCATGGCAAAATGACCCTCCACTGCATTTTTTAATGTTGCGCCAATATATACGATATCTGTTTCTTGATCTTTTTTTAAAGTGGGATATTCAGGAAAATTTATTTTTTCTTGCCATAATGAATGCATACCAAACTCCTTTTGGATTAGTATGTGAAATCAAGTTTTTTATATACAAAAAGAAGCAGTAGTTACTGCTCCTTTTAGAAATTAATTTTATTATTTACGATATAAAATCCGAATGGAATTAAGAATACATAGAAATGCAACTCCTGTATCGGCAAATACAGCCAACCACATATTTGCATAGATTCCACTTAGTCCAAGAATCATAACTGCAATCTTAATTGCCAACGCTCCGATTACATTTTGCCTTGCAATTCCCACTGTTGCCTTTGCAATATCTAATGCACCTGGAATGGCATCCATATTTGAATTCATAAACACAACATCTGCCGCCTCTATGGCTGCATCTGCACCACTTCCCATGGCCGCTCCAACATCTGCTCCTGCAAGAACTGGTGCATCGTTAATTCCATCTCCAACAAACATAACCTGACCATAAGAATCTCTCATATGTTGTACTTCACTTAATTTTTCTTGTGGCATTAACTTTGCATGAACTTCAGCTACTCCAGCTTTTTTTGCCATAGCTCTGGCACTTTCATCACTGTCACCTGTCAACATTGCAGTGACAATTCCCTGCTTTGAAATCCTTTCAATGGCATATGGTGCTTCTTCCTTCATGGTATCAGAAATCACAATATTTCCTGCGTAAATTCCATCTACCGCCACTAGAACTTCAGATCCTGTTCCTGCATTTTTATAGGTAGAAATATCAATTCCAAAAGTATTCATAAGCTTAACATTTCCACAAAGAACTTCCTTTCCATCAATTAAAGCTTTGATTCCTTTTCCTGAAATCTCTTCCACTTTTTCTGGCTGAATAATGTCAAATCCCTTTTCACTGGCAGCTTCTACAATACTTGTTCCAATAGGATGAGTTGAGGTCAATTCACATCTTGCTGCTAATTTTAATATTTCATCCACAGTTTTACTATCACTTGTCACCACATTTTGCACAACAAAGTTACCTTCTGTAATTGTACCTGTTTTATCCATAACAACTGCTTTTACATTCGCGAGAGCTTCTAATACAATTCCACCCTTAAACAAAATACCTTTCTTACTTCCTGCCCCGATTCCACAGAAAAATGCAAGTGGAACACTGAGAACCAATGCACAAGGGCATGACATAACTAGGAATGTAAGTGCCGTATAAATCCAAGGTCCAAATTCCTGTCCTGTAACAAGTGGAATTCCAACCGCAGTAAATAATGCTACTGCAACCACAATCGGTGTATAAACTCTTGCAAATCTTGTAATAAATGCATCTAATTTTGGTTTGCTTGCCGCTGCATTTTCTACAGAATCAAGAATACGAGATACCATAGATTCTTCTAATATTTTTTCTGTTCTTATTTTTAATAATCCCGATGTATTAACACACCCTGAAATCACTTCACTTCCTGATTCTACTTTTACTGGAACTGGCTCTCCTGTAACTGCCGATGTATCAATTCGACTTTCTCCGTCAATTACAGTTCCATCTAATGGAATTCTATCTCCTGGACGAACCAATAATATATCCCCCACCTTTGCTTCTTGGGCATCAATAATTTTAATATCATCTCCGTCTACAAGATTTACAACTTCCGGACGTAAATCCACTGCATCCATAATCTGGCTTCGACTCTTCTCCACTGCAATATGTTCAAACCATTCTCCTACTTTGAAAAATAGCATAACTCCAACAGCTTCAGGATATTCTTTGATACAAAATGCTCCAATAGTTGCAACAGACATCAAGAAATTTTCATCAAATATCTGTCCTTTTGTTATATTTTTAATTGCTGTAAATACAACTTCCCCACCTAAAACTAAATATGCAATTACAAGAAGTCCAATGAGGGGAAGTGTAAATTCTTCCAGTCCCACTACCTTACTGTAAACTTCAACTCCAACAAATAAAACTGCTCCAATTACTATTTGAATCATATCCTTATGCTTTGCAAAGAAACTCTCTTTTTTAACTTCTTTTTTTGTTGTTTCTCTTGGAATGATTTCAATTCCATCATCCACTTGACAGCATAATTCTTCCATCTGAGAAATCAAAGCATCTGGATTCTTTCCAGTCACTCGAAGCTGCTTGGTTGCAAAGGTAATGGTTGCATGACTCACTTCAGGAAGTTCGTTAATCTTTGTTTCCATCTTGGCTGCGCAATTGGCACAATCCACATTCTTCATAATATAGACTTTCGTAACTTCTCCCTTTCCTGCCTTTTTAGTTCTGGGAACTACTCTCACGTCTGATTCAATTTCTTCACAGATTCTTTGAAATACTGGAAGCAAAGCTTGTGGATCCTTACAAGCCACTCGAAGCTGCTTAGTTGCAAAGGTAATACTTGCACTTTTAATTGCAGGCAAATCTTTAATCTTGCTTTCCATCTTGGCTGCACAATTGGCACACCCCAAATCCTCTAAAATAAAAATTTCTTTTTTTATTTGATTCTCTGGAATCTCGCATATACAGTCTTCTAAGTGGTTTCCACACCCCACGCAACACGGTGTCTCGTTATGATGATGGTGATGGTGGTGTTCGTGGTCACATCCACATCCACATGCTTCTCCGTGTTCATGGTGGTGTATATCTAAATGATTATGTTGATGATCGTGTTCATGTTCATGATTATGTTCTTTCATATCTTGTCCTCCTAGTCCTTTTACATATGAACATCTGCTCATATATAAATATAATACTATAAAGCTATTTTGTCAATACTCTTTGGTTTATTCTTTTTCACAACAGAACATATATGGACAACGAGAAAAAAAGGAGCAATCAGCTGATTGCTCCTTCCTATACAAGACTTTTAAATTCCTTCTTCTACTTTATGTTTAATATGTACAACCGCCGCATCTAAAATATGCAGTACATGGTCATCATCTAAAGAATAAAACATATTCTTTCCATCTCTTCTTGCCTTCACCAATCCCTGACTTCTCAGCTGCCTTAACTGATGAGAAATCGCTGATTGAGAAATGTCTAATGTCTCTGCAAGATCATTGACACACATCTCGCACATCTCTCCTTGGGATAATGCACAAATCATGCGAACCCTAGTCTCATCTCCCATCACCTTAAAAAAAGATGAAAGCCTTGTAATCATATTATCTGATAACATACGTTCCTTTGCTTCTTCTACAACATTGGAACAATTACACTTTTCTTTATCACTCATGTTTCACCTCAACTAAACTCTCTTCTATACTTATGCTTTGACAGCCCACCGCATCTTTGTAGATCTGGCTCTTCCATTTCGATTGCATTCTTCTGCAGATGGCCGAATTACATCTTTTGCAATCTCAGAATAAATTCCCGCCTTTTTCCCTTCTTTAAAGGCTCTCTTTACTAGACGGTCTTCTCCTGAATGAAAGGTTAGAATTGCCACTCTTCCTCCACTTGCCAATGCATCTGGAAGCTTCTCCATAAATTCCTCTAACACCTCAAACTCACTGTTTACATCAATTCTAAGTGCTTGAAATGTTCTTTGAGAAGATTTTCTTACTGCCTGTTTTTGTTCATTTTGAGGCAAAAAGGAAAGAGCTTCCCAAATCACATCATGTAATTGTGTTGTTGTCTCAATTTTCCCGCCTTGCTTGTAATGCTTGCAAACAGCACTTGCAATTTCAGATGCATAGACCTCATCTGCATTCTCAAGGAGCATTCCCTCTATCTCTGCTTTTGACATATCCTTAAGTCGCTCTGCTGCCGAAATTCCCTGATTTGGATTTAGTCTTAAATCAAGGGGTCCTTCAAACTTGTAAGAAAACCCTCGATCTGGATTGTCAATCTGCATAGATGACACGCCTAAGTCCGCCATCATAAAATCAAATGGTCCAACTTTTTCTGCTACTTGGTCAATATTCCGAAAATTGGTCTGGATAATTGTTAAAATGTCTTCTCCGAATCCTTGTTCATCTAGTCTCTTTTTCGTCTTTACTGATTCAATTGGATCTACATCCAGAGCATAAATATGCCCCTTCCCCTCCAAACACTTTAACATAGCCTTAGTATGTCCACCATATCCAAGAGTTGCATCTAATCCTTTTTGTCCAGGCTGAATCTGCAAAAAGTCCAAAATCTCATTGACACAGATAGAAATATGCATTCCCGCAGGAGTGCTTCCCTTCCTAATTACCTTTTCAATGGTATTCCCATATTTTTGAGGATTCAGTTCTTTATATTTTTCTTTATAATTTCTTGGATGAGTTCCTTTATAGCGGGTTCTTCTCTTATGTTGCTTTTCTTGATTTTCCATAAATACCTCGTAAAGTTTTTTCATTATACAGTGTTTCTCACTGCTATCGCGTATATTATATCACACTTTACAAATATTTTTTTAATTCTTCTTGAAAATCCTCTTCGTGCTTTACTAAATCCTTTGCAATATCCTGACTTTCCTTAGAAGCATTTTTGTATTCATGCATCTTTTCTGTAATGGACTGAATTCCCATATTGCAGCCATCCATCATAAGCTTCGCCACTTGATTTTCATCATCGTGAATCATCAATTTCATTTTACTTGTCATCCATGAAAATGCACTTGCAATCGCTCCCGGTTCTTCTTCACAAAATCCATCTTTCGCCAATATTCTTGCTATTTTAGATTCAATTTTCTGATGCTCCTGTTTTGATTTCTTAATTCCTTCCATTAAGTTTCCACTTGGCATATCGTCTATCATTTCATCCATACTGTTAATAGCCATCTTACATCCACTGCTGCATTCCTTTAATAACTCAATTGTATCATCCATAATTATCTCCTTTATTCTCCTATTTTTTGAATCATACATTCAGTATGTGTAATTTATAAAAAAATATACCAAAAAATCCAGACAATTTTCTATCTGGATTTTTGTTATTGCTATTTCTCATTTACCAACTTCCCTGTCATATGATCCACCGTTAATTCTAACACTTCAAAACGATGAACCCCATGCTCTATTACTTCTTCCACCTCTTCGGCGGTTGGATAATACTTTAATCCAAGTTCCCGGACAATATTTGTCGATTTTTCCATATCATCAACTTTTTTTATTCGTCCAAAAATAACAACACTCTTAATATTTAATTCCCACTGCCCATCTTTTTGAAACCCTTCATCCATAACACAAAAAGACACTTTATCATTTACCTTGATTGCATCTAATTTATGTCCTTCCTTGGCACAATGGAAATATAACTTCCCGTTTTTATAGATAAAATCAAGAGGTATGGTATATGGATATCCATCCTCCCCATAAACCCCAAGTACGCCACGTGGCTCACTATTTAGAATCTCAATACACTCCTCATTGCTAATCTGCTGTTTCCATCTTCTCATTTTCCGAAACATTGAAATCTCCTTTTTAATTAGAAAAAGAGCAGTACAGTTCTTCCCTGTCTCTGCTCCTTTGCTTTTGTATGATTTTAGTGGTGGAATAAACGAATTCCTGTAAACGCCATTGCCATATTATATTTGTCACAACATTCAATCACTACGTCATCTCTCATGGATCCACCAGGCTGTGCGATGTATTTTACACCACTTTTGTAAGCTCTCTCAATATTATCAGAGAATGGGAAGAATGCATCAGATCCTAAAATAACATCTGTATTTCCATCTAACCACGCTCTTTTTTCTTCTGGAGTAAATACTGGAGGTTTTACTTTAAAACGAGTCTGCCATACTCCTTCACGAAGCACATCATCGTACTCATCTCCAATGTAAACATCAATTGCATTGTCACGATCTGCACGTCGAAGTCCGTCAACAAATTCAAGTCCTAATACTTGTGGAGACTGACGAAGATACCAGTTGTCTGCCTTTTGTCCAGCAAGTCTTGTACAATGAACACGAGACTGCTGCCCTGCTCCAATACCAATTGCCTGTCCATTCTTTACATAACAAACAGAATTAGACTGTGTATATTTTAGTGTAATTAAAGAAATCTTCATATCAATGAAAGCTGACTCTGGAATGTCTTTATTCTTTGTCACAACATTTGATAATAAGTCACCGTTAATATCCAGCTCATTACGACCCTGTTCAAAAGTAACTCCAAATACTTGCTTTCTCTCAATCTCAGCAGGCACATATTCAGGATCAATTTGAATAATGTTGTAATTCCCCTTTTTCTTTTCCTTTAAAATAGCAAGTGCTTCGTCTGAAAATCCTGGTGCAATAACGCCATCTGATACTTCTCTCTTAATAAGCTTTGCTGTATCAACATCACACTCATCTGAAAGTGCAATAAAATCTCCAAATGAAGACATACGGTCTGCCCCTCTTGCTCTTGCATAAGCACTTGCAAGTGGAGATAGATCTCCTAAGTCGTCAACCCAGTAAATCTTAGCTAATGTGTCATCTAAAGGTAATCCAACGGCTGCTCCTGCTGGAGAAACGTGCTTAAAACTTGTAGCTGCTGGAAGTCCAGTTGCTGCCTTTAATTCTTTCACTAACTGCCAGCCATTTAACGCATCTAAAAAGTTAATATATCCTGGCTTTCCTGCAAGAACTGTGACAGGAAGATCTTTCCCATCTTCCATAAAAACTCTTGATGGCTTTTGATTTGGATTACATCCGTATTTTAATTGAATTTCGTTCATAACTACCTCCGATTATTTATTCTTATTTATCATGCGTGTTTTGGCTTCCCCAGTTTCAATATCAATATATCTTACAAATAAAGATACTTTATTGTCTTCATTTAAACTAGTCCATACTAAGTCTGTAAATGCATCAATATCATCTGGAATTGCAACGAGCTTAGGTTCTCCTTCAAAACTTGGAAGAGGATCTCCATCATGCATATAAGTATGAATAAAATGTCCTTCTCCAGCCACTGGATTTTCGTAAGCAAATGTATATCGGTTACAAGCATCTGGATTCCCATTATTGCTCTTTAAAATTGACATAGCATAGTTATAGCTTCCACCATCTACATGCATAATTCCAGAAATTCTAGGTGTGTAGTTGGGTCCGTCTGGTTCAAACTCACGACATCGCAAGGATTGTTCAAATGTAAGCTGTTTATCCATTCCTTCATAAATGGTATCTGTCTGGTCCCCATTGGTTACGATTGTCTTATTCCCAAGAACTCTCACTGGTGCATAAATAATAAGACTTGGATCTTCTAGTTTGGATGGGTCAAATGCCTGTGTTCTAATTCCCTGTCCTTCTTCTACAAAGACACGATTACGGCTGTTTGAGCTTCTTCCCATAATAAAGTATGCAGTGACTGCTTTCTTTCCATCTTCTGACTTACCAATGACGATTCCTCGCCCAGGATAAGCATTCTCTTTTAATTCTTGTTCTAATGATAACATCTTCATCTAAATAACCTCCAAAATAATGTTGTGGCCACAGGACGCAAAAAATCGCCTGGACGCACTTCTTCTATGCTGCCCAGGCGATCGGCTATTCTCATTCTAGTAACACACTCCCTGTAGGTTCTCCCACCCAGGCAAGACCTGTTTTCGCCAGTCGTGTATCTACTGAATATATTAAATGAATTACTTGCTAAATGCAAGCAAAAATAACAATTATTGTTGTTTTCTTTGATGTAGAATTAATCTTCCTGTAATTTCATTTCCACTACAGGATTTTCTTTCACTTCAGTGCCATAATGAAGATTTAATTGTTTCCACACAACGGTCATCATAATCACAACAGCAATCATAGAAATAATATCTGCAAGTGGTGCAGAATATAAAGGACCTTCTACTCCAAAGAACTTTGGTAAAATAATAATCGCTGGCACACTAATGACGAAATCTCTTAACAAAGATAATCCCATTGACATAAGAGGACGTCCAAGTGACTGTAAGAAAATACTTGTTGCCTTTTGTATACAACACAAAATCATCGTACATAAGTAAGCTCTAAATGCAAATACTGCAAATTCATTGTATAATGCACTTTCACTTCCAAATAGTTTAATAATCTGTAGTGGGAAAATTTCAAAACAAATAGTTGCGACAATTCCTACAATAATCTCTGCCTTGATCATTACCTTATAGATTTCTTTGACTCTGTCATGCCTTCCCGCCCCATAGTTGTATCCAACAATTGGCTGAGATCCTGCTGCAATACCAACCACAACAGCAACTACAATTTGGAATAATTTAAATACAATTCCTACTACTGTCATTGGAATATCTGCTCCGTACTTAGACATCGCTCCATATGTTACAAGCGTGTTGTTAATCACACCTAAAGAAACAACAATAGAAATCTGTGTTAAGAAACTGCTCACTCCTAATGGAAGCATACGTTTTACAATATTTCCACTTAGTTTAAAGCTGTCTTTTGATAATTTAAATGATTTTGTATGGAACAAATAATAAAATGCGAACAATGCAGATACGATTTGCCCTGTAATAGTTGCAATTGCTGCTCCAGCCATTCCCCATTTTAAAACGAAGATTGCAATTGGATCAAGAACAATGTTAATAATACATCCTGCCAAAATAGTAAGCATAGCAAACTTTGGATTTCCATCGGCACGTACAATTGAATTTAGACCATTTCCAAAAATAAAGAATGGAATTCCAATCACAATATAATTAAAATAAGTTTCTGCATATGGAAGGTTGTTCTTTGTTGCTCCAAATGCAGTTAAAATAGTATCTCTTCCTAAAAAGAATACAACAACTAACAAAATACTGACACCAACTAACAAAATAATGGCATTTCCAACAGAATGATGAGCGCTTTTTGCGTCTTTTTTTCCCTGACATATACTCAGGAAGGCCGCACAGGCATCTCCAATCATAAGAGCAATGGAAAGTGCAATAATTGTGATTGGAAATACAACATTAGTTGCTCCATTTCCAAGGTAACCAACACCTTGTCCAATAAAAATTTGATCTACTATATTATATAGAGATGATACTAACAGTGACATGATACAGGGAATCGAAAACTTAAGCATTAACTTCTTAATCGGTTCCTCCGCTAAATAATGATTTTTACTTTGATTCATACTTTTCCTCTTTCTTAATATACTTTTACACAAAAAAATAGCGAGTATGTAAATGGTTTTACTTTACTCGCTATCACCACAATATCCTTCTTCAGAATATTTATTTACTTTTTTAAGTCTTAGACAGTCTAACACAGTTTATTGTCTTCTTGTAAGGATTTTATTTTAAAATATTGCACAAAATTTTGTGTGTTTCTTCGGTGTTTTATATGTATATTGTCTATTTCGAGAATTCTTCTCCTCCAATAACAGTTCCCCTACGATGTCTGCTTTGAAAAAATCCACTGTTTAATTCTGGAATTTTATCTTTGCATTCTGATATCATCAGCTGAATTTGAAACGTAAAATCATCTGCTTCTAACACAGTAAAGGGATGTTCCTCTGTTGCCCGTACAAATACATGCTCTTTACGGTAATTAGGATAGACTCCCTCACAACCGTTCTTTTTAAGTACCTCGTCTACAATGGCCCTCTGTCTATTTATCTCCTGGACCAATTCTTCCGGATAAGCGCGATGTGGATAAGAAGACGATGCTTCCTCAACTTTGTTCCATATCAGATGATATAAAGCTTCTCGCCTAGGGTGAAGCAGCATACGACTAAGCCATCGTCCGAAAAATTTCAATGGAAACCTTCGATAAATACGAAGAAGTCTTGCATAAGTATAATCACTGGCTGCCAGAGCAAAATTCTCCATACAGTCAATCCCTTCGTATGTATTTGGATACTTATCATCTAAAGGTTCACTCATTGGTGACCATCTTCGAAATGGTGCAAACTCAATCAATGGCATCACATCTAGCTCTAAAGGATTACATACTTTTTCTCCTAGATATTCGTGCTTCTCATAAATTGTTCCTATAATATAGACTAACTGTCTCCATTGCTCCTGTCCCTTTTCCCAAAAATGTGCAATCTGATGATACTGATAACAATGAAGTTCTCTCTTGATGGATTCAAACCATATGGTAAATACATGCCCATGTTTTTGATATAGAATCATTCCATAGCTTTGATCTCTTTTGGTAAGTTTTGCTTTCTTGATTGGCTCATTAAAAAACTGCTCTCCCGTAATTACTACTTGATCTAACACAAGATAACATTCTACAGCATCATTCATCATGTACGGAATCAGTGCTTTCTCTCCCTCCAAACATAATTCAAATATACGATGTTGAAGGATTTGTGCCAGCATAAAAAACTCTTTTGGCATAGACGAATCTAACCCAATAAGATATTTTCCCAATTCTTCCACAGTGTTCATCTTCACAGTCCCTCATTCCCAAAAAATTCTACTTTCAACTATACTATATCTTTTTCTTACACACTTCTTGTAAACAACACTCCTCACACTTTGGCTTGGTTCTTGCAGAACATACTTCTCTTCCATGAATAACAAGTCGATGACAAAAATCACTTCCTTCTTCTGGCGGAACAACTTTCCACAATTCCATTTCCACCTTCTTTGGATCTTTGATTCCATTCACAATTCCCAGACGATTCACAATTCGGATACAATGTGTATCTGTCACAATTGCCGGCTCCCCAAATACATCTCCCATAATCAAGTTGGCACTCTTACGTCCAACTCCAGGAAGCTTCAATAGTGAATCCATATCGCCTGGAACTTCTCCATGAAATTCGTCACAAAGCATCTTCATACATGCGCTAATATCTCTTGCTTTACTTTTTCCCAATCCACAAGGTCTTACTATAGCCTCAATATCTTCTACTGGTGCCTGTGCAAGAGCTTCTTTGGTGGGATACTTCTCATAAAGACCTTCTACTACTACATTGACTCTTGCATCTGTACACTGTGCTGCAAGGCGAACACTCACAAGGAGCTTCCATGCCTGATCATAATCCAGAGTACATCCTGCATCAGGATATTCTTCTTTTAATCTTTGAATCACTTCTAGTGTTCTTTCTTTTTTCCTCATAATGACTTCCTTTTCGTTTTTTTCATTGTAACATATATAAAATCCCAAAAAAAGCCAAAAAAGTGTGACTTGGCACAACTTTTTTGACTTTTATAAATTTATTTTAAAAATTGTCCTAAATGACAAATTTTATGAAGCTTATATTCTTGGTCAACCACTAACAAATCCGCTACTTTTCCAGGTGCAATGGAACCTGTATGTTCATAAATTCCAATGCTCTTTGCTGGATTTCTTGTCGCTGCAAATATCGCATCCTGTTCCTTTATTCCAAAAGAAATTGCTCGACACATACAGTCATACAAATTGGTAATTGATGCTGCGATGGTTCCATCTGAAAGAAGTGCTTTCCCATCTTTTACTGTTACCATCTGTCCGCCAAGCTCAAAAGTTCCACTTTCTAGGCCTGCAGCTCTCATAGAGTCACTAATCAAAACCACTCTGTCTCCGCCAAACATATGGAATGTATCTCTTACCATGGCTGGATGAATATGAAAACCATCACTAATCAATTCTACCATACAGTTTTCATTTTCCAGTGAAGCTCCTATGACCCCTGGTTTTCGATGATGAAGGGGTGGCATAGCATTATATAAATGAGTAATATGACTGGCTCCTGCTAGAAATGCTTTCTTTGTGTCGTCATATTCAGCGTTGCTGTGTCCAATGGAAACATTGGTAACTTTGGATATTTCCTTAATCAACTCCAACGCTCCTTCAATTTCTGGTGCAATTGTAATCAATTTAATCTTATTTCCACTTGCTTCCATACATTCCTGAAAAAATTGAATATCTGGTTTTGAAACATAGTCTTTGTTCTGCGCTCCCTTTTTCTCCATGGAAATAAAGGGTCCTTCCATATTAATTCCTGCAATATCTGCATAATCTTTGGATGGTTCTACTTTCGTTACCGTTTGGAAAATTTCTTTTAACATGTCCTTTGACAACGTCATAGAAGTTGGGCAGTAGGAAGTAATTCCATGCTTCAATTGAAACTTTAAAATCTCTTTTAAGTTTTCTACGGAAGCGTCTCCAAAGTCATGCCCCATAGCCCCATGGCTGTGAACATCAATTAATCCAGGCAGAATCTTATACCCTGACACATCAACTTTTGTCTGATCTGTCAATTCATCTATAGAGGATACAAGCTTCTCGCCTTCTATATAAATATCTTTTCCTTCAAATTCTCCTTGTTCTGTAAAAACAAGACCCCCTGTTAAGATCATCTACAACAGTCCTTTCTCCTTAATTACAGATAGAGCATCCTTATCTGCAAATACTGCTACATGTCCATGTAATTGTAATGCTGATGCTGGAACCTTTGGTGTAATTGGTCCATAAAACGCATCATATAAAGCTTGTGCTTTATTCTCTCCAGATACAACTAAAACAATTCTTTTTGCTGATAAAATTGTTCCAATTCCCATTGAAAATGCGTGTGTAGGTACATCATCAATAGAATCAAAAAATCTTGAATTTGCCTGTCTTGTACTTTCAGCTAATGTAACACAATGTGTTCCTCTTTCAAATACTTCTCCTGGCTCATTGAAACCAATATGTCCATTGGCACCAATTCCAAGAATCTGCATATCAATTCCACCTAATGATTCAATTAACTCATCATATTCGCGGCATGATTTCTCTTCATTCTCTTCTACTGCATTTGGTAAGTAGCTTGCTTTAAATGGTACATGCTGGAATAGATTCTCTTCCATAAAGTAATGATAGCTTTGTTCATTATCTGGAAACATTCCTTTGTATTCGTCTAAGTTTACAGATGTCACATCAGAAAAGTCAACAGTTCCTTCTTGTTGTGCTTTTACAAGGTAACGATAAATTCCTTCTGGAGATGAACCTGTCGCTAGTCCTAAAACTGCTTTAGGATGCATAAAAATCTCAGATGCAACAATCTGTGCTGCTTTTTTGCTTAAATCATCGTAATCTTTTCCTTGGTATAATCTCATAATCTGTCTCCTTTTTTATATTCATTTCTTGTTTACAATCTCACTATAACACTTTTGTAGCAAAACTTCAAGCATTATTTTTATTTTGTAGCAACACTTGTTTTTTGTTTCTATTTATTCTATAATATAAGTAACAAAAAATCACAGAAAGGATAATGTTATGCAAAAGAATGAACTACTATTAAAAATAGAATCCACTATGCCATTTTTATCAAAGACAGAACAAAAACTCGCAACTTATATCTTAAAGCATCCCAATGAAATCTTATCTTTATCAACAAAAGAACTAGCACTTCAAAGTGAGGTCAGTGAAGCTACACTTATTCGCTTTACTCGCAAATTAGACTTTAGTGGTTATACTGAATTCAAGTTAAATCTGTCAGCAAACATTGGCACTGACGAAACCACCCCAATTCCTGCACATATATCTAAAGATGATAGTTCCATTGATATTTATCAGCACCTTGCCACTTATACAAAAGCATCCATTGACAGTACCAGCCAGACTCTAGTAGAAAAAGATTTAGATGCTGCCATACAGTTAATTGAACATACCTATAAAAAAGGGAATTTAATTCACCTAAGTGGTTTTGGTTCTAGTGCTGTCTTAGTAAAAGAATTGCAAATTAAACTTCTCCGCCTTGGAATTCCTGTGATTCATCACGAAGACATACATTTGCAATTGGAATCTGTATTAAATATGAAAGCCAATGATTTACTCATCTGCTTTTCTACTTTCGGCAATTCCTTACAGACACATCAGCTCATTGATATTGCAAAGAATCGAAACTCTAAAGTAATCTTGATTACTCAATATGGGAATGAAAAGCTTGCAAAAAAAGTGGATATTCCATTGTTTACTTCTGGTACTGAAAATCAATTTCGACTTGCAAGCCAGACTTCTATTATTGTACAATCCATGATTATTGATACAATTTTCTTGTCTTTAGCGTTAAAAGATTTAGATCAGATTCAACACGATGTTGCACAGACAAAGAAGTCTTTTTCAGACCTTGGCTATTATGTAAAATAAGGATGAATACCATTTGGCATTCATCCTTATTATCTCTATTCACCTAAATCTTTTTCTTCTACAACTCGAATCTTAATTGCTTCTACCACTTTGACATCAAAATTTCGATCCCAGAAATTCCAAAATACATGAAGCAGAAAATAAGAAATCACTACAATAATTCCACAATCTATAAAATACGCTACAAAAGTTGATAACATGGTTGCAAAGGGAACACTCAAACCTGCATGCTGGATTCCTACAAACAATGACTCTACAAAGTTATTGTTTGATACATGTCCTCCAGAAACTGCGATTAAAACCGGGGTTGTAGTCATAGTCCGAACGAAAGCAACCGCGGTCACAGTTAAAGCCACACCTTTTAAATCCTTAAAAAATCCCATTCTTGTCACAAAACCAAAAGAAACAATTGCTGCAATCGTTGGCAATATTATGAATATATGTATAAGTTGAAAATCAACCATAAGTTCAATTATTGTAAATGCAACTAATACTAATCCCCCAAAAAGTGGTCCTCCAATCAGTGCTCCAAAAAATCCGCCGATTCCCTGTAACCAAACTGGTATTACATCAACATTTCCAATTGCATAGACAGTCAAAAGCTCTAACAAAACACAAAAAGGAAACAATATAATCAAGTTTCTTTGATATCTCTTTTTTTCTTCATTTGAATCTGTCATATTAAATCTCCTTTCTTACATAAATGCCGCGATTGGCAGAATTAAATGCCCCATGACAACAAAAAATAGTAACGTGTAAAACATAATTCTTCCATACAATGTTGCGTACTCATAATCTTTAAATTTAGTTCGGATACGATTAATGTTAATAATAATAACTGCACCAAACAATATGGTGAAAACACCCCATGTATTCACATATTCTAACAGCCCTATATCCAACGCATCTGGAAGCAGATTGGCTCCAACCATGATATTGGATACCGTTCCAAATAAGGCTGCTGGAATCATACCTAGAGGATCTACTCTATGGTATGTACATATGTATACAGTAATAAAAATCCATAGAGAGGTTCCAAACAATGCTATAAAACACTTTAAATAAACTCCAAGTCCAGATCGGTTTATTTCAACCTGACTCATATATTCAGATGTAACATCTCCTGTTTTATTGTCCGTTCCAAAGGAATTCTCATATTCCATAGTCTTTATAGAATCTGCACTTCTCACAAAATTATATCCTGCATAGCTTAGCCCTGAGCTTACCCCTGACTTTCCACTGTCTGCTTTTAACTTAACTTTCCTTATTCCATAATCTGGTTCCAAATAAAATCTTAATTGATGAGAT
The DNA here is from genome assembly GCA_028697725.1 of Anaerostipes sp. GTDB lineage: Bacteria > Bacillota > Clostridia > Lachnospirales > Lachnospiraceae > Anaerostipes. The sequence goes on from JAQVEG010000040.1 coordinate 19,278, forward strand.
TCTAAAGGAAATCTTTTTGTCCAGAAATTTTTTGAAACTGTGATATTGATTCTACATAGTTGATAATGCTTTCCGTTTATAATCTCATCCCTCTGTGGAATAAGTTTATTCAATACTCCATTATATACGTGGAAATGATTCATCATATCAAGGTCTTTCTTTCCGTCCCACACAAACCATACTTTTGCAATCATAGTAAAACTGCTGGTCTTCATATTAATCTCTTTGAGAGTCTCTATATAGCTTCCAACTGTAACCTCTGTTGCATTTTTTGATATCTCATCTACGTAGGCTTGATTTTTGACCTCCTCATTCAAATGGGATTTCCAGTAGTACTCTTCTGCTGTTTTATCATTATACATATCCCATGAAGTATAAGATAAAAAAACAGTCCCCAATATTGATAAAAGCATAAACCAGAAAATCAACTTTTTAAGTTCCCACTTCTCAAGTTCAATCTTCATTAAATGTTTCCCCCCTCTTCTAAAAAATTTGTCAATTTTTATGTAAGTTCATTTTAACACATTTTTTTCAATTAATCATATTTTTCTACTACTTGTTCCTATGCTTTCAATATAGTAAAATAGGATATATTCTAAAATAAAAACAAGAAACATAAACGAAAAGGAGTTTCTATGAAAGATTTCATATTATTATTCAAAAACCCAAGAGAGATATTTTGCAAAGAACGAGAAAAGACTTCTGTATTCGGTGTATTTTTGCTATTTCTTGTAACCTATGCCGTATCCTTTGCTGTATCTATGAAGCAGATTAACAACGATGCTTTCGGCAGCTTTTTAAAGCAGATTCATTTAAATGCATATGTACTTGTTCCAATTCTTCTTTTCTTTTCTTGGCTTACTGTTGTAATTGCTGTAAGCATCCTATCACCTATTTTTCGTATATGTGTTCGTAAAATAGATTCCATCAACATTGAAAATAAAAAGAATTTTAAAAGTTTAATCTATTTATGCTATTTAATTCCCAACATTATAACGATTATTTTTGACTCTATCTACACGTTGATTACAAATAATGCACAACAGCCACCTTATCTTAGTCCTTGTACCAGTATTTATACGTCACTTATCTTCTCTATTATGTTGTCGTATATTTTAGATCATGTCTATCATGGAAAAAAGAGTCGTAACATAATTCCTGTGGTATATTTTTTAATTACCACAGCTTCCACAGTCATAGGATTATTTTCAAAATAGGAACTACACCACATAAGAGGAGATGAAGTCATGCCAGACAAAACAAAAAAAGTAAAAAATAAACGAACCATTTTATTTAAAACAACCATAATTGTAGCAACAGTTATTTTGATAATTGCCTATGTAGCTGCCTACTTTAGTGCAAAACCAACAAAAACAGAAACTGTAAAAACTTATACCGTTAAAAAAGCAGATCCATATGTATTTCAAGGAACTGTAGCCGCAAAACGAACAAAAAATGTAATGATTGACTCAAGTAAAGGAAAATTAAAATCAACCCTTGTATCTGATGGAGAATTTATCCGAAAAGGTCAGGCATTATTAAAATATAAAAATACAAGCATTACATCCCAGATTCCAACACAGGAAAAGGTAGTCACTCGAACACATAGAGCCTACCACAATGCATATGTGGCATACTTAAAGATTTATAACAAAAAGAAAAAGACGGATTTAGACAAACAGACTCTCATTGGATTAAAGGATACTTTAGATTCCACAAGAGATGCTTACAACGATGCTGTTGAATCTTTAGACGACCTTAAATCCCACCGAACAAACTATGTCCGCTCTACCATTGGTGGCTATGTATCGATTAACCAGAATGCAAAAGATGATAATACCCTTCCATACATTACGATTACAAGTAATAAGATTGAAGTTGTGGGTAGTGTTTCAGAATATGATTATTCCAAGTTAAAACCTGGTGCCACTGTTACAATTGAAGTCATTAGCAACAACGAAAAGGTAAATGGAACCATTTCAAAAATTGACAAAGTTCCTATTTCTGCATCCTCTGGAGAAGGTAGTGCTAGCTCTGCATCCACTTCTAGTTACAACTTTTATGTAACCCCGGAGGCTGAAATTCAGTATGGGTATAGTGTTGAAATTTCACTTCCTGTCAATGAAATTCGGATACCAAAAAAATATATTAAGAAAGGCAGCGACAGTTATTACACCTATGTATATAAACAGAAAAAGAAAATTAAAACAGATGTAACTGTAAAAGAAGCATCAGATTATTATATTGTTCAATCTGGATTGAACGTCAATGACAAAGTGGTGATTAAATGATTAGATTAGAAAATATCAACAAATATTATCATACGGATGATGAGGAACTCCATGTCTTGAAGGATATTAATCTCCACATAGAAAAGGGTGAATTTGTCGCGATTATGGGACCTTCTGGTTCTGGAAAATCAACCTTAATTCAAGTGATTGGATTCCTTGATACAAACTATTCTGGAACCTATACTTTTGAAGGTGATATTGTAGATAATAAAACCGATAATCAATTATCTGAAATTCGGAATGAAAAAGTTGGATTTGTATTTCAAAATTTTCAATTGATTTCAAACAGCACCATATATGAAAATGTAGAACTTCCACTATTGTACAATGGTTATAGTCCAAAAGATACAAAAAAGCATGTACTTGCTGCCATTGAACGTGTTGGTTTAAAGGGAAAGGAAAATAAATTTCCCACACAATTATCTGGTGGACAGCAGCAGCGTGTTTCCATTGCAAGATCCCTAATTCAACAGCCATGCTTTTTAATTGCTGATGAACCAACTGGAGCTTTGGACAGTAAAACTTCTGAAGAGATTATCAGTTTATTTCACAAATTAAATGAAGAAGATGGTCTTACTATTGTTATGGTAACTCATGATATTGATATGACAGAATATTGCAGCCGAATTGTACATATTATTGATGGGGAACTAACTGATGATGCTGCAAAGGAGGCTGAACATGAAAATTAGCGTTATTTTAAGAACAGCACTCAAAGCACTTTCTGCAAATAGAAGACGTACTATTTTAACTATGATTGGTATTGTGATTGGTATCTCTTCTGTAATTGCTATTATTTCCATTGGAAAAGGATTTCAAAAAAAGACTACAGAAAGCTTAACAAATAACTCTAGTGGAAATGTAGAAACAAATATTAACTTTACTGCAAATGACATAACTATGGATTTGTCCCATATGACAATCTATAGTAAAGAAGACCTTCGCCTTGCTGAATCGGTAAAGGGAGTAAAGAAAGCCTATCTTCCAAAAGATGCAGCTTCAAGTACCGACAACACTATGGAAATTACATTAAACGATGAAAAAACCACAGTTGATTATCAGTTACTCACTGGCGACGGACAAAAAACAATTGCAGGACGGCGTCTTGAAGCCGCTGATAATCTTATGAAACAAAAAGTTGTGGTAATCGGAAGCAGCATTGCCAAGGAAATAGCCCCATCCAATGAAGCAGCTATTGGTCGTGGAATTAACCTGGATGGTGAAGTATTTACAATCGTAGGTGTGGTAAAATCAACAAACAATTATGTGAGTATGGACGAAACAAACATCTTTCTTCCAAAACAAACCTACAAAAAATATATTGTAAAAGAGACCCCTAAAACAACATTAGCTTTGGCTATTGAAAATGACAAAAACTCATCTGATGTAACTCGGCAAGTAGTATCGGTTTTAAAAAAGCAAGGATCTATGCACCAAATGGGAAGTTATGTCTTTCTTGATATGGGAAGCCTTGCTTCTGGATTTGGAAAAATATTAGGTGGTATTACTTATTTTATTTCTGCTGTTGCTGGTATTTCTCTTTTCATTGCAGGTGTTGGTATTATGAATATGATGTATATCTCTGTATCGGAACGTACCAAGGAAATTGGTATCCGAAGAGCTATGGGTGCAAAAAAACGAGATATCCTGCTTCAGTTTTTATTAGAAGGAATCTTGATTACACTCCTAGGGGGATTCATTGGCTTTCTTTTTGGCCTTGGGTTTGCACACATTATCGGTATCTTTATTAAGATAACCCCTGTTGTGGATTTAACTAGCATTTTATTAACTGTTGGTATTTCTGTCCTTATTGGACTAGTATTTAGTGTTATGCCTGCAAGAAGTGCAACCCAAAAAGATTTAATTGACATTATGAAGTAAAACAAATTCCATACACGTTCTTCTGCTTAATTTAAGAAGGATAGTTTCCGCCTTATAAGAAACTATCCTTCTTTTTGCATTTAAAATATGCCGCAGCTATGGCAGGTACCTCTCGAACTGCCATTTTTAGGAGTGCATAAAATCTTGCTGGACTCTTAATTCCCCTTGCTTTCAACCCAAATGCTCTGGCATACATACCACTTCTTAATACATGAGGTGCTGTTGTCACAAACACCAACTCTCCTTTTAATTTATATTTTAAAATGATTTCTTTTGAATATTTAAAATTCTCATAGGTACTTGTGGATCTCTCTTCCAGATAAATATTCTCTTTTGGTACCTTCTTCCTTCTAAGATAAGAAGCCATAGCTTCTGCCTCTGTAGCTCCTTCATCACTTCCCTGTCCTCCAGACAAAATAAATACGGCATCTTTTTTATTTTCCAAATAAACTTTATATGCTGTTTCTATTCGTTTATATATGACTGGTTTTAAAGCTCCATTCTCAGAAATACGACATCCTAAAACAATAATTATTTTTTTCATATTCTCTCACCGCCCTTTTCTTTATTCTACCACAAGATATAAAATATGTTTTTTTCGCAAAATACTACAAGCTCTCCTTGTTTCATATAGCTTCAT
>JAQVEG010000083.1 GCA_028697725.1 Anaerostipes sp.
AATCAGATGGAAGTGGTGGATAACCTTTCTAAAAACCTAAAACTGGTGCTAAAACAGAAAAATTATTTTCTCTGTTTTGCACAAATATAGTACTTGTTAGATATTAGGGTACTGAACAGTTACCTTTATTCTATATGCAGTGGATAAAAAAGTCAAGTGTTTAAAAACAATAAAATAGTGTTAAAAACGAAAATATAAATAGAAACACCTTGAAAAAGTGTTAAAGACGATATATAATAACCGTACACACGATAAGAACAAATGTTTGGAAAGGGGGAGAAAGATGGATAGAGTGATTTTACATTCAGACTGTAATTGTTTCTATGCAAGTGTTGAAATGCTGCATCATCCAGAACTTGTAGGAAAGCCTGTTGCTGTAGGTGGTGACCCAGAAGCACGGCATGGAATCGTCCTGACTGCAAATTATATAGCAAAACGACAAGGTGTAAAAACTGGGATGGCATTATGGCAGGCGAAGCAACAATGTCCGGAGATTGTCTTTCTTCCTCCGAGGATGGATTTATATATCCGATTTTCCAACATGGCTCATGAAATCTATGCAGATTATACGGACAAGCAGGAACCATTTGGCATTGATGAGTGCTGGCTGGATTGTACAGAGAGTGCATCATTAAAAGGCGATGGTATGAAGATTGCCCGTGAGATTAGCGATAGGATAAAATATGAGCTTGGCATTACGGTAAGTATAGGCGTGTCATGGAATAAGATTTTTGCAAAACTAGGTTCTGATTATAAGAAACCAGATGCCATTACTTTATTGGACCGTAAGAATTATAAAGAGATTGTGTGGGCACTTCCAGTATCAGATTTGCTGTATGTGGGGCGAAAAACAAAACCGAAATTGCAGAAGATGGGAATTCATACAATAGGAGATCTGGCTACTTTCCCTTCCAGTATCCTACAGAGTCACCTTGGCAAAATGGGGCTTATCCTCCACGATTTTGCTAATGGGTATGATAGCGCTCCTGTAAATAAGGAAGATTATGCAGCTCCTGTTAAATCTATAGGAAACAGCACAACAACATACAGAGATTTAGTGAACGATCAGGATGTGAAGATTATATTTATGGCACTGGCAGAAAGCGTTTCAGCAAGACTCCGTGACAATGGATTTCTTTGCAATGTAGTAGAGATAACGGTTCGTGACAATGAACTGTATCATTTCTCAAAACAGCAAAAACTTTCTCAGGCAACTAATATTACAAGTGAAATTGTAGAAGCTGCATGGAGTCTTTTCAAGGAATCCTACCGATGGCAAAAGCCGATTAGGAGTCTTGGCATTCGAGGTGCTGACTTGGTATTGGATGATATTCCAGTACAGCTTGATTTATTCATGAATCAGGAACGCCGTGAGAAGCAGGAAAAAATTGATAAGGCAGTTGATGAGATACGGAGAAGATTTGGTTATTACAGCATTCAAAGGGCATTTGTATATCAGGACAAAATACTTGCAAAACTGGATGCAAAGAAGGACCATACTGTGCATCCGCATGGCTTCTTCCACGGATAAGAAGGGAATGAATATAATGAAAATGAAATTAACTAGAAAACAACAGGAAGGTCTGATGTTTATCAGTGAGTTTACGCAGAGTCATGGTTATCCCCCGACAGTACGAGAATTACAAAAAGCGATGGGGTATCATTCAACTTCCTCTGCGTTTGAGATATTTAGAAATTTGGAGAAAAAAGGTGTGATACATCGTACACCAGGTTCTCCTAGAGCAATAGAGATTATTACAGAGGTGATGGTATCGTGACAAAGGTATATGTAGATGTAACGGTAAAAATGACAAAAGATGGGTTGATGCGTCCAGTGGAATTACTCTGGGAGGACGGTCAGAAATATACCATAGATCAAGTGAAGAAAGTTGAGCGGTGCGCCAGTCGTAAAGCAGGTGGGGTAGGTATTCGATATACTTGTATTGTTGAGGGGCAGGAGAGCCATCTTTTTTTTGAAGTTGATAAATGGTTTGTAGAACGAAAAAGTGAGGTAGCGAATATATAGATGACAAATAGAGAATATGCGATTAAATCTTTTAAAGAAGTAACGATTCAAATGATGTCGCAAACAGAAGCGAAGCTGGATTGCCATACAGAGGACATGAAAAGACTTCTGACTTATTACAGTAAATTGGTAATTGAGAACAAACTTGTTTTGGAAGAACTGGAGCAGGAATGCCAGGAGAAGATAAATGCAGATATGGCATATGCCCTGCAATACTTAAATCAATATGATTATCGGCTGAATGTGGGGAAGCTGAAAGCGGAAATCAACAATATCATGATGATATATGGATTATCGGATATGATATATCGTGCATTGATTCTCTTGCAGTATTATACACCCAAAGGACCGATGCATAGTGAAATTATCAGAGCCTGTTATTGTAGTCAGGTAAAGAAAGACAATATTGAATTGCAAATGGAACTGGGAATTAGCAGGAGCCTGTTCTATAAGGAAAAGAAACAAGCATTAAGATGGATGGGATATTTCTTCTATGAGGTTGTGGTAGCACAGGCAAGCAGTGGGAGGTATAAACCATCGTTTGATATGAGTGAGGAATAGAACCTGTGGACTTTTGCAATAAAAATGTGGACTTTCTATTATAAATTAAAGACTTTTCACCCTGTATTGTGGACACATTATAGACTTTTATCTGATAGACTTATTATGCTGGGATGAAAAGGCAAAGGGACAATTTAATAAAGAAAACTTACATAAGCTTCGGCGGGTAAAACCGCTGGGGCTTATTTTTTTGCCCTTTTTTAGCTGATTTCGTCCAGCCAATACCCACGAAGCAGTGGCTTGGGTGGAAATAAGGAAGTCAGAAGATGAGGAAAGGCAGACCGCCACCACTTCCGAATTTGGAACTTGTTAGTTGGTTTTGAATTCGGAGGTAAAGAAAGTGGAAGAAAGAAAATACAATTTTTTAAACAAGACATTCAATGTTCATTATGAAGGTGTCACAGAGGAAGAACTGAAAACATTATCCTATTATTATAGAAAAGAAGAATATCTGACAAAGGGGCAATATCATCGGATGAATACATTCCTATTTGGAGATGTAGCTACCGATCAGACAGAGATTACAGATTATCTTGAAGATGAAGATGCTCGTTTTGAACAGAGGGTTACAACAGAAATGCTTCTGAAGGAATTGTTTTCAGTTCTTAATGAAAAAGAGAAAACTGTGATAGAGGCGACGGTATTAAATGGTCATACGATGGAAACAGCAGGGAAACAACTCGGAGTAAGTACCAGGCAGGCGAAAAGGTACAAAAAGAGTGGTTTAGATAAACTGCTGATTCAGATTAAGAAGTTGGGTTTTGAGAATTATAATGAAGCAGTAGAGCAGCTACTGTAAATAAAGGAGGGACTTCCTATATAGTTGTAGGAGGTCCCTTGTCTTGTTAAACAATCAGTTTCTTTAGGGATTTTATTACTGTTGGACTCATAGTTGTAATTCCCATAATAGAAATGGACAAAAATGCAAAAATTACTATACTATTATACTCTTCTCGGACATATTGGGTAAAGTTCTGATCCATTGCATCTAATTTCTCAGAAGTATTTAAATCAGTTGCATTTTCAATCAAATGATTTTTCTTATCATATTTATTTTTGGATACGTCATTCAATTTATTAACGGTATCAGTTAGTTTTTTAGAAACAGCATCTGATTGTAAATTGTAAAAAGTTACATTATTTGATTCGGTTGTAATTGGGTTTGGCATATTGTTCCTCCTTTTGCTGGACAATGGTAATTGACATTTGTTTTTTCTGGTCTTATCATACAACTATAGAAAAGACATATCAATCTGTGAAAGTGTCTGTTTTAAACAGCGCATGTGATGTAAAAGACATATTTATCTGTGAGGTGGATTATGGGATTTCAGTATTTAGATAATGAAAGTATAGAAAAATTCAATTGTAGATTATGGAATTTAATGAGAAAGAAAAAAATAGAGAAAGCAAAAGATTTGGCATATAAGTTGTACAATGCAGGATATGACCTGGTTACTAAAAACGAAGAAGACTTTGATGGAGAAATTGCTGTAAATAATATTGCAAAAAGGATTCAGGTGCACCTAAATTCAGAAGATATACAAAAACTCCAGAGCAGATTTATAATGGCTTATTGTGATTTTTTTGGCTGTTCAGCAGATTATCTGTTAGGAAGAACATTAATCGAAAGTAATAATCCTGATACAAAGCATTTTTGCGAGGTAACAGGGTTATCAGAGAAAGCCACTAAAAGAATGATAGAAGAATTACCTAGTGATATAAAAGCTGATTTAATGGGCTTTTGGTCTGATATGTTAGATAGTAATATATTTTACGAGCTGCCATATGAATATCATAAAATGTGTTATGAACTAGGACAATATTACACTGCACATAATAGGATAGATGAAATCAATAAGGCCTCAAGAGAGATGTCAGATTCAGAAGTCTTTGTGTCCACCTGGAGAACGATGATGGAAGATAATTATTTAAAAGAAGCAGAACCACATGCGGGCGCATATTATCTGCATATGAATAATATCCTCAATAATATGACGGAGTATCTTGAACTGTTTGCAAAAAAGTACATTGAGACTAATCAAAGAGAAATAGATGGTTATTTCTTTGAAAAACTTCATGAAAAAATGGAAAAAGTAAGATGGAGCTTTAGTGAACAAATTGATGAAAAATAGAAGAGATTTATGGTTATCATAAGTTCCGTTTCATGATAGAATAAGAAGGTAGCCAATACGGCAATGATTTAAGCAACTGAGAAGCTTGAAACATGGAATGAAAACTAAAAACCTCCTATTGACAAAAAGTACCCAATAAGGTACAATACAAATGTAGGAAACGACAGGAGATGAATATATGGGAAATACAAATAATCCATTAGAAGATCTTCAGCTGTTAACTCGTGACAATGTGATCGAAAAATATCTTGAAGTTAGAAAAGAGAAAGATATAACACAGGCAGCATTGGCAAAAACCGCAAAGATTTCTCGCCCGAATGTAGCAAGATTTGAAAGTGGAGAATATAATCCAACTTTAGGTTACTTGGTCAAATTGGCATATGCTATGGACATGGAACTTGACATCAGACTGGTTGAGAGAACAGCTGCGGAAAAGAAACAATGAAAAATGAGGGAAATCCAAATGGAGTTTTTTTGGAGTTTAAAACCTTATTTTTACCAAGAAATACACGAAATTCATGCTAAATTATGAAATAAATAACGCTATATGCGTTGAAAAGAGGCGATACGGTACGGTATCCGCTGAGGAGTTCGAGTAAAAACTTAAAACCCTGCAAGTCCAGTATTTATAGGACTTGCAGGGCTTTTTTAATGTCTAATGGGTACGATTTGGGTACAACAGATTTATTCTGGGTCTTTTGGGTTCAATCCAAG
>JAQVEG010000041.1 GCA_028697725.1 Anaerostipes sp.
TGAGAGCCAAACAGTCACAAAAAGATAATTTGAATATCTATTTGATTGATACCATTGGGTTAATTATTGGATTTACTTTGATTAGCATGATTCGTTTCTCAGGAGACATGAACAATGTATTTAATCGCGATGCCAAGGTGCGACTTATTGTTGCTGTTTTTTCTATGTTCTTTTTATACCTGTTATTGAATCCCAATGGGAGACTCTTTGAGAGAAGTCTTTTTCAGGAAATCAAGAATGATATTCGCAGCAATGCATTGCTCGCTTTTGTTATGGCAACGTTTGCTTATATTACAGCGGATGCAGAGAACTATTCAAGAGCTGTATATATAGGAGTTGTTGGATTCAGCTTTGTCTGGATGGTGGGTACTCATACCGTATACCGAAAGTATGTAGAGAAAGTCCGAAGGTTTAAGGAAGAGCATAACCAGCTTGTAATTGTAACAACAAAAGACAGAGCACCAGGGATTATAACAGGAGTGCTTGGAAAGCAAGGATGGGAATTCTATATTGCAGGACTTATTATTGTAGATGAAGACATGGTGGGCAAGAAGATTAAAGACATTCCAGTAGTTGCTAATTGTGAGAATATGATAGATTATGCACTAAAAGGTGCTGTAGATGAAGTTTTTATTCATTTGCCATATTCTAAAAAGTACGCAGTAGAGACTTTTGTAGAGAACTTTGAAGATATGGGAATAGCGGTAAACTTGAATCTTCATGTCTTTGATGTAGATCTTCGGAGTGGGCAGGAAATTCGTAAATTTGGAGATTATTATGCAGTAACTTTTGCACCGAGAGAGACACCACTTCATATGATTATGATTAAGCGGGCGTTAGATATCTGTGGAGCATTGGTAGGATTAGTTTTTACTGGTATTGCCACCGTTATAGTTGGACCATTACTTAAATTAGAGTCAAAAGGGCCAATCTTCTTTTCGCAAGTGAGAGTAGGAAGGAATGGTCGTCATTTTAAAATTTATAAATTCCGGTCCATGTACATTGATGCAGAAGAGCGAAAAAAAGAACTTATGGAACAGAATGAAATGAATGGGCTGATGTTTAAAATGGATAATGATCCACGAATTACAAAAGTCGGGAAATTCATTCGCAAGACAAGTATTGATGAGCTTCCTCAGTTTTGGAATGTATTAAAAGGTGATATGAGCCTTGTGGGGACAAGACCCCCAACTGTGGATGAGTTTATGCAATACGAAGGATTCCACAAGAAGCGGCTTGCCAGCAAGCCAGGAATTACTGGGGTATGGCAGGTGAGCGGAAGAAATGATATCAAAGACTTTAATACCATTGTAGCTATGGATGTAGAGTACATAAGTAATTGGAGTGTTAAAAGAGATATAGAAATATTGTTCCAAACCTTACGTGTTGTTGTTTTGGGAAGTGGAGCAAAGTAACTAGAGATAAAAGAACATAAAGATATACATATATAAGACAATATGCAAATGAGATAGAATTCTGACAAGTTATGTGCTAAAATATTACAGCATGAGAGTAAGAACTGAGAAAGAATATATTATTAGTGAATGGACTACATTGCAGACCAGTCTTGTGATGTAGTCTTTCTTATTAGGGTATCAACCCCAAATAATAACTATTATTTGGGGTTTCGTATATACAGTATCAAAAAGATGTTTGTAAGAATCGTCGAGGATTCGCGTTTTTACAGGATTGGATTATATGGCTGCACACTGTTGCGTAATTTATTACGGAACGGATGGCGAAGCCATGCCAAAACGAGAAAGGAAGTATTTATGTGGTATGTATTGCAAGTGACTTCAGGACAAGAAGAGAAAATGCAGAATTTATGTGAAGTCTATATCGATCCATGTATCTTGGATGGATGTTTTTGTCCAAAGTATGAAGCGTCCAAAAAAATCAAAGGAAAACGCAAGATTGTACTACAGAAACTATTTCCCGGTTATCTTTTTTTAGATACAGAATGTATCGAAGATGTCCATGAATATTTAAGAGAAATACCAGAATTCAAGAAATTACTCAAGTCTGGAAATGACTTTCTTCCTATTACAGAAGAAGAACAAAACTTCATTATGGAACATGGCAATGGGGAACATATCTTTGAAATGTCGACTGGCTATATGAAGGGGGATCAGGTATTGATTACCCAAGGAGCCTTTGCAGGATATGAGGGAAAACTTTCCTATGTAGACCGGCATAATCGATATGGAATTATGAAGGTTGAGATGTTTGGACGAGTGACAGAAATGAAATTTGGGTTGGAAGTAATTAGTAAAACTGAAGGATAGAAATGAACAAAAGAGAAAAAAGGAAGTAGAAAATGAAAGTATCTAATGTGAGTTTAGAAGGAAAAACAATATTTGTGACAGGAGCCGCAGGATTTATTGGCTCTAATCTTGTTAAACGTATTTTTCAAGATGTTACCAATGTTAAAGTAATCGGAATTGACAATATGAATGATTACTATGATGTTTCGATAAAGGAATCAAGATTGTCAGATCTATCAAAAAATAAGGATTTTAATTTTGTTAAAGGCTCAATTGCTGATAGGGCCTGTATTGATAAAATCTTCAGGGATTATAAACCAGATGTGGTTGTAAATTTAGCTGCACAAGCTGGTGTTAGATATTCCATATCTAATCCGGATGTATATGTAGAAGCAAATCTGATTGGTTTTTATAATATCTTAGAAGCATGTAGGCATTCTTATGACGATGGAGAAAAAGGTGTAGAACATTTGGTGTATGCATCTAGTTCTTCCGTATATGGTTCCAATAAAAAAGTGCCATATAGCACGAATGACAAAGTAGATAATCCAGTATCACTCTATGCAGCCACAAAAAAATCAAATGAGTTAATGGCTCATGCATATTCAAAATTATATAATATTCCATCAACAGGGCTTAGATTTTTTACTGTATATGGTCCAGCAGGTAGACCAGATATGGCATATTTCGGGTTTACAAATAAGTTAAGGGCTGGAGATACCATTCAGATATTTAATTATGGTAATTGCAAGAGAGACTTCACTTACATAGATGATATTGTGGAAGGTGTTGTTCGCGTAATACAGGGAGCACCCGAAAAACAGAACGGCGAAGATGGACTTCCAATTCCGCCATATGCAGTATATAACATCGGAAATAATAACCCGGAAAATCTTCTGGAGTTTGTTGATATACTGCAAGAAGAATTAATAAGAGCAGGTGTACTTCCAAAAGATTATAATTTTGAGAGCCATAAAGAACTGGTTCCGATGCAACCAGGTGATGTCCCTATTACATATGCGGATACACTTCCTTTAGAGCGAGATTATGGGTTTAAACCATCTACACCTTTACGTGATGGGTTGAAACGGTTTGCAGAATGGTACAAAAACTTTTATATGGCTAATTAGTTTATGAAATGAGGATAAAAACGTGAGAGAATTTAAGGATTTGAAAATTGCGGTAGCTGGCACTGGGTATGTTGGACTATCTATTGCTACTTTATTGTCGCAACATCATAAAGTGATGGCGGTAGATATTATTTCGGAAAAGGTTGAATTAATTAATAATAAAAAATCTCCGATTCAGGACGAATATATTGAAAAATATTTATTAGAAAAAGAATTAGATTTAACAGCAACGATGGATGCAAAAGAGGCATATGCAGATGCAGATTTTGTTGTGATTGCAGCTCCAACTAATTATGATAGTAAAAAGAATTTTTTTGATACTTCTGCTGTTGAAACCGTTATTAAACTTGTAATCGAATATAATCCAGAAGCTATAATGGTAATTAAATCTACTATACCGGTAGGATTTACTGCATCAGTACGAGAAAAATATCACTGCGATAATATTATTTTTAGTCCTGAATTTTTAAGAGAGTCTAAGGCACTATATGATAATTTATATCCGTCCCGAATTATTGTAGGAACTGATATTAAAAACACAAGATTGGTGAAAGCAGCACATATATTTGCTGAGTTGTTGCAGGAAGGTGCAATTAAGGAAGAGATTGATACTCTTTTTATGGGCTTTACTGAAGCGGAAGCTGTTAAATTATTTGCAAATACATATCTTGCATTAAGGGTATCTTATTTTAATGAATTAGATACTTATTGTGAGAGTAAAGAATTGAATACAAAACAAATAATAGATGGAGTTTGTCTTGATCCAAGAATTGGTTCACATTACAACAATCCTTCTTTTGGATATGGTGGATATTGCCTGCCGAAAGATACTAAGCAGTTACTTGCAAATTATGCAGATGTACCGCAGAATATGATGTCGGCAATAGTTGAAAGTAACAGAACACGAAAGGACTTTATTGCTGATCGTGTTTTAGAACTTGCAGGCGCATATGGAGAAAATGATGCTTGGGATGCAGGTAAGGAAAAACAAATAATTGTAGGAATATATCGTTTAACAATGAAAAGTAATAGTGATAATTTCCGCCAGAGTAGCATTCAAGGCGTAATGAAAAGGGTAAAAGCTAAAGGTGTAACAGTAGTAATATATGAACCAACTTTAAAAGATGGAGAAACATTTTTTGGAAGCAAAGTAATTGCTGATTTGGGAGAATTTAAAACAACGTGTAATGCTATTATTGCAAATAGATATGATAGTTGTTTGGAAGATGTTAAGAACAAAGTGTATACACGCGATATTTTTCAACGTGATTAAGAAGGGATTAGTATGAGGAAAACTCGTGGTAGAGAACCAAGATTGTGTTTTGTATCTTCTTCGGGAGGACATTGGGAACAACTTCAAAAACTTAAACCGTTAGCAGATATGTATCAAGGTTTTTTTGTTACTGAGAAGACGCAGTTTGATGCATTATTAGGTAAATATTTTATGTTCCAAACAGATTTAAAGGATAAGCTAATGCCATTAAAAATGTTATGGAATTCCATATATACATTATATATATGGATAAAAGAACGTCCAGATTTTGTGATTACAACGGGGACAATGATTGCATATCCTTTTTATTTACTTGCAGTATTGTTTCATAAAAAATTTGTATTTATAGAGACATTCGGAAGAGCAAACATGCCTACAGTAGCAGGAAAGAAAATGGAAAAGCATACAGATTTATTTATTGTTCAATGGGAAACGCAGAAGAAATTTTATAAAAAGGCAATTTATGGAGGGTGTTTGTACTAATGATATTTGTTACAGTGGGTTCAAGAAATTATCCATTTAATCGTTTGTTTGAAAAAATAGATAAATTGTATGAAAAAGGTTTACTTACAGAACCAATGTTTGCACAAATTGGAACATCTACATATGTGCCTCGAAATTATAGTTATAAAGATTTTATATCACCAGAGGAATTCATTAAAAAAATAAAAGAGGCAGATATAGTTGTTACGCATGGAGCATCTGGGTCAATCATGAAAGCTCTAAATGCTAGGAAAAAAGTGATTGCGGTTACACGTCTTGAAAAATATGGAGAACATATTAATAATCATCAAATACAGAATAATGAAGCCTTTAGTAGCAATGGATATGTTCTTATGGCAGATTTAGAAT
The DNA here is from genome assembly GCA_028697725.1 of Anaerostipes sp. Taxonomy (GTDB): domain Bacteria; phylum Bacillota; class Clostridia; order Lachnospirales; family Lachnospiraceae; genus Anaerostipes. The sequence continues at coordinate 5,520 of JAQVEG010000041.1, forward strand.
TAACAGATTTGGAAGAATGCTTTAAAAAAATTGAGGATGGAACAGATGGACTGATTCCATGGGAGAATAAAGATCCGTTGGCTATAGTCAATTTGATTGACAAATTTATTCAAGAAAATTGGTGAGGTAAAAAATGGCAAGTAGTAAAGTATTAAAGAAAATAAAGTATACAATGCGCTTTATTCCTGATAAAGCTTATATACAGATATATTATTTTGCACATTTTAAGAAATTATGTAATTTAGAAAATCCAAAAACATACAATGAGAAACTTAATTGGTTAAAGCTTCATGATAAGAATCCTCTGTATACACAGATTGTTGATAAGTATGAAGCCAAAGAGTATGTATCAAATATTATTGGAGATGAGTATATTATTCCAACACTAGGAGTATGGGAGCATTTTGAGGATATTGATTTTGAGGCATTGCCTAACCAATTTGTATTAAAGTGTACACATGATTCTGAAGGATTGGTTATTGTTAAAGACAAATCAAAATTAGATAAAGAAATGGCAAAACAAAAAATTGAAGCTTCTTTAAAACAGAACTTTTATTATATAGGACGAGAATGGCCATATAAAGATGTGAAACCTAGAATAATAGCTGAGCAATATATGGAAGATCATGTTGATTGCGAATTACGGGATTACAAATTTTTCTGCTTTGATGGCGAGCCGAAAGCCATGTTTATTGCATCAGATAGAGTATCCGGACATGTGAAATTTGATTATTTTGATTTAGAATTCAAACATCTTGATATAAAACAAAAATATGAACATGCCGATAAGCCTTTGAGAAAACCAGTGACATTCGATAAAATGATAGAATTATCGAAAATTTTGTCAGAAGATTTTCCTCATGTTCGTGTAGATTTTTATGAAGTAGATGGAAAATTATATTTTGGAGAATTAACATTTTATCATTTTAGTGGATTTATGCCATTTGAACCAAAGAGATGGGATATAATCTTTGGAAATTGGATTAAATTACCTCATAATCATAAGAAATGAAGGAGCAGTTTAATGAAGTTATATCGAAGCTTGGAGAATATGTTATTAAATTTAATTCAGTGGTTATGGATTAGATTTATCACTATCCATGAATATATTAATATATATAAAAAAAGAAATTTATATAAAAATGTCAAGTTGTCGGATATTCAAAAAAAGCAGATTGATGAGTTTTATATAGAAAACTACGGTAAGAAAGTGCCGTATTTATGGCATAGATTATATCAAAGTTATACAGGAAAATTTGATTATAAATATATTCCAGAAATTATTTTTTCAACAAAACTAGAACCTTTAGGTAATAAACGATTAGAAGTATTACCATATGAAAATAAAAATATGCTTTCGGTGTTATTTGGAGAAGTTGATGGGATTGTGATTCCTGAAACATATTTGATGTGTGTGAATGGATTATATATGGATGCACAAAGAAATGTAATATCTGGGCAAAAAGCTATGAATTTCCTTGAGAAATATCAAAGTGGAAGTTATCAAGCAGTTATTAAGGCGACGGTAGATACAAGTAGTGGCAGAGGTGTTAGAGTTGTAGATATAGTTAATGGTGTGGACCAGATTGCAAAAGAACCAATAGAAAATATTATTAAGTCCATGGGGAATAATTTTGTTGTTCAGGAGCGTATTGAAGCTAATGACAAATTCAGAAATCTTTATCCTAATGCAATTAATACATTAAGGGTTGTTACATATATATGTGAAAATGATATATTTGTTGCTCCGATAGCTATGAGAATTGGTCAAGGTGGAGGATTAGTAGATAATGCACATGCCGGAGGAATGTTTATAGGCGTCAGTGATAATGGGGAGTTGAATCGAGAAGCGTTTACAGAATATCAAAATCGTTACTTTCAGCATCCTAATACTAAGACAGTATTTGAAAATTATAAATTGCCATGTATTTCTGAAGTTAAACAAGTGGCAATCAAATTGCATCATCAAGTTCCAATGATTAGGTTTGTCAGTTGGGATTTCACGATTGATAAATTTGAAAGGATTGTATTGATTGAGGCAAATTTACATTCGCAGTCAGTTTGGTTTCCACAAATGGCACATGGTAAGGCTTTTTTTGGAGAGAACACTGCTGCAATGTTAAAATTAGCCAGTGGCAAGTTACAAGAGGGAGATTAATATGAAAGTACTGATGGTAATAACTGGAATGCGTTCTGGAGGAGCAGAACGAGTGATGGCTACGTTGTGCAATGAATTATCTCAAAAACATGATGTAAGGTTGTTATGCATGAAAGAAAACGAGACAGATTACTTGCTTGATGACAAGGTGAAATTCCTTGGAGCAAACGTTAAGAATAAAAGCTTTTTGAAGTCTGTGAATTTTGTAAAGAAAAACATAAAAACTTGGAACCCAGATGTAATATTGTCTTTTATGACAAAATCTAATCTTATTGCATTGGTAGCAAAAAAAATATCTAAAAAAAATGTACCAGTTATTATAGCGGAGCGAACAAATCCATTTATTGCATCATTTAAAAGAATTAGAAAGATAATTTATCCATGGGCTTCTGGTGCTGTTTTTCAAACAAAACAAGCTCAGCAATATTATAAAAATATTATCAAATGTGAATCGGTGGTCCTAAGGAATCCTCTTAATCCAGATTTTGCGATAGAACCATTTAAAGGAAAAAGAGAAAAGAGGATTGTTTCAGTAGGTAGATTATCTGACGAAAAGAATCAAAAACTAATTATTAGTTCTTTTAGTAAAATTGCTGATAGATATCCAGAATATAAGGTGGAAATTTATGGGGAAGGTCCTTTGAAAAAAGAGTTGCAAGCTCAGATAGATGAATTTGGATTGAGTTCGCAGATTGTGTTAATGGGAAGGAAAGATAATATACAAGAACATATTAGAACTGCAGAAATTTTTGTTCTTCCATCAAATTCTGAAGGTATGCCAAACGCTTTGCTTGAAGCCATGGCACTTGGGTGTGCATGTATTGCAACAGATTGTCCGATTGGTGGATCTGCGTTTATTATTAAGAATGAGAAAAATGGTATTTTGATTCCAATGAATGATGAAAACAAAATGACAACAGAATTGGAGCGGTTAATGACTGATTGTTCCTTTGCACAACAATTGGGTGAGAAAGCTAAGAAAGTAATACAAGATTTTTCTTCTGAGAAAGTTTGTTCAGAATGGGAAGCTTTTATTTGTAAAATTGCCTTATATAAAGGAAAGAGAACGGAAAATGGGAATAGTTGAAAAAATTAAAAAAGATCCGGTGTATTATGCAATATTAGCTTTAGGACGAGTATTGCCAGACACAGTTAGTGCAGATGGATTATATCTTAAATTACTTTACCGGAATAGAATGAAAAAAAAGCTAAATATAGTCCATCCTAAAACATATAATGAAAAGTTACAATGGCTGAAATTGTATAATAGAAAACCAGAGTATACCATGATGGTAGATAAATACGAAGTCAAAGAATATGTTTCATCTGTCATAGGTGACGAATATATAATACCGACAATCGGAGTATGGAATTCATTTGACGAAATTGATTTTGATGAGTTACCAAAACAGTTTGTCCTGAAATGTACCCATGATAGTGGTGGTTTAGTTATTTGTACAGACAAGACAAAATTGGACATGAAAAAAGCAAGAAAACAGATAACGCATTGTTTGAAAAGACGATATTTTAAAAATACTCGAGAATGGCCATATAAAGATGTGAAACCAAGAATTATTGCTGAAAAATATATGGTTGACGAGTCTGGTTATGAATTGAAAGATTATAAATTCTTTGTGTTTGATGGTCAGGTCAAGTCAATGTTTATTGCAACTAATCGTGGATTGGATTCAGAAACATGTTTTGATTTTTATGATAGGAATTTTAAACATTTACCTTTTACCAATGGTCATCCAAATTCAAAAAGAGCGATTAAGAAACCAGAGAATTTTGAAAAGATGATTTTACTGGCAGAAGAACTAGGAAAAGATATGCCACATGCGCGTATTGATTTTTATAATATTAATGGAGATGTCTATTTTGGCGAAATTACTTTTTTTCACTGGAGTGGTTTTAAGGCGTTTAATCCAGAAAAATGGGATTCTCAATTTGGAGAATGGGTTAAATTATCAAGATAATTTAACAATATTAATTCATACTATAAATGAAGTTTGTTAATAATTCAAGGAAAGATTAATTATGAAAATAAAAATAAAAAAAGTAAATGACTTTTTTTCAATTTCAATTTTATTATTAATTATTGGGTTTTGTGCGTTAAGAAAGATTACTTTTTTTATGTATTTTGCAGAAATGGTTTTTCTTTTTTGCTGCATAGATCGAATAAAAAAACGAGGACGAATGATTATTGACAATTATATGAAATTGTCAATAATCTTTTTGCTTTTTGCAGGACTATCATATATATGGTCTATTAGTACTGAGAACACAATTTCAGCTCTGTTACCTTTATTCCAAATATCAATAATAGGTATTCTTTTAGATGATTATTTAGATGATTTAGAAAAAATAAATTTTGTATGGAAAGCATTAATTGTTTCTAGCATAATAATGACTGTTTTTTTACTATTCACAACGCCTTATGTAGATTGGATAAATGCAATGAAAGCATCTTCAAATGCGAGTACTGCAGCCAATAGAATTGGAAGATCGATTGGATTTCAGCCAAATGGCTTGGGAATAATATGCGCATTTACAATCATTATTTGGATATATGTATATTCAATAGGAAAAGCAAATAAAAAATTAACCTTCATAATGATTACTTTATTAACTATAGTCATATTGTTTACGAAATCGAGAAAAGCATTAATAATATTGGTGTTAGGTCCTATTTTATACTTGATTTTGTATAAAGCTAGAAAATCTAAACTGTTGTTAATTTTACCAGTTGCAGGTGTAGCAATTGTGATTATGACTTGGCTTTTTTTAAATGTTAGTTTTTTATATGATATGATTGGTTTCAGACTTGTGGGCTTTTTTTCAGTTTTTAATCATTCAATAAATGCTGATGCAAGCATCTTGGCAAGAAATAATATGGTAAAAACAGGACTAGATTTGTTTAAACAATATCCTGTTGCAGGTGTAGGTTTTGGAAATTTTTCATATTATTATTTTCATAATTATGGAGGATGGGCAGAAGTGTATGCTCACAATAATTATATTGAAATTTTGTCTGACACAGGTTTGATTGGCTTTGTGCTGTATTATTACATTCCTTTTTCTATATTATTCAACTTAATAAAGAATTGGAAAAGGTTTGTGATAATTGATAGAAAACTGACGGCATTATTGATTACTTTTATTATTATAAGATTGATTATGGATTATGGAATGGTTGATTATGATGACGAGTTTGTTCAGATATGTACTGTTACATGTTATTGTGGTATTAAATACTTAAAAAGGAAAGTAATATTCGATGCAAAGAAAGGTGAATGAGGCCGGAGGGAAAATAGATGGAAGTAGCTATTATTACTGTTTATAATACTGAAAACTGTGGAAGTGCATTGCAAGCTTATGCATTAAGCGAATATGTAAAAGAATTAGGATATAATCAATATTTTGTATATAGGAGTACATTAGGTACTCCAAACGCAAATTGGAGATGTTATCTTAGTTGTTTAAAAAATATTTTGAAATTTGATTATGGAAGAGCTAAAGAACGATTATATAGGTACAAAGCATTTCATAAGTTTCAAAAAAGATTTGTAATAAAAAAGATTAATAAAATTAGTAGTAATGATATTATTATTATTGGTAGTGATACACTGTGGAATCTTGAGGATGATTATTTTAGCAAACAGAAGATGTTTTTTTGGGCAAGCGAAATCAACTGTAAAAAGAAATTTACATATGCAATAGCTGTAGGAAATACAAATGTAGAAGCATTTGAAGATGATTGGTTCAAAAACCAATTAGAATCATTTGATGCAATGAGTGCTAGAGATAAACACACCTATGAAATTATCAAACGAATCTATGACGAGGATATTGAGATCGTTTGTGATCCAACATTATTATATACAAAAGAAAAATATAGAAAAATGTATAATGCTGATGTTCAAGAAAAGTATGTTTTACTCTATTATTTTGGGGAACTAAATACTCAACAGATTTCGCAAATAAAACTTTTTGCAGATGAAAGAAAATTTAAAATTTATTCTTTTGGACGAAAAAGAAATTGGTGTGATAATAGCATATCTAATTCACCAGAAAATTTTTTGAAGTATTTTGATTCAGCAGAATTTGTTGTGACCAATACTTTTCATGGAGCTGTCTTTTCTACAATATATGAAAAACAATTCATAGCATTTGTAGAAAACTCTATAAAAGCTAGAGAGTATTTATTATCTATTGGATTAAATGACAGAATAATGAATATAAATAGCAACAATATAATTAATAAACTTTCAAGTGATATAGATTATGATATTGTCAATTATAAAATAAATAATATTCGTGAGAAATCAAAAAAATTTATCAAAAAAAATATACAATAATTTAGGAGAAAAGAATTGCAACGAGGAAAAAAAACAGTATTAAATGCATCAGCAGCATTATTATTAGAAATTATTACCGTTATATGTGGCTTTATTTTACCACGATTGATTTTGAGTGCATTTGGCTCAAGTTATAATGGTGTTACTGCTTCAATTGTTCAATTTTTGAGTTGGGTTGCGTTACTTCGCTCAGGTATAGGTGGAGTTACAAGAGCAGCATTATATTCTCCATTAGCAAATCATGACAAGAATAAGTTGAATAGTATAATTAAAGCAACCGATATTTTTATGAAAAAGGTAGCTATTGTGTTTGTGATTTTGCTATTACTTTTTGCTTCGTTGTATCCATTTCTTGTGTTAGAAGACTTTTCCTGGGTGTTTACATTTTCGCTTGTTTGTATTATAGGAAGTAGTACTTTTGTTCAGAACTATTTTGGAATCACCTATAAGATATTATTACAGTCTGACCAAAAACAATATGTAATTTCGGTTATAGAGATTTGCTCAACAATAATAAATACTATTATTGCAGCTATTCTTATTAAAGGTGGATGTGGAATACACCTTGTGAAACTCGGGAGTGCTATTGTTTTTATTTTTAATCCTATAATTATTAATTTATATACTAGAAAAAAATATGAAATTGATCTAAATGTTGAACCAGATAATCAAGCAATAAAACAAAGATGGGATGCTTTTGCTCAACAAATTGCTACCTTAGTAAATAATAATACTGATTTAATGGTGCTTACAATTTTCACTAATGTACGAGAAGTATCTGTGTATTCTGTTTATTATATGGTTATTAATGGGATTAGTAAATTTATTATAACATGTTCTTCAGGAGTTGATGCAGCATTCGGTAATATGCTTGCAAAAAAGGAAGATATAACATTAAAACAGAATTTTTCAATGTATGAATGGTTGATTTATACATTAGGGGTTACATTTTTTTCTGTAACATCAGTAATGATTGTTCCTTTTGTTCAATTGTATACAAAAGGCGTCACGGATGTAAACTATAGTAGATTAATATTTAGCAATATAATGTGTTTAGCCCTATTGGGAAATTGTTTACGTTTACCTTATCAAATGATGGTTGAAGCTGCAGGACATTTTAAACAAACCAAAAAAGGTGCTATTATAGAAGCCGTTTTAAATATAGTAATATCAGTTTTTTTGGTAAACATATTTGGAATTGTTGGTGTTGCAATAGGGACTTTGGCGGCAACAATGTTTAGAACATTACAATATTCGTATTATATGTCGAAAAACATTATCGTTCAAAATTGGTTTAATGTTTTAAAACGACTGATTATTTATATGCTTGGTTATTTTTCTATTTATTTTATATCAAATATGGTACCGTTATTAGAAGAGATAAATTATTTTTATTGGATTATAAATTCACTTATAGTATTTTTAATTGCATTATTTGTAACCATAGCAATTAGCATTTGTTTTTATAGGAAGGACATGATAGTTTTTTACACAAAAATACATAACATTTTTCTGAAAAAAAGGAGAAGAGATGCAAATAACTAAGTTGATGAGAATAATAGGGAATGATGTTTTAGCAGATTTACATGCATATATGATTGAAAAATCAAAAAAATATGACGAGAATAGATTTCAAGCGTTTGTATTAAGAAATGTACATAGTATAGAAAAAGGGTTGTCATTAGAGAATCCAAGAGCAGGATTTGGATTCGAAAAAATCCATGAATTGATGGAACAAATAGATTTTTATTTAAGCATGGGAGGAACAAAAAACTCAACTCATATTCATATGGCTATTGATGCAATACAAGAATATTTAGACTATCATAAAATGATAAATTACACAGATTCAAATATAGAACAAATTAGCAAAGAGTATAATCATTTAAAATGCAAATCACCTGTTTATACTGAAAAAAAGGGTGGAATAAGATTTATTCATCGCAAAAATTGGTCGCAAGAAGAAAAAAATCGATTTAAGAACTTAATACAAAGCAGGCATAGTATTAGACAATTTTCCGGGGAAAATGTGGATATAGATGACTTAAAGGAAGCTATTAATTTAGCTTTTTATGCACCATCTGCGTGTAATAGACAAGCAGTTAGAACATATATATTATCAAAAGAAAAAAAACAGGAGGTTGGAGACTGGCTTGATGGTGTTGGTGGTTTTGCAAACGATGTTGACACCTATGTAATTGTAACGGGAAAGCAGAGCTATTATTATTTAAGTGAGCATCGTCAGTACATTGTAAGTGCAAGTATAGCAATTGGCTATCTAACGCTAACATTAGAAATGTTTAGTATAGGGGCATGTGTTTTGCAGAGACCTGTTGTTTATTCAAAAAAATGGAATGAATTCAAAAAGAAGATGAATATCCCAGATGATGAGCAAGTAATTGCGTTTTTAGGATGTGGGATGTTAAAAGAAGATTATAAGGTTCCTATTTCTAATCGTTTAAAATTTGATGAAATAGGGAGAGTATTATAAAAATATTGGGGTGAGGTTTGTTATATGTTAGATAAAATTAAAAAGGTAGTTCAACATCCAGAGAAAATTATAGGACGTATGAATATGCTAGGAATGTTTAACTGGATGGATGACAATACATATTTGAAGTTTTTGTTTAGAGTTAATTTAAAATATCGATTGAATTTAAAGGAACCAAAAACTTTTAATGAAAAGATGCAATGGTTAAAACTAAATAACATACATCCAGAGTATTCAAAGGTTGTAGATAAGTATGAAGTAAGAAATTATGTCAAAGAATTAATTGGAGAACAACATCTTATTCCGCTGCTAGGCGTATGGGATTCACCATTTGATATTGATTTTGATAAATTACCAAATGAGTTTGTATTAAAATGTACGCATAACTCAGGTGGTGTAATTGTTTGTAAGAATAAAAGTGAATTTGATGAAAAAAAAGCAATTAAACAGCTAAATCATCTTTTAAAGAAAAAATATTATAAACAGGGTAGAGAGTATCCATATAAAACAGTAAAACCAAGGGTAATATGTGAAAAATTTATGGATGATGGAATCGGGAATTTACCTAATGATTATAAAATTATGTGTTTTAATGGCAAGCCTCAAAATATTATGGTTTGTAGTGGCAGAAAAAATGGACACGCAGATTACTACTTTTTTAATAAAGAATGGAATTTCTTGCCTTATAACAAAGTAGATATCAATTTGCCAAGTGATTTTACATTGCCAAAACCAAGGCAACTTGAGAAAATGTGGATGTTGGCTGAAGAAATTTCAACACAGTACATTGTATCTAGAATAGATTTTTATGAGATAAAAGGGAAATTGTACTTTGGGGAAATTACTCTTTTCCCTGCTAGTGGTATGGACAAGGATATAACAAAGGAAACAGATATTGAATGGGGGAAAAAAATAAGACTTCCGCTATAGATAATAAGACGTTTATGTGTTTTATATGATAGATTATTTTCAAATATGAATAAATTGTGAAAAGGATAAATTACAAATGGATTATTCAAAGAAAAAAGTGATTTTTATTACAGGTTCATTATGCGATGGTGGTGCTGAAAAAGTAATGTCAATTTTGGCTTCTGGATGTGCTGAACAGGGTGCGAACACTACATTAGTAGTACTTCGAGAAAAAAAAATGGTATATTCTTTATCCCCGCATGTCAATCTTGTTCAAATTAAAGTTGGTAAATCAAAATTTAAATTAATAAGAAGGATAATTAAACTGCATAAAGTTTTAAAATATAGTGAAGCTGACGTAGTTATCCCCTTTTTACCAATAATTAGTTTGTATACTTTGATAGCAAATAGGGGTGTGAGAAAAAGAATCATTATGTCAGAAAGGGGAGATCCGAATGTAAAATATTTTAATAATAAATTAAGTGTTAAAGACAGAGTAGGTTCATTTCTAATGCGAGATTGTGGTTTATTTGGTAAGTCTTACAAGATGGTTTTTCAGACCGAAGATGCTAAAAATTTTTATTCGAAATCTATACAGGATAAAAGTACGATTATTCCAAATCCATTAGATATCAGTAATTTACCTGAGATGTTTTATGGTGAGCGCAAAAAGAAAATTGTAGCAGTAGGGCGTTTGTCTAATGAAAAAAACTTTTCGTTACTAATAAAAACGTTTAATGAATTTCATAAAAAATTCCCAGATTATATACTTTATATTTACGGAGAAGGAAAACAAAGAGAGTATTTAGAGCAATACATAAACAATCTGAGCTTAACTGATTTTGTAAGAATGCCAGGATTTATATCGAATGTTCAAAGTAAAATAGTAGATGCATCTATGTACATATCCACATCAAATCATGAAGGAATATCAAATTCATTATTAGAGGCTCTTGGCATGGGGGTACCTACTATCGCGACAGATTGTCCTGTTGGAGGTTCAAGAATGTTTGTGAAAACGAATGAAACTGGAATTTTGATTCCAACTAATAATTCAGAAAGATTGTTAGAAGCAATGGAAAAAATAGTCGAAAATAAGAATTATGCAGATCAAATTTCTAAAGGTGCATTAAAAATACGAAACGAGCTTTCTGCTAATGAAATATGTAGAAAATGGCTTGATTTAGTGTGATTGTGAACTTCTCATATAATATATACTCAAATGCAAATGATGATGGAGCAATTATAGTATTAAATACATTAAACAAGTTTGACAATATATCAATGGATAAAATGGGATCAGTTATTATTGAAGACAATGTGTACGTTGGAATAGGGCTTTTCTATGCTAAGATAATATTTCTAGTATAGAAAAGGGTCAAGCAATCGCTATAAAATATATGTGAAATAATGTGATATATATAGAAGTGAAAATAAAAAAGAAGGTTGGATGCATAGAGATGGAAGCAACAATGTGGGCACTTTTACCACCAATATTAGCTATTATTATAAGTTTAATTACAAAAGAGGTTAATCTATCACTATTGGTAGGAATACTTGTTGGTGCCGGATTATATTGTGGATTTAATCCGTTTACAACTTTAACAACGACATATGATGTTATGAGTACAAGGGTATATGGAAACTTAGGAGTATTATATTTCATCATTCTACTTGGAATGATTGTACATCTTATGAATTTATCGGGAGCAACTCATGAGTATGCTAAATGGGCAAGTAAGAAATTAAAAACCAAACGTCAGACATTATTGGCCACCATGTTTCTTGGAATTATAATTTTTGTTGATGATTACTTTAATTGTTTGACTGTGGGAACAGTGATGCGGCCAATTACTGATTGAAATAAAGTGTCGCGAGAAAAATTGGCTTATATAATTGATTCAACAGCTGCACCAGTATGTATTATTGCACCTATTTCATCATGGGCAGCTGCAGTGAGTTCTTCTTTGCCAGAAGGTTCATCGATTGATGGTTTCCAATTATTTATGAAGAGTATTTTTTGCAATTATTATTCTTGGTTTTCTTTGATAATGGTGTTTCTTGTTATCGTATTTACTGTAGACTTTGGTAAAATGAAAAAATATGAAAAAGCGGCAAATCAGGGAACATACATATATACAAAAGATACAGTGGAAGAAACAGAAAATACAAAAGGAAAAGTAATAGACTTGATTCTTCCTGTTGTTGCTATTATTGTATTTTCAATTATTTCAATGTTATATACGGGTGGTTTTTTCGATGGAAGAATACCTTTAGTTGATGCATTTGCAAATTGTGATGCAATCACTGGTCTTGCTATGGGAGCAGGATATACAGTGATATTTGTCGCATTGTTGTACATTCCGAGAAAAATAGTAACTCCAAAGCAATTTTTAGATGGATTGGTTGAAGGCTTTATTCATATGGTTCCAGCTACATTGATTTTGACATTCGCATGGACACTTAGCGGAATATGTGGTGCAGATTACTTAAATGCTGGAGGATTTGTGGCAGGCCTCGTCTCAAAGTATAATATTAGTCTTATATTAATGCCTGCAATCTTTTTTATTATTGCATTATTGCTTGCATTTTCAACGGGGACTTCATGGGGAACATTTGCGATATTATTGCCAATAACAGTCTCGGTTTTCAATGATGTAGAGTCTTCGCTAATGGTTATGACCACTGCAGCGGTTCTGGGAGGAAGTGTATGTGGAGATCATATCAGCCCGATATCCGATACTACTATTTTAAGTTCAACGGGTGCGGGGTGTGAACATATCAATCACGTTTCAACACAGCTACAGTATGGTGTGATTGTAGCAATTGTTACAGTGATTGCATATTTAATATCAGCTATAACGAACAAACCAGTTACAGGTATGGGATTTGGTATTATAGCGTTGCTTATTATTACTTTTTCACTTAGGAATAGAACCTCTTGATGTAAAGTGTTTTTTGAAAATTGAGTGTTAGTTATTATTAACTTTCAGTATTTCTCATGCAATTTGCGTCGTCTGGCAGTCATTGTTGCGTTTTTACCGCGGCTGCATGGCACTGTAAACGGCTGGTTAATTTATGACTCTTTTGTGCCAATTACCACTGTATAATGATTTTTGTCGTACGCTTGCTGATCGCATTTGTGGACACTTCATCGTTGAGAATCATGCCCCGTAGAAGATGACTGACAGCTTAGTTATAACTAATTCTATTAGCAAACAATATCTAAATGGGGTAGCTGACATTACGCACAAATCAGAACTGGCACAGTTGGTTGGGATAAGCAGGACAACAATCTATAAATATATTGAAATGCTCAACAACTAGAAACTGTTCAAAAAATGGGTAAAATATTTCGTGCACATATTACGTGAAGTATACTTTTGCAGATTTAATGCCTATGATATACTAAGAGAAAAATTTTTTTAGGTGGAGATAAGATGTTTGAAGAATATAAAAATCATGATATAGCCGTATATGCCGGATATCTAAAGGATGATACTAAACTGATGCAAAGTGCATCAGGTGGAGTTGCTACAGCATTAGCTTCATATGTATTGGAGCAAGGAGGATATGTTGTTGGCGTTGCATACACCCCAGATTTACATAATGCAGAGTATATCATTATCCATGATCAATCGGAATTGTATAAACTCAAAGGGTCAAAGTATATTGATACGCAGAAAGGTACAATTTATAAGGACGTAAAACAATTGTTATCAGAAGGAGAACTGGTTCTTTTTACTGGTACTCCTTGTACGGTTGCAGCGTTACATAAAATGGTAGGGAGACCAGAAAATCTTATTTCCTGTGAGTTAATATGCCATGGGCCTACATTACCTAAAGTTCATCAGGATTTTATTGCCACATTAGAAAGAAAAGAAAAAAGCAAAATTATTGATTTTTCTGTAAGACATAAAAAGCATGAGTGGCAACCATCATATATATGTGCAAAATTTAAAAATGGAGCAATATATGAAAAACCACTATTTGAAACAGATTATGGATATGCGTTTATGATGCTAGGTAAAGAAGGGTGTTATAAGTGTCAGTTTAGAGGAGATAACAGAACTGGAGACATAATGGTTGGAGACTTCTGGGGAGCTACAGAAAATGACGAATTCTGGAATAAGTGCGGAGTCTCAGTAATTTTTGCAGAGACCGAAAGGGGAAATGAGTTAGTGAAAAAAATTGAAGACTTCCAGCTGTTTGAATCTGATTTTGAAAGAGCGGTAGAACAAAATCCAATGATTATAAGACCAAAGGATAAGGAAGTTAAAACTGACTTGTTTAAACAACTGTTGTTTGAAAAGGGATTGCACTATGCTACTATTCACACATATTCAAAAAAGAAACGTATTAAATATTTTCTTGAAAAAATTCTACCAAATGGAGTTGTTTCAGCTGTAAAAAAAATCAAAAAATGATGGATTGTGTGGTGAAGTTGGTGTGCTTGAGATTCTTTTACAGGATATGCAAGAACCGATTTTTTACGTTAAATATAAACTGATAATATCGCTATCAGTTACTGTCAAAGGCGAAGTGCGATTTCTAATATTATTATAAATCCCTTCCATGTACTTATGGAATTCTACCCATTGGCTTAATATTTTACAATTACATATATTGACATATAATGCAAAATATGAGACAATTTTGATATTCGGAAAGATATCATCTCTATTATCTCATCTTTTTCATATCTATATGTCTAAAATTCAAAGAAAAATTTCTTTCTTGATAATATCAATTTATTCAATCTACCAAGGAGGGAATTTTACAATGAAAGAAATTACAATTAATCGAAATTTTAAAGACCGCGTATTCTGTATGTTATTTTCAGAGCCAGAAAATGCATTGCAGCTTTATAATGCTCTAAACGACACAAATTACACCGATACAACGGATTTGAAAATCAACACCTTAGATAATGCTATCTTTTTAAAGATGAAAAATGACGTGTCCTTTCTCATTAATAACTTTATGAACCTATACGAACAACAAAGTACTTGGAATCTTAATATGCCTTTTCGCTGTTTTCTTTATCTTGGCGACTTATATATAGAATGGGCCTCCGCACAAAAAGTAAATTTTTATCGGAGAAATTTAGTAAAAATTCCCACACCAAAGGTCGTTGTGTTGTATAATGGAGAAGAGGAAATTGGCGAAGAAGTAGAATTATATTTATCTGATGCATTTGAACAACAACAAGAGAATCCTCAGCTTGAATTAAGAGTACATGTAATCAACATGAACTTTGGGAAGAATGAAAATCTTCTTAACAAATGTTCCACATTATATGAATATTCTGCTTTTATTGCTAAAACCCGAAAATATGCAAAGATTCTATCTATCGAAGATGCTGTCATTAAATCTATTGACGAATCCATTGAAGAAGGAATCCTAGCTCAATTTTTAAAGGTTCGGAGGGCAGATGTTATGAAATCCATATTAACAGAATACGATGAAGAATTTGTAATGAAAGACTTACAAGAAGAAGCAAAAGAATTGGGACTTGCTGAGGGACGTACCGTTGGGCTTACCGAGGGACTTGCCAAGGGACGTACTGAGGGTGAATCTAGATTTTCAAGATTAACGGAATATCTTTTAGATGATAATCGATTGGATGATCTTAAAAAGGCTACAAAAGACACTACATTTAGAGCTACGTTATACAAAGAATATAAAATTGAATAAACGACAAAGAACTTAAATATTGTCAGCAAAATGAGCAATCCAAGAAATTGGGTTGCTCATTTTTTCATCCTTTTAATATGTTTTATATTTTTGTTACACCTTCAACCCCAAATAAAAACCTATATTTCAGTGTGTGCAAAGAATGAAGATGAGGCAAAATGTGTAGAAACTCAATTGGCAGAAGCTATTGGGAAATATGTGAAATAGCGTTTAGCATAAAACATAATAGGTGCAACTTCTCATATTGATTCATATAATGGTAATTTTGTTACATTGATTTTCTCTTTAGTATTACTGTTGTGCTGATAAATGCACACAATATAAGTGTAAGAAAAAATATGCGTTTTTTGAAAAGGAGCGATTACTATGGCTGCAAAATCTGCATCTAATGCTATCAACATGTTTTATAAACAGATTATTCTTCAAAGATGAGTTCCTTTTGATGTAAAGATTCCATCTTCAAGACCAATGGATATAAGTACTTTATCAGAAGAACAGATGAATCTAAAATTTGAGAAAGGATATGCAGACATCCGTAAGGATTATAATTTATGATATTTGAAATAGAAATTTCAAATCAGACAGATAATGACCTTCGAAATATCTATAAGTATACTGCATTTGAATTGCAATCCCCAGATAATGCGAGTGGTCAGCTAGATAGACTTGAAAAAGGCATTATGGTGGTCGAGATATTGAAAATCAGCTTAACAAATATACGAATCAATAAAACAATTTAATTTGAATAGTATCTATCAAAAATGGTAGGTGCTTTTTTTACTTTATAAAGACAAAAAGGGGATAACCACAGTGTCTTCCGCAATTATCCCTTCAATTTAACCATAGCCTTCACAATACTCATAAACTCTTCCTCTGAGTGTGCAAACTGATAAGGTGCATATTCACCATAAGCTGTTGGTCTACTAATTGTAACTAGTTGAATTCCCTTGTGTGCCACTTTTGTGTTTAATTCTCGTTTCATTTGTACTAATCTTTTACCATGCGTTGTTTTTAACGCATAACATTCATGTTTATTCACATCTTTCGCAACTAGATAACACATCCTTTAGCACCTCCTCAAATGCAATCACACTTCTTATATTTCCGTTTTCATATTCTTTTCTCATTTGCTGCCCAATTTTATTAGAATATTCCTTTTTGTATAGATAATCATGTAACCAATTATTTATTTGCCTATCATATAATGTATTAAATTGGATTTCTATTGGATAGCATTTATTATTCTTTTGAAAATACAGATGCACTCCTCTGTACCCATCATCATTTGCTTTCCCTTTTGTCATATCTGCTATATGAAAATATTTATCATTCACCAATCATGCATCGACACATATCAATCTATACCATATTTAACGATTAGCTTTAGAGAAATTCTTGAAACGGTTCTTTCACCGTGTCTTGTTCCCATGGTTTTGTTCGTCCTTCTGGAATTTCATCAAGCTTCAAAGAAATCATAACCAATGTGCTTGTATTTCACTTTGTACATCACAAAACATCTTATAAAAGCGACGCTTTGTTTGGTTCACAATGTCCATCGCTATCTTGTTATTATATGAATGTGCTACATTATTTCTTGCAATCAATGCATCCAACCAAATTTGTTCGTCTTCAATCATCCCAGCTTGATATGCTGTTTTTAACACTTGCCTTGGAGAACCTGTTACTGCTTCTGCAAATCCTTGATCCTCCAATATCTCTTTCATAGCCTTCCACGATTGCTCAAAACAAATCTCATATAATGCAACCAATCCTGTCAATACTACATTGGAATATGGCTCTGAATACTCAAAAATATCTTTAAGATTTTCTAGTGCTGCACAATAGTTATCAAACTTTCTCATAAATTACAATTCCTTCCTTCTTAATTGCTTCCAGCAGTTCTTCTTGCACCGGTCCATTCATATTTACAACATCATACTTCAGAAGTGTACTAGTTTCTTCATCCACATGCAATATGAATGCCGTACTATTACCACCCGTAATTGCCAAATCTATATCACTCGTCCGACGAAAATCTCCCCTAGCTCGGGATCCAAATAACACAACTTTTTCCACACCATCTTGGTCTGCCCAATATTTAATCTCGCTTAATACCTTTTCTGATATTCCTTTGTCTTGCATCTTTGTTATCTCCTCATCCATCATTATGCCTTGTTTTATCTGAGAAAATTGTAGCATACCTGTTGACATATATCAACAGGTAGCACCCTCTGGGTTTCTTCTGGCAGACTCCGACTTAGTTCTCTTGGATGTGCTTTTAGGCGCCATAGTCAGTACCACCAAAAACTTCACCATTTCTATAGTATAATTAATATATAGAAAGGCAGGGCTTTTTATGATAACGAGCGTCCAAGTATAAATCCAGTAAAATCAATATAAAAAATGTGTCTTCGACACTTCATCTCCCCTGCCCCTCATTCTTTGAGGGGTAGGGTTGTTTTTTGCTATAAAATCTTTCATAATAATCTTATGAATATTCTACAAGAGATTTTTAAAGACCA